>NZ_BAABCP010000002.1:0-300000 GCF_039539005.1 Microbacterium soli
ACGGGTCGGGGCAGGGCACGCTGGGCGACGAGGTGGAAGCCAGCGCTGAACGCGTTCGCGATCGCCTTCGAAGGCCGAATCAACTAATGACCGCCGGCCCAGAAACACCGTTCATCGGACACACCCGAGCCCGACGACCAGAAAGGCCACCGCAAGCGTCGCGGATCCCGCGGCGGCAGACCTGTCGGGCTCGACGTCGCCGACTACAAGAACCGGAACGTCATCGAACGCCGCTACTGCCACATCAAACAATGGCGAGGCCTCGCAACCCGGTACGACAAGCACGTCGTGATCTACCGCGCCGCGGTCGTCCTCAACGCCGTCATCGCCTGGACCAAGGCTTTGTCAGACACGCCCTAGGCGACGCGTTTCATGTATGTCGACTACCTCGACGACAGCATGGAGTGTGGGCGTGGCGGCAGTGATGAGGTCAAACTCCGGAACAGCGAATGGGTTCGACCGTTTGGCGTTGAGGCGGCCCTCCAGCTCGGAGAGGGCTTTTTGGTAGCGGTCGACGCGATTTCTCACCTCATTGCGCGCCGCGCGCAGCGCGCCTGCCAGATCGGGGTACAGATCGCCATCGCCAGGAATGCTGTCGGCGAGCCTGGACGCGCTCTGTTTGCTTGCATTCAGAGCAGCGAGCTGCGCGTCGATGCGAGCTTGCAGGTCCGTCACCGACCGGTCGAAGTGAGCCGCGAGAGCGGCTCGGCGCTCTGATGAGATCTCGTTACCGCAGAATAGGCACTCAGACGCGTGCCCATGCAACGGCAAGCCACGCTGAACCCACTCAGCTCCTACGGGGTTCTCTGCTAGTTCAGCAAGGGGTCGCGAGATGACGTCTTCTTTCAGAAGCGCGACTGAGTCCCGGCGGATGTCATCGACGCTCGCCAACTCCCCCGTGAACAGCCCGGTGTATGGTCGGGGTGCGCTCGATGTCGCTAGTTCTCTGTCGGCCGCGACGTCAGCCGATGCCGAGTCGAAGACGGTACGGTCGCCGACCAGCAGGTTGCGTACGTTTCTGCGGGTGTAGGTGTTTGTGCCACGATAGGTGGCGACCGGGGAGGTGCGCAGGTCGTCGACGATATGTCCAGCGACCTCCGTCATGCGTCGTTCGAGGCTCGCTTCGGCGGCCTTCGCGGCTGCGCGTGCTTCGGCTGCCTTGGGTTCGATCTCGGCCCTGCGCCGCTCTGCTTCGGCCAGCTCAAGCTCTGCGTCGACGTTCGCTTTGCCCAGTGTGAGGAGGCTGTCGGAGCGCGGACCCTGACTGTCGTCGAAGCGGAGGTTCTCATGGACATACTCCGCGTTGAAGACCTGGACGCGGCTCCAGAAGCCCTCGGTCGCATGAGTCACCGTGCTCTCGACGCCGTCGATAGTCGCTGCGAGCTCGATCTTCGACTGTGCAGCCTCGGCGTCCGATGCTGCACAGGACCGCAGAAGGCTAGCAAGGGTGCTCTTCCCGCTGCCGTTGGTGCCGTACAGCAGATTGATGCGGGCGAAATCAGTCGCCCGCCCGTCATCGGTCCAGCGCTGGAAGGCGCGATAGTCGTGGACTTTGCGGATACGGGTGATTGTTGCCTTCGTCATAGTTCTCCTGGGCAGCAGGGCTGAGCGCTGGAGTTAAGGCTAGCGTTCACCGCTCGCGAATCCACGGCGTGGCCGGGGTGATGGCCGATCGTTGGGCCGCAGTATCCATCGGCCCTGTTTGACTTCAAGAACGGGTGGGAGGGATGGCCAGCTGAGGCCGGCGCCGGGTGTCAGTGGCGGCAATTTGTACAAAATGTTGGAATTGTCAGGATCATGGGTTAGCGTAAGCGCATGACCGTCACTGTTGCTCGTGAAGTGAGCGCCTCCGCGTTGCGTGACAAGATGACCAGCACGGTGAGTACCGTCACGTATGGGCATGAACGCGTCGGAATCACCCGCCATGGAAAGCTCGTCGCAGTGATGGTTCCGGTAGAAGACGTGGAACTGCTCGAGAAATACGAGGAGCTGGCGGACATCCGCGCTTACGACGAGGCCAAGGCATCTGATGACGGCTCCCGCGTGAGCGCCGACGAGTTCTTCGCTGAACTCGGTTGAGCGGCGCCACCGCCTACACGGTCGGCCTGGCATCCGCAGCGAGGCGTGACCTCAAGAAGCTTCCGGTGAAGGAGCAGCGCGTCCTCCGCGACGCGATTCTGGGGCTGAAGGTGGACCCGCGCCCTAACGGGTGCACGAAGCTAACAGGCCGCGATGCTTACCGGTTGCGGGTTGGTAATTACCGTGTGATCTACGAGATCAACGACACCGAGGTAATCGTCACTGTCGTGCGCGTCGGACACCGACGCGACATCTACCAGAACCTTTGAACTCGGAGTGCTTCGTGCCGCCCCACACCTCGGCGCCGCGGACGATGCTTGCCCCGACGGGTGTCGTTCAATGTCATTGACGAGGGTGGGTACTTCGCCCACTCGCTGAACGCGTACGGGCGTACGGGGCGGCCGTGCCCACGGTGCGGCGGCGCGATCCGTCGCGTCGCGTTCATGAACCGGTCCAGTCACCTGTGCCCGCGCTGCCAGCGGCGACGCTGACCGCGACGTCGACGCTCAGGCGGACGCGAAGGAACGCCGCAGCAGCGGACGTGTGGCCAGGGTGCTCAGCCACACGACGAGGATCCCGGAGGCGAGCACCGCGGCGATGGTCAGCAGCGACAGCGGGGCGACGATGAGCGCGATGCCCAGCAGCGGGAACACGACGATCCCCGCGCACAGCGCAGACCCCAGGGAGGTCAGCAGGAGCGGCGACATGACGGTGCGACGTCGCGCCGCCTCGACCGTCTGCAGGGGCATGCCCACCCGGTGCAGGCTGCGGTGCAGCGGTCGCTGATCGAGGACCTCCGCGGCCTGGGTGACGCCCACCGACGCGGCCACCATGAGGAACGACACGACGAGCGTGATGATCAGGCCCGTGCGCATGTCGGTGATCAGCATGACATCCTGGCTGGACGGCGCCTCGGCGCTTGCGACGTTCATGAGCGACACTCCCGTGCCGGCGAAGACGGCCATGAAGCTCGTCATCGCCACCCCGCCCACCTGCCGCCATGCGGCTCTCGGGTTGTCCAGGACGGTGCGCGCGGCCAGCAGCCGCTGCGCCGTCGCGGCGCGCGTGACCTGCATGCCGGCACCGACCTTCAGCACCCAGGGACCGACCAGGTTCAGCACGGCCATCGTACCCGCGAACAGTGCGGCGAGCACGACCGCGATCGACACCGCGCCGGCGAGCGACGGCACCGACTGGGCCGTGAGGAAGGCGGCGAGCAGCAGCACGACGGCGATCATGCCGCGAATCCCGCGCACCTTCGACGCCTGCGCCCGCATCCGCACCCCCAGCGGTGAGACGATGACCCGGCGCAGGCCCAGCACGGCGCTGATCGTGGCCAGCAGTACGGTGCCGGCGCAGACCCCGACCGTGCCCCACGGTGCCAGGAGGACGTGCTGCCAGCCGAGCGGCTCGCCCCGGAACGGGATGAGACCGACCATCGGCACCAGCAGCAGATGACCGAGGACACCGAGGAGCACGCCGCACGCGGCGACCAGCGTCGACTCGACGACGGTGAGAACACCCACGCCCAGCGGCGTCACACCCAGCAGCCGCAGCGTGGAGAGCCGCTCGTCGCGTCGCCGCGCCGACAGCCGTGCGGCGGCGCCGCCCAGAGAGGCGAGAGGCAGCACGAGCAGGGCCAGCGCGACGGCGGCGAGAACCTGGTAGAGCAGAGCATACTGACCCGGCACGCCCCAGAACGTCTGCGCACCGCCCACGACCGTGAGGACGAGGGCGGTCACGATCCCGAAGGCGGCCACGGGGATCGCGATGGTGGCGGCACCGCCCGGCTCAGGACGCAGCAGCATCCGCATGGTCTGCGCGTTCACGCCGCCACCTCCGCGTCGACGATCACGCCGTCCCGCATGGACAGCGTCCGCGAGCAGCGCGCCGCGACCTGCAGATCATGCGTGACGAGCACAAGGGTGCGGCCCTGACTCCCCGTGGACCACAGCAGAGCATCCATCACGTCCGCGGACGTGTGCGAGTCCAGCGCACCGGTCGGCTCGTCGGCGAACACGAGCTCCGCGCCGGTCACCTGGGCGCGGGCGATCGCGACCCGCTGCGCCTGCCCGCCCGACAACTCACCGATGCGCCGCTCCTCCATGCCTGCCAGCCCCAGCGACTGCAGCCACCCCGCCGCACGCGGGATCGCCTCCCGACGGGAGACGCCGTTGACCATCAGAGCGAGAGCGACGTTCTCGACGGCCGTGAGCTCGGGGATCAGCAGCCCCTGCTGGAACACGAAGCCGAATCCCTCCCTCCGCAGCCTCGAGCGGGACGATTCCGACTGCGCGGTGACATCAAGGTCGACCCCCGCCGCGGAGCGAAACACGACCGTCCCTGCATCCGGGGAGACGATGCCCGCGAGAACATGCAGCAGCGTGGTCTTGCCGGAGCCGGAGGCTCCCATGATGGCCAGCGACTCGCCCCTGCCCACGACGACATCCACACCGGCGAGGGCGTGAGTGCTGCCGTAGGTCTTGGTGAGCGAGTGCGCGTGCAGGATCGGATCGTTCATGCCTCCAGCCTCCGCCGGGGCCGTGGTGCGGGTCATCGCACCAGCGGATGATCCCGGACGGATGCCGTCATCCCCCGGGATGATTCACGTCGAGGAGGCGATCCCGGACCCCGCGTCCGCCCGAGCGGGAAGCTCGAGCGGACGCAGGGTCGCACCGGCGGGGTGCCGGTGTCTCGGCTCATCGCAGACCTCGCTGGATGGGGAAGGAGAGCAGAGTGATGGCCTCGTGCTCGGTGATCCCGCGGTCGAGTGTGCGCACGTACGACACGGGGGCGCGCTGGGCGCGGGGCGTGCGCCGGGGGCGGCTCCGCTGGGCGCGCAGCGTGAGCCACAACCCGATGCGGAGGGCGAGCCGATCGCCGAGCGAGAGCCTGGTGCGGTCGGCGGGGAGGACGATCTCGACGATCTCGTGCTCCTCGGTACAGGGCGGATGGACGGTCTTGCGAAGCAGTGCTTCAGTGTTCACGAGAGTGCTCTTTCGTGTCGGATTCCATGGGATGGGAGGGAGGAACGGCGGCGACCTCCGGCGGGCGGTCCGCGCGGCCGGTGACACCGGTGCGCGGACGGTCGTGGAGACGGGATGTCGCACGGGATGCAGAGGGTCGAGGAGGTCGACCGATGCGGGAGCGGTGGGAGCCGTCGGGGGCGTCTTCCTGAACGGAGGACCCGGCGACGGCTCTACGAGAGCGCGCTCGATCGGATGCCGAAGACGGAGGACGGCCGATCATCGATGCGCATCGCAGACCAACCGGTGATCGGTGCCGGGACAGATGCAGTGACCATGAGCGTCCTCCCTTCGTGAGCTGTCCGAGAGTTGCAAAGCTAGTGCCTCCCCTCAGGCCGCGTCAAGCACCGCCTGCATGCTGGGGCGTGTCGTGCCTGCGTCGCCCCGTGCAGCAGCCGCGCGGATCCCGGTCGTGACCGCGGGGGATCCGCTGTCGCCGCCGGGATTCCGGTAGCGTGGCGTCGTGATTGTCGCTGGACGGACCGCCGGACGGACGGTGCGCGCATGCACCTGAAGAGCCTGACGCTCAAGGGCTTCAAGTCCTTCGCCCAGCCCACCTCGTTCGTCTTCGAACCCGGGGTCACGTGCATCGTCGGACCGAACGGATCCGGCAAGTCGAACGTCGTCGACGCGCTGGCCTGGGTGATGGGGGAGCAGGGCGCCAAGACGCTGCGCGGCGGCAAGATGGAGGACGTCATCTTCGCCGGCACCTCGACCCGGGGTCCGCTGGGTCGTGCGGAGGTGCAGCTCACGATCGACAACAGCGACGGCGCGCTGCCGATCGAGTACGCCGAGGTGACGATCAGCCGCACGCTGTTCCGCAACGGCTCCAGCGAGTACGCCATCAACGGCTCCGCCTGCCGCCTGCTGGATGTGCAGGAGCTCCTGAGCGACTCCGGTCTCGGCCGTGAGATGCACGTGATCGTCGGTCAGGGGCGTCTGGACACCGTGCTGCAGGCCTCGCCCGAGGAGCGCCGCGGGTTCATCGAGGAGGCCGCCGGCATCCTCAAGCATCGGCGCCGCAAGGAGAAGACCATCCGCAAGCTGGACGCGATGGAGGCGAACCTCACGCGGCTCAGCGACCTCGCCGGGGAGATCCGTCGCCAGCTCAAGCCGCTCGGCAAGCAGGCCGAGATCGCCCGTGAAGCCGCCGGCATCGCCGCGATCGTGCGCGATGCGAAGGCGCGGATCTTCGCCGACGACCTGGTCGCGCTGCGCACCGCTCTGGCCGACCACACCCGCACCGAGCAGGAGCGCCACACCGAGCGCCTCGTGCTGGCCGACCAGCTGGAGTCCGCTCGCGCATCCATCCAGCACCTCGAATCCCTCCAGAACTCCGCGGCCGTCGATGAGGCGCGCCGGGTCGCCTTCGGGTTGGAGCAGGTGCAGGAGCGCATGCGCAGCCTGTACACGCTCGCCAACCAGCGGCTGGCGCTCCTGGGCAGCGAAGAGGACGACACCGTCACGGCCATCACCGTCACCCAGGACACCATCGACGAGGCCAGAGACGAGATCACCCGTATCTCGGAGGGGCTGGGTGACGCGCAGGATGCGGCCGCTGCAGCCGGCAGAGCCGTCGTCGACGCGCGCGCCGAGCTGAACATGCTCGACGTCGACATCGCCGAGCAGAGCGCCCTGGTCTCGCAGTACGACATGAGGCTGACCACCCTGCGCGGGAACGCCGAGGCCGCGGCATCCGCCCTCGCCGCCGTGCGTGGAGCCGTGCTGCGCCAGGAGAGCGCGCTGGAAGCCGCCCGCAGCCGCCGCCGAGAGGCCGCCGCGACGCTGGAGGCCATCGAGGACGCGCAGGTGCCGGACGGTTCCGCTGCCGAGTACGCCGCCGCCTACGAGGATGCGCAGAAGCGCGCCACAGCCGCGGAAGCCGAACGGGACTCACTGCGCGAGCGGCTGCACGAGGCGGAGCGCGAGGCCGATGCGCTCACCGCCAAGGCCGCTGCACTCGGCAGCGCACTGGCGCTGTCCGGCGGAGCAGCCGAGATCGTCGCCTCCGGCGCGGCGGGAGTGCGCGGTCTCGTGGGCGATGCCGTGCAGGTGCGTGCAGGATTCGAGGCCGCCATCGCCGCCGTCCTCGGACCGTTGACCGAGGGTGTCCTGGTCGATGCCGTCGATGACGCCTTCGCGCTCGTCGCGGACGGCGGTGCTCGCAGGTCCGTCGACTTCGTCATCGCCGATGCCTCGGTGCCCCTGGCCTCCGCCGTCGTCGACGTTCCCGGCACCACCTCCGCCGCCGAGGTGGTGGACGCGCCGCCCGGGGTTCGGGGAATCCTCTCGACGGTGCTCGTCGCAGACGACCTGGCATCCGCTCGGGCCGCCCGTGCCGCGCTGGACGCGCTTGGTGACGTGCACACGACGATCGTCACACGGACGGGGGAGCTGATCACCGCGCACACCATGCGCGCCGGCACCGGGGAGGCATCCCGTCTGGAGCTGGCCGCCCAGCGCGACGCCGCCACGGAGCGGCTCGCGCAGGTGCGCCTGACGGTGGCCGAGCTGCGCGACGCCCGGGATGAGGCGACGGATGCCGTGGAACAGGCGCGCAGACAGGCGAAGGACGCCCTGCGAGAGCTGCGCGAGCACGACGCGGCGCTGGCCTCTCACGCCGAACAGCTGAACCGGGCCACCGTGCAGCACGAGGCCGCCGTCGCGGAGTGCGACCGACTGGAATCCGGCCTCGCGCAGGCGCAGGCCGCCGTCGCCGACGCGGAGGCCGCTGCGGAGCAGGCGGCTCGTGAACTGGCGGCATCCGAGTCCGAGCCGAGGCCTGTACTGGATACCGGCGCGCGGGACGGGCTGCTGGAGGCTCTGGATCTCGCACGTGAGGGGGAGGTGCGGGCACGTCTGGAGATCGAGACGCTCCGGGAGCGCATCCGTGCCGCCCAGGCCCGGGTGGCCGGGTTGGAGCGTCAGCGCGAGCAGGAGCGTGACGCGGCTGCGGAGGCCGCACGCCGTGCGGTGATCCGCAGGGCGCAGCGCGAATCGGCCTCCGCGGTCGCAGAGGAGGTGCCTCGGGTGCTGGACTCCATCGGGCGCTCGGTCGCCGAGGCGCGGATGGCGCTGGCGGCCGCGGAGGCGGAGCGCGCCGCGCACAGCGAAGAGCTCACGGCGTTGCGAGCCCAGGAAGGCGCACTGCGGGAGAGGCTGGCGGGCCTGACGGAGAGCGTGCACACCCTCGAGATGCAGATCCACGAGAAGAAGCTGCATCTGACCGGGTTGCTGGAGCGGGTCGCCTCCGAACTCGCCCTGGACGAAGATATTCTCATTGCGGAATATGGGCCGGACCAGCTCGTCCCGCCGGATTCCGGCGCCGATGACGCCGGGGAGCGGCCGGATGCAGGCGAGGCTGCAGGGGTGCCGTTCGACCGCCGCGATCAGGAGCGGCGACTGAAGGACGCCGAGCGCAAGCTCGCGCAGCTGGGTCGGGTCAATCCGCTGGCGCTGGAGGAGTTCGCCGCTCTCGAGCAGCGGCATGCCTTCCTCACCGAGCAGCTGGCGGATCTGACCAAGACGCGGCAGGACCTCCGGGAGATCATCGCTGAGCTCGACGAGCGGATGCAGGTGATCTTCGCCGCGGCGTTCGAGGACACCAGGCAGGCGTTCTCCGAGGTGTTCCCGCTGCTGTTCCCCGGAGGCTCCGGCAGCATCTCGCTCACGAACCCCGACGACATGCTCACCACCGGCATCGAGGTGGCCGTGCGTCCGGTGGGGAAGAAGATCGAGAGGCTGTCGCTGCTGTCCGGCGGGGAGAGGTCGCTGGCCGCGGTCGCGCTGCTGGTGGCGATCTTCAAGGCGCGGCCCAGCCCGTTCTACATCCTCGACGAGGTGGAGGCCGCCCTCGACGACGCGAACCTGGGCCGGTTGCTGACGGTGTTCGAGCAGCTGCGGCAGAACTCCCAGCTGCTGGTCATCACGCACCAGAAGCGCACCATGGAGATCGCCGACGCCCTGTACGGGGTCTCCATGCGCCAGGACGGCGTCTCCGCCGTCGTCGGTCAGCGTGTCGGCGACCGCGCCACGGCATCCGTCTGACCCCCGAACGTCCCACCCCATCCAGCCGTCTCCGCCTCCGCGCCCACCTCACACCGCTCCCGAAGCGCTTTCTGTCCCTTTCCCCACCGCCGAACCGGCGATCCTCACGACGGGGGCGAACAGGGGGACGACGTAGGCTGGGAGCATGGCGGAGAAGTCCTGGTCCCTCGGTCGCGCCCTGCGCGGCATGTTCGTCAAGCCCACCATCGACGAGACCACGTGGGACGACCTGGAGACCGCGCTGATCACCGCGGACTTCGGCCCCGACATCACCGAGCAGCTGCTGGACGAGCTGCGCGAGAAGGTCGAGCGGTTCCGCACCACCGACCCCAAGGACCTGCAGCGGATGCTGCGGGAGACCCTCGAGGAGCGGTTCGCGAAGTTCGACACGACTCTCAGACTCACCGAACGGCCGGCGGTCGTGCTGGTGGTCGGGGTGAACGGCGTGGGCAAGACCACCACGATCGGCAAGTTCACGAAGTTCCTGCGCGGCTTCGAGCGCAGCGTCGTGGTCGGCGGCGCCGACACCTTCCGCGCCGCCGCCGTCGAGCAGCTGGCGACCTGGGCGCAGCGCGGGGGAGCAGCGATCGTGCGCCCGCAGCACGAGGGACAGGACCCGGCATCCGTCGCCTACCAGACGGTCGAGTACGCCCAGACGCACGGCACGGAGATCGCGATCATCGACACGGCCGGCCGGCTGCACACCAAGGGCGGGCTGATGGACGAGCTGTCCAAGGTGCGGCGCGTGGTGGAGAAGCTCGCACCGATCAGCGAGGTGCTGCTGGTCCTGGACGCCACGACCGGTCAGAACGGGGTGATCCAGGCGGAGGCCTTCCTGCAGCATGCGGGGGTGACGGGGCTCGTCATCACGAAGCTCGACGGGTCGGCCAAGGGCGGGTTCGTCCTCGCCGTGCAGGAGCGCACCGGCATCCCCGTGAAGCTCCTCGGCCAGGGCGAGGGGATCGACGACCTCACCGGTTTCACCCCGCATGTCTTCGTGTCGTCGCTGGTCGGCGCGTAGGACTACCGGAGCGGCAGCGAGGCTGGTTTCATAGCGGCATGGCAATCGAACACGACTTCTTCGGCGTCCTGTCCGCGGGACCCGACGGTGCCATCTTCTGGACGGAGCGGGTCGAGTTCGGCGACCAGTCCGTGACCGTCGACCTGACCGCCCCGGACCAGGACGACGTCTCGCAGGAGGCCCTCGACGTGGCCGCCGGTCTCATCGCCGGGATCGAGAACCTGGATGCGATGGTGCGGCGCGCCATGCTCACCGAGGTCGATGACCGCACGAGCGAGGTCACGGAGTTCATCCTGCAGCAGCAGGAGACGTACGGCGAGGAGCTGGGCGACCTGCTGGTGGACGTGAGCGGCGACGCCGCCGTCGACATCATCCGCTCGTTGAGCCTCATGAGCATGACGATCCTCGCCGATGAGCACGGCGGCACGGACCCCTTCGCCGTCATGGAGTACGCGCTCGACGCGGATGCCGCCGACGACGCGCTGCTGGTGAATCTCGCCGACGACGGCACGGTGCTCTCGGTGATGAGCTCCGACTGACGCCTCGTCGGCGATGATCCCCGGCGGACTCGCCGCCCGATCGCGTCACCTTCCGGCCGCGCGGCGAGTCCGCCGAAGATGTCAGACCGCCTGGGCGAAGCCCAGATCGGCGCTCTCGGCGATGTGGGCGAGGTGAGCCGGGATCTCGCGACCCTTCGAGAGCATCGACTGCGCCCACAGCCGCCCCGCGCGGTACGACGACCGCACGAGGGGACCGGCCAGCACGCCCAGGAAGCCGATGCTCTCGGCCTCCTTCTTGAACTCGACGAATTCGGCGGGCTTGACCCAGCGCTCGACGGGATGGTGGCGCGGAGTGGGCCGCAGGTACTGCGTGATCGTGAGGATGTCGCAGCCGGCGTCGTGCAGGTCGTGCATGGCCTGCACGACCTCCTCGGGCTCCTCGCCCATGCCGAGGATGAGGTTGGACTTCGTGATGAGCCCTGCCTCGTGGCCCTGCGTGATGACGTTCAGCGAGCGCTCGTAGGTGAACGCCGGGCGGATGCGGCGGAAGATCCGCGGGACGGTCTCGATGTTGTGCGCGAACACCTCGGGACGCGCGTCGAAGATCTTGCCCAGGAACTCCGGCTTCCCGCTGTGGTCGTTGGCCAGCAGCTCCACGCCGGTGTTCGGGTTCTGCTTGTGGATCTGACGCACGGTCTCGGCGTTCAGCCACGCTCCCGTGTCGGCCAGGTCGTCACGGGCGACACTGGTGACCGTGGCGTACCGAAGTCCCATCCTCGCGACGGTCTCGCCGACCCGGCGCGGCTCGTCGATGTCGTAGGCGGCGGGCTTGCCGGTGTCGATCTGGCAGAAGTCGCACCGACGCGTGCACTGGGAACCGCCGATGAGGAACGTCGCCTCGCGGTCCTCCCAGCACTCGTAGATGTTCGGGCAGCCCGCCTCCTGGCACACCGTGTGCAGGCCCTCGTCCTTCACGAGCGAGTGCAGAGCCTGGTATTCGGGGCCCATCTTCGCCTTCGTGCGGATCCACTCCGGCTTGCGCTCGATGGGGGTCTCGGCGTTGCGGACCTCGAGGCGCAGCAGCTTGCGGCCCTCGGGCGCCGCCGCGCTCATGCCGCCACCACCGGGGAGTACTCCGCGGCGAACGCGTCGGCGACGGACCGGACGATGTCGGCGGGCGTGACGTCGGCACCGACGACCTCGCTGATGGTCGTGACCCCGGCATCCGTGATCCCGCACGGGATGATGCCGCCGAAGCCGCTGAGCGTGTTGTCGCAGTTGATCGCGAAGCCGTGCATGGTCACGCCCTGCTGGACGCGGACCCCGATGGCGGCGATCTTGTCCTCGGACAACGGGCGGCGCACCCACACGCCACTGCGCCCCGGCACCTGGTAGCCGTCGATGCCGAGAGGCTTGAGGATGCCGATGAGCAGCCGCTCGATGCGGCGGACGTGCGCGACGACGTCCATGGGCTCGGGCAGACGCACGATGGGGTAGCCGACGAGCTGACCCGGGCCGTGCCAGGTGATCTTGCCGCCGCGATCGACGTCGATGACGGGAGTGCCGTCCTTGGGGCGCTCGTGCGGCTCGGTGCGCTTGCCCGCCGTGTAGACGGGTTCGTGCTCGAGCAGCAGCAGCGTGTCGGGCGTATCGCCCGCGACCACGCCTCGGTGGACACGGCGTTGCAGCTCCCATCCGTCGAGGTAGGGCACGAAGTCCGGCGCGAGGCCGGCGATCCTGATGTCGAGCATGAGCACTCCCGGTGTTCGAGTGAGGAACAGCTGTTATTGGATGCAGTACAACAATAGTGTCCTGCACAGCTTACGCCGCTCGTGCCGATGATTCGAGTCGACGCCCCGGCTACGATGACCTGCATGAGCGCACAGGGGTCTCGGGCGGGGCGTCCTCGCGCATCCTCGCGGGAGACGCTCGCCGAGGCCGCCTGCGAGCTGTTCCTCGAGCAGGGGTACGAGGCGACCTCCGTCGTCGACATCGCGCAGCGCGCGGGAGTGAGCAGATCCAGCTTCTTCAACTACTTCTCCTCCAAGAGCGACGTGCTGTGGTCGGGGCTGGATGCGCGGATCGCCGACGCGTCGGTCGCGCTGGCGGCGCTGGGAACGGATGCCGATGGACCGGCGGTCCGTGCGGCTGTGGAGCCGATCGTGCAGGGCTTCGCACCGGATCCGCTCGTGCTCGCCCTGCGCAACGCGGCGGCCATGGGGCTGGAGGTCGAGCTGCTCCGGGACACGGGGCTGCGCCACGCGCGCATCGCATCCGCGGTGGCCGCGGCGGCGCGCAGCGCCGGGATCGATGAGATCCGCGCAGACATCCTCGGTGCCGCCCTGGCGGCCGCGGTCATGTCGTCCCTGCGGGTGTGGGCGGAGCAGGGTGCCGGGCGCACGTCGCTGGAGGCGCAGTTCGACGAGGCGCTGCGCAGCATCCACGATCTTCCCTGGGGCTGAGCGCGCAGGTCTCCGGGACCGCGGTGGTCTCCCGTAAACTGAAGGGCACCATGGCTACCTTTGGCACGCTCTCCGATCGGCTCACCGAGACCTTCCGCAACCTGCGCACGAAGGGCAAGCTGAGCCCGGCCGACGTCGACGGCACCGTCCGCGAGATCCGCCGCGCGCTGCTGGACGCCGACGTCGCCCTCGCCGTCGTCAAGGACTTCACCGCGAAGGTGCGCGAACGCGCCCTGGGCGACGAGGTCAACCGGGCGCTGAACCCCGCGCAGCAGGTCGTGCAGATCGTCAACGAGGAGCTCATCGAGATCCTCGGCGGGCAGCAGCGCCGTCTCGAGTTCGCCAAGACCCCGCCGACCGTGATCATGCTCGCGGGCCTGCAGGGATCCGGGAAGACGACCTTCGCGGGCAAACTCGCCAAGCAGCTGCAGGGCGAGGGCCACACGCCGCTGCTGGTCGCCGCCGACCTGCAACGGCCGAACGCCGTCACCCAGCTCCAGGTGGTCGCCGAGCGCGCGGGCGCCGCGATCTTCGCCCCCGAACCGGGCAACGGTGTGGGCGACCCCGTGCAGGTGTCCATGGCCGGTGTCGAGCACGCGCGTCGCCGGCAGCACGACGTCGTCATCATCGACACCGCCGGGCGCCTCGGCGTGGACGCGGAGCTCATGAAGCAGGCATCCGACATCCGCAGCGCGACCGACCCGGACGAAGTGCTGTTCGTCATCGACGCGATGATCGGTCAGGACGCCGTGAACACGGCCAGGGCATTCCAGGAGGGCGTCGACTTCACCGGCGTCGTGCTCTCCAAGCTCGACGGCGACGCCCGCGGCGGCGCGGCGCTGTCGGTGGCATCCGTCACCGGCCGCCCGATCATCTTCGCCTCGACGGGGGAGAACCTCGAGGATCTCGAACCCTTCCACCCCGACCGCATGGCGAGCCGCATCCTCGACCTCGGCGACATCCTGACCCTCATCGAGCAGGCGCAGCAGGCCTTCGACGAGGAAGAGGCGATGAAGGTCGCCGAGAAGCTCGCGAACGAGGCCTTCACTCTCGAGGACTTCCTCGAGCAGCTGCAGCAGATGAAGAAGATGGGCTCCATGAAGAAGATGCTCGGGATGCTCCCGGGCATGGGGCAGATGAAGCAGCAGCTCGACGACTTCGACGAGCGCGAGATCGACCGCACGGAGGCGATCATCCGCTCGATGACGCCGGGGGAGCGGCGCAATCCGAAGATTCTCAACGGCTCGCGCCGGCTGCGCATCGCCAAGGGCTCCGGGATGACGGTCACCGACGTGAATCAGCTCGTGCAGCGCTTCGACCAGGCGGCGAAGATGATGAAGACCGTCGCTCGCGGCGGGACCCCGCAGATCCCCGGCATGGGCTCGATGGGAAAGCCCGGCGCGTCGTCGAAGCGCGGCAGGAAGGGCAAGTCCAAGGGCGGCTCCCGATCGGGCAACCCCGCCAAGCGCGCGGCGGAGAACGCCGGCCTGACGATGTCGAACGCCACGCCGACGGGCTCGGGCTTCGGACTCGGCGGCGGGCCGAAGGCCCCCAGCGAGGCGGACCTCGCCGCGATCCAGAAGCTGTTCGGCAAGGGCTGACTCAGCGCACCCTGGAAGGCCGGCGAAGCGGTTCTCGCAGGACGCGTCCCTGGGAGAACCAGGACACTATCGGGCGTCGGCGTCCACCCAGTCCATCGACTTGGTGACGGCCTTGTGCCACTGGCGCAGCAGGCGGTCGCGCTCGTCGACGGCCATCTCCGGACGCCAGCGGCGATCCTCCTGCCAGTTGGCGGTCAGGTCCTCCAACCCGTCCCAGAAGCCGACGGCGAGGCCGGCGGCATTGGCGGCGCCCAGAGCCGTCGTCTCGGCGACGACGGGACGCACGACCTCCACCCCGAGGACATCGGCCTGGAACTGCATGAGCGCATCGTTGGCGACCATCCCGCCGTCGACCCGCAGCTCGGTCAGCGCGAGCCCGGCGTCGGCGTTGACGGCATCCAGCACGTCACGGGTCTGGTACGCCACGGCTTCCAGCGCGGCGCGCGCGAGGTGATTCCGGTTGGAGTACCGCGTGAGGCCCACGATCGCCCCACGAGCATCCGGGCGCCAGTACGGCGCGAACAGGCCGGAGAACGCCGGCACGATGTAGACCCCGCCGTTGTCCGCGACCCGACGAGCGAGATCCTCCACCTCCGGCGCCGTCCGGATGATCCCCAGCTGGTCCCGCAGCCACTGGACGAGCGATCCCGTCACGGCGATCGAGCCCTCGAGCGCGTAGTGCGCGGGCTGATCGCCGAGCTTGTATCCGACGGTCGTGAGCAGGCCGTTGCCGGAGTGGACGATGTCCGTGCCGGTGTTGAAGATGAGGAAGCAGCCCGTGCCGTACGTGTTCTTGCTCTCGCCGGCTTCAAAGGCCGCCTGCCCGAACGTCGCCGCCTGCTGGTCTCCGAGGATGCCGGCGATGGGCGTCTCGCGCAGCAGCGAGGAGCTCTCGGCGGCACCGTACACCTCGGATGAGGAGCGGATCTCCGGCATCATCGACCGCGGCACGTCGAACGCCTCGAGGATGTCGTCGCGCCACTGGAGCGTCTCCAGGTCCATGAACAGCGTGCGCGATGCGTTGGTCACGTCGGTCACGTGCACGCCGCCGTCCGGACCGCCGGTGAGGTTCCACAGCACCCAGCAGTCGGTGGTGCCGAACAGCAGGTCGCCGGCCTCGGCCCTCGCCCGTGCGCCATCGACGTTCTCCAGGATCCACGCGATCTTCGTGCCGGAGAAGTAGGTCGCCAGCGGCAGGCCGACGATCGGCTTGAACCGATCGGTCCCGCCGTCCGCGGCGAGTCCGTCGACGATCCCCTGTGTGCGGGTGTCCTGCCAGACGATGGCGTTGCAGACGGGTTCGCCGGTGGTCCTGTCCCACACCACGGTCGTCTCACGCTGGTTGGTGATGCCGATCGCGGCGATGTCATGCCGGGTGACATGGGCGCGGGTGAGGGCGAGCCCGATGACCTCCTGCACATTGCGCCAGATCTCCGCGGCATCGTGCTCGACCCACCCGGGGTGGGGGAGGATCTGCTCGTGCTCCTTCTGCCCGGACGCGACGATGCGGCCCCTGCGGTCGAAGACGATCGCGCGACTGGACGTGGTGCCCTGGTCGATCGCGAGGATGTAGTCAGCCATGGGATTCTCCTTCGAAGACAGTCTGGCCGATCGGCGGATGCGATGCGGGGGTCACGCGTCGGGGGCACGAGCCGTCCGGGGCCCCGGACGGCTCAGGACCGGGCGGGCACCGTGATCGACAGGCCGTGGGCGTCGCGCAGGAGTTCCGCGGTGTCGACGATCTCCGTGTTCACCCGCGCCGGGTCCCAGCCGAGCAGGCGGCCCAGTTCCCCGGCGATCTCCTCGAGGATCTCGCCGGTGGCGCCGCCCGTGAAGGCGATTCCCGTCCTGCGCAGCACGACGTCGGCGAGTCTCACGACGAGCTCGTGCTCCACCATCCATTCGAGCTCGCCGGTGGAGAGCGCACCGCCGGCCAGCGGCCGGTCCTCACTTCGGGAGATGTGCTTCCACACCTCGGCCGCACGCGTCCCGTAGCGCTCCAGCAGCGCCGGTGCGCGCTCATCCGCGCCGGGAAGGTGCACCCGCATCCACGACCGCCGCGCCCGGGTCGTGCGGGGGTAGCCTCGTCCGCCGCCGATCGGCAGTCCGGCGGTGGACACCGCGCGGGCACGACCCAGCAGCTCGAGGACGCGATCGGCGAGCGCCTCGCCCAGGGCACGGAACGTCGTCCACTTGCCGCCGACGAGGGTGATGTGCGGGACGGCACCGGAGTCGTCGACCTCGATCCGGTAGTCCCGCGACACGAATCCCGGCGCGGTGTCCTCGTGGTGGGGGAGCGGGCGGATGCCGGAGTACCTGTACACGATCTGCTCGCGCGTGACGTCGATGCCGGGGAAGACGTGGTGGATCAGCTCGAAGAAGTAGTCCACCTCCTCCCGGGTGCAGCGCGCGGGCTCGCGAGGATCCGCCTCGATGTCCGTGGTGCCCACGAGAACGCGGCCCTTGAGGGGGTAGATCAGCACGATGCGCCCGTCGGAGTGCTCGAAGAAGATCTCGCGGCCCTTCGTCGCGTCCAGCAGCGCCGGGGAGTCCAGCACGATGTGCGACCCCTTCGTGCCACCCATGAAGCGCGTCGGCGCGGCGATGTCCGCATTGGTGAGGTCGGCCCACGGCCCCGAGGCGTTGACGACGACGTCCGCCCGGATCGTGAACTCCTCGCCGGTCTCGAGGTCGCGCAGCACGACGGCGTCCTCCTCCCGGCCCACCGCCGCCACATAGGTGAGGGCGTGCGCGCCGGAGTGCGCGGAGCGGGCGTCCTGGAGCACGTCCAGCGCGAGCCGCTCCGGATCATGCATGGAGGCGTCGTAGTACGTGGCGGTGTACCGGATCCTCGGGTCCAGCTGCGGCAGCTCCGCCAGCGACGCGGTGCGGCCGAGGAACCGGTGCCGCGGCACGGCGCCGCCGTCGCGGGAGAAGAGATCGTAGATCAGCAGGCCGGTCTTGATGAGTGCGGCGCCGCGCTCGCGGGGCTTTCCGCTGCGGTGCGTGAGGAAGCGCAGCGGGGCGG
Source organism: Microbacterium soli (assembly GCF_039539005.1). Lineage (NCBI taxonomy): Bacteria > Bacillati > Actinomycetota > Actinomycetes > Micrococcales > Microbacteriaceae > Microbacterium > Microbacterium soli. Next base: position 17,765 of record NZ_BAABCP010000002.1, read on the forward strand.
CGAGGATGCCCGAGAAGGTCGAGTAGATCGGGATGGTCGTCCGCAGCGGCTTGACGTAATGCGGTGCGGTGCGCAGCAGACCGTTGCGCTCCTGCACGGATTCCCGGACGAGACGGAACTCGCCGTTCTCCAGATAGCGGATGCCGCCGTGGATCATGTGGCTGGATGCCGAGGTGGCGCCTCCGGCGAGATCCCCGCGGTCCACGATGACGGCGTCGACCCCCTGCAGCGCCAGATCGCGGAAGAGCGAGATGCCGTTGATCCCCGCACCGATGATGAGCACCGACGTCCGGCTCGTCTCCCTGACCGCTGCCAGTTCCGCATCCCGTCGTGCCCGCCGTGTCTCCTCGACCATCGTCTACCCCTTCGCTCCGCTTCCAGCATCCGATCCCTGGCCGGATCTCGCAAACGCATTGCACGAATGTGCAATGCTGAGTCCGGAGGCGGATTCTCATGAGCGCGGACGACGGTCGACGGATCGCGAAGACGACCGCGGCGCTCACCGCCGCGAAGCTCTACTACCTCCAGGACATGACGATGGACGCGATCGCGGCCGAGCTGTCCACCTCGCGCTCTTCCGTGTCGCGACTGCTCGCGCACGCACGGAAGACCGGACTGGTGGACATCCGCGTGAACTCGCCGTTCGAGCGGGCCGGGCAGCTCGAGGAGCGACTGCGCAGCCGGTTCCGCATCGCCGCGCACGTCGTGCCCATGTCCGGCATCGTCAACGAGGTCGAGAGGCTGGAGCGCGTGGCCCTGACGGCGGGCCGGCTGGTGTCGCAGTTCGTGGAGTCCAACATGGTGGTGGGCGTCGCCTGGGGATCGACGATCGGGATGGTCAGCAGGACCCTCGTGCCGAAGGAGACGCACGGCACCACCGTCGTGCAGCTCAACGGGGCCGGCAACGTCCAGACCAGCGGCCTGGAGTACTCCAGCGAGATCCTGCAGCGGTTCGGCCGGGCCTTCGGCGCGCAGGTCGAGCAGTTCCCCGTGCCGGCTTTCTTCGACGACCCCGACACGCGGGCGGCGATGTGGCGCGAGCGCAGCACTCGGCGGGTGCTGTCGTTCCAGTCGAAGATGGACATCGCCGTGTTCGGTCTGGGCTCGCCGCAGTCGGAGGTGCCGAGCAGGGTGTACGTGGGCGGATACCTGAACAGGGACGACTACCGCAGTCTCCGTGAGGACGGGGTCATCGGTGATCTCGCCACGGTGTTCTTCCGCGCCGACGGCAGCTGGAGGGACATCCGGCTCAACGCCCGATCCACCGGCCCGGGGCTCGACCGGCTGCGACGCGTGCCGCGTCGGGTGTGCGTGGTCTCCGGCGCCGCCAAGGAGGGCCCGCTCCGGGCGGCCATCGCGGCGGGAGCGGTCACCGATGTCGTGCTCGACGAGTCCCTCGCGCGGATGCTCGATGAGGCAGCCTGAGCCGCGGTGCCGCGGCCCGCTCGTGGACGGTCGATGCATCGTGTCGGTCGGGTTTCGCGGACCGTCTGCGGATCTGGCAGAATAGAGGGTCGGACGGCTGCTCGACCCTCTATCCGGCATCCGTTCCCCTGTAAAGAGCCTCCGCCGGGTTGTGCACCCCACTCTCCGGGCGTCGTTCGTCTTCCTTTCCACACCATTCAGGAGAATCGTGGCTGTCAAGATCCGTCTCAAGCGCTTCGGCAAGATCCGTGCGCCCTACTACCGCATCGTCGTCGCCGACTCGCGCACCAAGCGCGACGGTCGCGTCATCGAGGAGATCGGCAAGTATCATCCCACCGAGCAGCCCTCGCTCATCGAGGTCGACTCGGAGCGGGCGCAGTACTGGCTGTCGGTCGGCGCTCAGCCGAGCGAGCAGGTCACCGCGCTGCTGAAGCTGACCGGCGACTGGGGCAGGTTCAAGGGCGACAAGGACGCGAAGTCCACCGTCCAGGTCGCTGAGCCGAAGGCCGCGTTCGAAGCCGACTCCTCGAAGAAGTCGGTCATCAAGCCCAAGGCCGAGAAGGCCGCCGAGGCTCCCGCCGCCGACGCGGAGGCCGCCGAGGCTCCCGCCGACGCGGAGGCCGCCGAGGCTCCCGCCGACGCGGAGTAGTCCGTCGTGCTCGCCGCCGCGCTCGAACACATCGTCAAGGGGATCGTCGATCATCCCGACGACGTCCGCATCACCGCATCCGCGTCGCCCCGAGGTGACCTCCTCGAGGTGCACGTGCACCCGGATGACCGTGGTCGCGTGATCGGGCGCGGCGGCCGCACCGCCAAGGCGCTGCGCACGCTCATCACCGCTCTCGCCGACGGGCGCCGCGTCCGCGTCGATGTCGCGGACGACTGACGTGGCGGGCGAGCGGAACCAGCTCCGCGTCGGCCGGCTGCTCAAGGCGCACGGCCTCAAGGGCGCGCTGAAGCTCGAGTTGTACACCGACAGCCCCGAGCGCCGTTTCGTCCCGGGCGCCGAGTTCACGCTGCAGGTGCCGGAGGCGTCCGTGTGGCACGGCAAGACCGTGACCGTCCGCGACTACCGCGTCATGAACAGCAGCTCCGTCGTGTTCTTCGAGGGCGTCGAGGACCGCACGACCGCCGAGTCGCTCGTGCGCGCCATCCTCTGGATGGACGAGGACGAGAACGACGAGGATGACGCCTGGTACGCCCATCAGCTGGTGGGGCTCGAGGTCGTCCGCGATGACGCCGTCATCGGACGCGTGCTGCGCGTCGAGCACCTGCCCGCGCAGGATCTGCTGATCGTCAGGACAGCGACCACCGAGGTCATGGTCCCGTTCGTCGCCGCGATCGTGCCGACGGTGGACATCGCCGCGGGCCGCATCGTCGTGACCCCGCCCGACGGCCTCTTCGAGGAGCTCCCGTCAGCCTCCGACGGCGCCGCCCGGGCGGACGCGGTGAACGAACGCGCGTCGGAATGACGGCGCCATGCGCATCGACGTCGTCTCGATCTTCCCGTCGTACTTCGACGGTCTGACACTCTCCCTGCTCGGGAAGGCGCAGCACGTCGGCATCCTCGATCTTGCCGTGCATGATCTGCGCGACTGGACGCACGACCGGCATCGCACGGTCGACGACACGCCGTACGGCGGCGGTGCCGGCATGGTCATGAAACCGGAGCCCTGGGGCGAGGCGCTGGACGGGCTGACCGCGGATGCGCAGCATCGACCCACCATCATCTTCCCGTCGCCGGCGGGCGAGGTCCTCACCCAGGCCACGGCGCGCGAGCTCGCGACGCGCGAGCACCTCATCTTCGGCTGCGGACGCTACGAGGGCATCGACGAGCGCGTCTTCGAATACGCGTCCGAACTCGGCGAGACGCGTCTGATCAGCCTCGGCGACTACGTGCTCAACGGGGGAGAGGTCGCCGTGATGGCCATGATCGAGGCGATCGGACGCCTCATCCCCGGCGTGGTCGGCAATCCCGAGAGCCTGGTGGAGGAATCCCACGAGGACGGCCTCCTGGAGTACCCGTCCTACACGAAGCCTTCGGTGTGGCGCGGGCGGGAGGTCCCGCCGGTGCTGCTCAGCGGCGATCACGGCGCCGTCGCCGCCTGGCGCCGCGACCAGCAGCTCGAGCGCACGCGGGTGCGCAGGCCGGACCTGCTGGGCGACTGACAGTGCAACCCCTCTGCGGCGTCGTGCGCGCAGTGCGGTCTGAGCGTCAGTCGACGCCCAGGAAGCCGCGGTCGGTCAGCACGATCGGTCCGTCCTCCGTGACGGCGACGGTGTGCTCGGAGTGCGATCCGCGGGAGCCGTCCGCGCTGCGCAGCGTCCAGCCGTCGGCGTCCGTCCGCAGCTCATCGGTGGTCGCCAGCAGCCACGGCTCCAGCGCGAACACCAGGCCCTCGCGCAGCGGGAAGCCGCGCCCGGCGCGGCCGTCGTTGGGCACATGAGGGTCGCCGTGCATGACGCGTCCGACGCCGTGTCCGCCGAAGTCGGTGTTGATGGAGTACCCCTCGCCGTGCGCGACGGCGGCGATGGACGCCGAGATGTCGCCGATCCGATTGCCGACGACCGCCGCCTCGATCGCGGCGTCCAGGGCGCGTTCGGTCGTGTCGATGAGACGCAGGTCCTCGTCGCGCGCCGTGCCGACCACGAAGGAGACGGCGGAATCCGCGACCCATCCGTCCACGGACGCCGCGAAGTCCAGCGACACGAGGTCGCCGTCGCGCAGCGTGTAGTCGTGGGGGAGGCCGTGCAGGACGGCGTCGTTCACGGAGATGCAGATGACCTTGCCGAACGGCCCGTTCCCGAAGGACGGGGCGTAGTCGATGTAGCAGGACTCCGCACCGGCCCTGCGGATCAGGTCATGCGCGTGGCGGTCGATGGTCAGCAGATTCATGCCCACCTTCGTCTCCGCGCGCAGCGTCGCCAGCGTCTCCGCGACGAAGCGCCCGGCGGCGCGCATCTCGTCGATCTCGGCCGGTGTGCGCAGTTCGATCATGGGCGGATTCCTCTCGTAGACATCTCATTCTCCCCGATCGTCGTCACCTCAAGCTCACAGCGAACAGGTGCCGGGAACCGCGGCATCCCCCGTACGATCGAACCATGTGGTTGCGGCAGGCATTCCTCCGGTGGCTCATTCCGGCCGCCTTCGTCCTTCCGCTGTGGATCCTGTCGGGGTGGGCGCTGTTCGGCCGGAACGGCTGGACGCTACTGTGGGTGCTCCTCATGGCGATGCCGGCCGTCTTCGTCGGCCAGCTGATCCTCACGCTGCTGACGCGGTCGCGGCCCTCCGTGCGTGCGGAGCGCGCCCTGTCCTGGTGGGATGTCATCGGCTTCGGCGTCTGGCACGTGCTGACGATCGCCGTCGGACTGTTCCCCGGCGGGGCGTTCGGGTGGCTGCTCACCGGAGCCGTCGCCGCCGCGATCGCGCTGTTCTGGCTGCAGCTGTGGCAACTGTGGGACGAGGCGCGCGGCTCCGGCATACGGATCCGGGAGACCGTCGACTGGCGCACTCCGCACGGCTCCGCACCGGGTGCGACCGAGCCGGATCCCGAGGTGATCGTCATCGAGGAGCGTCGGCGGCCCGACTGATCCGCGTCGGTTTTGAGTGGTGCTTCTTTCATGGCAGAATGGATGTTCGTGCCACGATCCGGCTCTGCCTCAGGGGAGCCTGTGGACGCCTCGCGCGCCGCTGGGCACACACGTTCTCATCCCTTTGAATCATGCACCCGACCTGTGGCGAGTGCAGAGAGAGACGATCATGCAGATCCTCGACGCCGTCGACGCGGCCTCGCTCCGTTCCGACATCCCTGACTTCCACCCCGGTGACACCGTCAAGGTGCACGTCAACATCACCGAGGGCAGCCGGTCCCGCATCCAGGTCTTCCAGGGCGTCGTCCTCGGCCGCCAGGGCGATGGCGTCCGCGAGACGTTCACGGTCCGCAAGATCAGCTTCCAGGTGGGCGTCGAGCGCACCTTCCCGGTGCACTCGCCGGTCATCGACCGCATCGAGGTCGTCACCCGGGGCGACGTGCGCCGTGCGAAGCTCTACTACCTGCGCAACCTGCACGGCAAGAAGGCCAAGATCAGGGAGAAGCGCGGCTGACGCGCGGACTGCTCACAGGACCCCGGGACACACGATGGTGCCGGGGTTCTGTCGTCTTCGCGCGGGTGTGCGAACCTTGTAGATGCCGCCATCGGGCGGTGCACCGGAGAGAGGGAGCACATGAGATCCGACGCCGCCGAGTCCGCGGAACGACCGGCACGGCGACGGGGAGCCCTGGTCTTCCTGCGCGACGTCCTCGTGATCGTCCTCATCGCGGCTCTGGTGTCCTTCGTCGTCAAGACGTTCATCGTCCGCTCGTTCTACATCCCGTCCGGGTCGATGGAGCGCACGCTCATGATCGACGACCGCATCCTCGTCGACGAGCTGACGCCGGTCTGGGCGGGGTACGATCACGGCGACGTGGTGGTCTTCAAGGACCCCGGTGGATGGCTGCCCCCGGCACCGCAGCGTCCGGCGCGCCCCTTCGTCGTCGAGGCCGCGGACTGGGTGCTGACGTTCGTGGGTCTGTCGACATCGGATGCGCAGGACCATCTCGTCAAGAGGGTCATCGGGCTGCCCGGTGATCACGTCGTGTGCTGCAATGCACTCGGCCAGCTCACGATCAACGGCTCGCCGGTCGATGAGACGACCTACCTGAACCTCCCGCCCGGTGACACCATGGCATCGGACATCGACTTCGACGTCACAGTGCCTGTGGACGCCATCTGGGTGATGGGCGACAACCGGGATCGTTCGCAGGACTCCCGTGCGCACCGCGAGCTGCCCGGCGGTGGCTTCGTGCCGTTGGAGAACGTGGTGGGCAGGGCGTTCCTGACCACCTGGCCGCTGGACCGGTTCGGGCTCATCGACACCCAGGACGACGTGTTCCGTTCGGTTCCGGAGGCCGGGTAGGCGTGATCGAGCCGACGCTCCGCCTTGAACGGCGGCTCCTGAAGGAGGAGTTCGACCTGATCGTCGCGCTGGACGAGGTCGGTCGAGGTGCGCTGGCGGGGCCTGTCGCCGTCGGAGCGGCCGTCATGGATGCCGCAGGCTCCCGTCGTCGGGTGCCGGAGGGTCTGCGCGACTCGAAGCTGATCACCGAGCGTCGTCGTCCGCAGATGGCCCTGCGGGCGGCCGACTGGGTGCGCGCATCCGCCGTGGGCTGGGCGAGCGCCGCAGAGATCGATGAGGTCGGCATCATGCGGGCGCTGGGGCTGGCGGCGTCGCGCGCCGTGCAGGAGGCGATCGAGGCGGCCGGGGCCGCGGAGCGCGTGCTCGTGCTCCTGGACGGGAATCTGGACTACATCTCGCCGGTGCACCCCGCCCCCCTCACCGTCCGCACCGTCGTCAAGGGCGACCGGGACTGCGCCTCGGTGTCGGCGGCGTCGGTGATCGCGAAGGTGGCCCGCGACACGCTGATGACCGACCTGCATCCCGAGCATCCCGCGTACCGCTGGGATCGCAACAAGGGGTATGCGAGCGCCGAGCATCGTCGTGCCATCGGTGAGCTGGGTCTGACCCCGTTGCACCGTTCCTCGTGGGCGATCATCGCGCCGACGACACTCTTCTAGACTGGGAGCACTATGGATGAGGATGCCTTCGACGATTACGACCGCGAGCTCGAGCTCGCGCTGTTCCGTGAGTACCGTGACGTCGTCGCGCAGTTCCAGTTCGTGGTTGAGACGGAGCGGCGCTTCTACCTCGCGAACGAGGTGGATGTGGTCCGGCGCGACACCGAGAACGATTTCTACTTCGAGATCTCGATGAAGGACGTCTGGGTGTGGGACATCTATCGTGCCGACCGTTTCGTCAAGGCGGTCCGTGTGCTCACCTTCAAGGACGTCAACGTCGAGGAGCTGCAGCGGCGCGAGTTCGAGCTGCCCGACGAGCTCTCCCTCGACGGCAAGTGAGCGCACCGCACCGCGCGTGACCCCACTCGATCCCACAGCCGGGCGATCGACACGTCTTCTCCACAGCGACTGCGAATCCTGCCCGGCGGAGCCCGCTGATCCCGGCAGGCTGTCGTCATGGCAGCGAAAGACGAGTTGGGACGCGCGGGCGAAGAGCGGGCGGCACGGTATCTGCGGATGCGCGGCTACGTCGTCCTCGACCGGAACTGGCGGTGCGATCAGGGTGAGATCGACATCGTGGCGGCGCACGGCGACCGGCTGTGCGTGGTGGAGGTCAAGACCCGAACCTCCGAGCGCTACGGTCATCCGTTCGAGGCGATCGACGACCGCAAACGTCGCCGCCTGTGGCGGCTGGCCTTCGCGTGGGCCGGAGCGCATCCGGATGAGGCGAAGCGGCGCAGGATCAGGCTGGAGGCCATCGGGCTGATCGGAGCGGATGCCGAGACCGCCCGTCTCGAGCACCTCGTGGACCTGCTGTGAGCACCGCACGGACCTGGGCCGTCGCGCTCACAGGCGTGGACGGGCACATGGTCGAGGTGGAGGCCGACTTCTCGACGCAGACACCCGAGTTCAAGATCATCGGCCTTCCCGACAAGGCGCTCGGCGAGGCCGTGCAGCGGGTGTGGAACGCCTGCAGCAACGCAGGGCTCGAGGTTCCCCGACGACGCCTCACCGTCAATCTCTCGCCGGCGAGTCTGCCCAAGCACGGGTCCGGTTTCGACCTCGGTATCGCCGTCGCGACGGCCGCCGCGGGCGGCATCATCCCCGCGGAGACGGTCCGTTCGGCGGTGCACGTCGGCGAACTGGGGCTGGACGGCAGGCTGCGCCCGGTTCCCGGTGTGCTGCCCGCCGTCTACGCGGCGGCGCGCGCGGGATTCCCGCGGGTCATCGTTCCGTACGCCAACGCGGCGGAGGCGGCGCTGGTCACCGGCATCGAGGTGCGCGCGGCGGCTTCCCTCGCGGAGGTCGCCGCGCTGCACGGCGCCGACGTGGAGGTGCCCGATGTCGAGCCCGTGCGCATCGCGGCACCCGAGCGGGCGGAGCCCGACGGGCTGGATCTCGCCGATGTGATCGGTCAGGAGGAGGCCGTCGACGCCCTGGTCGTGGCGGCTGCGGGCGGGCACCACATGATGCTCTGCGGGCCGCCCGGTGCGGGCAAGACCATGTTGGCGAGGCGGCTGCCGGGCATCCTCCCGCTGCTGGACGATCGGGAGGCGCTCGAGGTCGCGGCGATCCGCTCCCTGGCGGGGGAGCCGATCATCGGGCTCGATCCGGTCGCACCGTTCGTGGCTCCGCATCACAGCGCGTCGTCCGCGGCGCTCGTCGGCGGCGGCACCAGGGTGGCGCGTCCCGGCGCGATCGTGCGGGCCCACCGCGGTGTGCTGTTCCTCGATGAGACGCCGGAGTTCCAGCGCGTCGCACTGGACGCCCTGCGCCAGCCCCTGGAGTCCGGGCGCATCGAGGTGCACCGGGCGGGATTCACCGCGAGCTATCCGGCACGCTTCCAGTTGATTCTCGCGATGAACCCGTGCCCGTGCGGGAACCACGGAGTCCGCGGCGCGGAGTGCACCTGCCCGCCGATGGCCATCCGGCGCTACGCCTCCCGCCTGTCGGGGCCGCTGCGGGACCGCATCGACATCGATCTGCGCGTGGCTCGTGTGGCCGCATCCCGGGCGACCTCGGGGGAGAGGTCCACGCTCACGTCCGCCATCGCACGGGAACGGGTGGTGGCGGCACGCGCAGCGGCGGCAGAACGATGGCGCAGCGCCCCCTGGCGCGTCAACGGGGATGCTCCGGGGGAGCGCCTGCGCATCGGTGCACTGCGTCTTCCTCCGCAGGTCCGTGCACCGCTGGATCGCGCGCTGGAGCGCGGAGCGGTCACGCTGCGCGCGTACGACCGGGTGCTGCGGATCGCCTGGACTCTGGCCGACCTCGCCGGGGTATCCGTGCCCGGTGCGGATGAACTGGGACGGGCTCTGTTCCTGAAGAGAGGACTGCTGGCATGAGGACTGCGACCAATCGGATGCTGGATGAGCCACGGCTGCTGCCGGCGGCCCGGCGATTGAGACCGGACGCGGATCCGGCGGAGGTGATCGCGCGGGCGGCGTGGTCCGTGCTCGTCGAGCCCGGTGACGGCGTCGCCGGTGCTCTGATCGCGATCCACGGCGCGGCACGTGCGCTCGACATCGCCGTCAGCGCTGATGATCTGGCGACCGGTCTGGAGGAGCCGGGAGTCGTGGACGCCAGGGCACTGGCGGAGGCCCGGGACCGCTGGCGACCCAGAATGCACGCGCGGGCGGTTCTGGAAGCCGTGAACTCATGCATCGAACTGGGCGGACGGCTCCTCCTGCCCGGCGATGAGGCTTGGCCGGAGGGATTGGACGGTCTCGGTGTGCACGCACCGGTCGTGCTGTGGGCGCGCGGCGACATGTGCACTTTTCCTGCTGCGGAGACGGTGTCCATCGTCGGCGCGCGCGCCGCGACGGCATATGGGGAGTCCGTCGCGGCGGAGTTCGCCGGCGAGCTCGCCGCCACGGGCGTGCTGGTCGTGTCCGGGGGAGCCTACGGGATCGACGGCGCCGCCCATCGTGCGGCGCTGGGCTCGGGCGGGACGACGGTTGCGTTCCTCGCCGGGGGAGTCGACCGTGCCTACCCCGCCGGGCACCAGCAGCTGTTCGAGCGGATTCGCGGACACGGCGTGCTGCTGAGCGAGGTGCCCTGCGGTGGTGCGCCCACCCGCTGGAGGTTCCTGCAGCGCAACAGGCTCATCGCCGCCGCAGGGCTCGCGACAGTGGTCGTCGAGGCGGGGTCGCGCAGCGGCTCCCTGAACACGGCGGGTCACGCCGCCGCTCTCGGCCGGCCGATCGGCGCAGTGCCCGGGCCCGTCTCCTCCTCGACATCGTCGGGCTGCCACCGGCTGCTGCGCGAATACGACGCGATCTGCGTCACCAGCACCCAGGAGGTGCGGGAGCTGTGGGACGACAGAGCCACCGCTCCGTCATCGTCGTCCGCGATGAACCCGGAGCAGATCCGACTGCTGGACGCCATGAGCACCCGCACCGGTCGGGACGCCCTGGATCTCGCGCGCCGCTGCGGGCTCGCCGTGGAGCGGGTGCGCAGCCTGCTGGGCCTGCTGGGCCTGGAGGGCGTCGTCGTCCGGAACGAGGAGGGCTGGCGGCGCACGTCATGATCGGTCATGCCGCCCGTCGGCGAGGGACCGGTCCGGCGTCGCGGGAACGGGGCATGCTGGTGGGGTGACGTATTCGGATGCTGTGGAGGCCTTCCTCGCGCACCTGACCCAGGTGCGCAGGCTCTCCGTCTCGACGGTGCGCGCCTACCGCTCCGACCTCGCCGACCTCGGACGCGCGGTCGGGGACGGGGATCTCGCTACGGTCGACCTGGAAACGCTGCGGGACTGGCTGTGGCGGGCCACGCAGCGGGGCGACGCGCGCTCCACGCTCGCTCGCCGAGCAGCAGCCGTGCGGTCCTTCTTCGGCTGGGCGAGGGAGACCGAGCTCGTTCCCGTCGACCCCAGCCTGCGTCTGGTCACGCCGCGTCGGGTGAAGACTCTCCCCGTGGTCGCCTCCGCCGACGGCATGCGCGAGCTTCTCGAGCAGCGCAGGTCCGCCGCATCCGGCGGGGATCCGATCGCGCTGCGCGACCACGCCATCCTCGAGCTGCTGTACGCCGCAGGCATCCGGGTGTCCGAACTGTGCGGCGTCGATGTCGACGACGTCGACCTGCACCGCAGGACCGTTCGGGTGGTCGGCAAGGGAGACAAGGAGCGGATCGTCCCGTTCGGCAGGCCGGCGGCCGACGCGGTGGGCGCCTTCCTCACCCGCGGGCGAGACGCCCTGCTCGCCCGATCCACTGCGAGCACGCCGGCGCTGTTCCTCGGCGCCCGCGGAGCGCGCATCGGCCCGCGCAGCGTCTACGCGCTCGTGACTCGGGCGCTCGGCCCCGTCGTGGGCACCGAGCACGTCGGCCCGCACGCGCTGCGGCACTCCGCCGCGACCCATCTGCTCGACGGAGGCGCGGACCTGCGCGCCGTGCAGGAGATCCTCGGTCATGCGAGCCTCGGAACCACCCAGATCTACACGCACGTGTCAGCGGAGCGACTCACCGCCGCCTACCGCCTCGCCCACCCCCGCGCGTGATGATGGATCCCGCCGCTCAGCCCTCGCAGCACGGCAGCAGCACGGCTCGCTCCGCCGTCCCGAACAGCCCGCGAGGATTCACATAGGCGCCGTCGATGCGAACGCCGACATGCAGGCTCCCGCGCACGGCATGCCCGCCCGCCGAGACCGTGCCCACTGTCATCCCGGCGGTCACCGCGACGCCGGGCGCCAGGCCGGAGACGACCGGCTCCAGCGTCGTCACGTACCCGTCGCCGTGAGCGATGGTCAGCAGCGGACGATCGACGACGACACCGCGGAAGGCGACGACCCCTGCAGCCGGTGCGAGCACGTCGGCCCCCGGCTGCGCTGCGATGTCCATCCCGCGATGCCCCGGACCGTAGTCGTGAGCCGGGGCGCGGTACGGCTCGAGGACCTCACGGGCCTCGGAGACCGGCCAGAGCCATGGATGGCCCGGGGCGTCCTCCGAGACGGGCGCACCGGCGACGGAGACGGCGGGGCTCATGCCGGGGGCGTCGACCGTGTGCGCGGCGGCGGACGCGGTGGCCGAGGGCATGAGCGCGAGGATGACGCACATCGGGATCAGCACGGGATGCGGTCTGCGGATGGTCGTCGTCACACCGCAACCCTGACACCGCTGAGCATGCCGGGAGGCGGCGATCCCCGCATCCGTGGAGAACCGCCCGTGCCCGCCGGATGTGCAGGGCGAACGCACACGATCCGATGGGTGCGGACCCCGCCGGTCCTGTATGCTTGAAGGGCATCCCGATATCGGGATGACTACGCGTGCCCAGAGCGACTCCGGTCGCGGCATCCACTCCCACAGGTCCTTCTTCACAGACTTCAGCTGCGCGGAGGGCGGGTGTGCGCCGGGCACCAGGATTGCCGGTCATCCGACCGGCGAGAACAACCTCGACGACGCGAGAGCGTCAGAACCAGGAGACGACCATGGCTGTGGTCACCATCCGCCAGCTGCTCGACAGCGGCGTGCACTTCGGACACCAGACCCGTCGGTGGAACCCGAAGGTGAAGCGCTTCATCCTCACCGAGCGCAGCGGCATCCACATCATCGACCTGCAGCAGTCGCTGTCGTACATCGACAAGGCCTACGACTTCGTCAAGGAGACCGTCGCGCGCGGCGGCACCATCCTCTTCGTCGGCACCAAGAAGCAGGCGCAGGAGGTCCTCGCCGAGCAGGCCGCCCGCGTCGGCCAGCCGTACGTCAACCAGCGCTGGCTGGGCGGTCTCCTCACGAACTTCTCCACGATCGCCAAGCGCCTGGCACGCATGAAGGAGCTCGAGGAGCTCGACTACGAGAACCCGGCCGCCTCGGGCTTCACCAAGAAGGAGCTGCTGCTCAAGAAGCGCGAACTCGACAAGCTGCACAAGTCGCTCGGCGGCATCCGCAGCCTCTCGCGCACGCCGTCGGCGCTGTGGGTCGTGGACGCGAAGCGCGAGCACCTCGCCATCGACGAGGCCAAGAAGCTCGGCATCCCGGTGATCGGCATCCTCGACACCAACGCCGACCCGGACGACTTCCAGTACCCGATCCCCGGCAACGACGACGCGATCCGCTCGGTCTCGCTGCTGACCCGGATCATCGCCGATGCCGCGGCCGAGGGCCTGCAGCAGAAGCACAACCCGGAGTCCGGCGAGGCGGAGCCCCTCGCCGAGTGGGAGCAGGAGCTGCTCCAGGGCGACGCCGTCGCGCCGCCCGCCGCCGAGGCCGCGCCCGCCGCCGAGGCGCCTGCTGAGGAGTCGGCTGCCGCCGAGACCCCGGCCGCCGACGCGCCGGCCGCCGAGGCCGCGGCCGACGTCAAGTAAGCAACCCGCACACCCGCACAGACACGAAGCAAGGAGCCACCACACATGGCCAACTTCACCATCGCCGACATCAAGGCGCTGCGCGAGCAGCTCGGAACCGGAATGGTCGACACCAAGAAGGCGCTCGAGGAGGCCGACGGCGACGTCGAGAAGGCCACCGAGATCCTGCGCCTGAAGGGTGCCAAGGGCAACGCGAAGCGCGCTGACCGCTCCACCAGCGAGGGTCTGGTCGCCGCGCGGGAGACCGACGGCGCCGTCACGCTGATCGAGCTCGCCTGCGAGACCGACTTCGTCGCGAAGAACGAGCGCTTCATCACGCTCGCCGACAAGGTGGCCGACGCGGTCGCCGCCGTCGCGGCGGATTCCCTCGAGTCCGCACTGGCCGCACCGGCCGGCGACCAGACCGTCGAGCAGCTCATCTCCGATGAGGCTGCGATCATCGGCGAGAAGGTCGAGCTGCGTCGGGTCCGCACCGTCAAGGGCGAGTCCCTGTCGGTGTACCTGCACCGCACCAGCAAGGATCTGCCGCCGCAGATCGGCGTCGCCCTCGCGTACACGGGCAGCGATGCGGAGACCGCACGCAGCATCGCGCAGCACATCTCGTTCGCGAACCCCTCATACCTCAGCCGCGAGGACGTCCCCGCGGCCGATGTCGAAAAGGAGCGGGAGATCGTCACCGAGATCTCGCGCAACGAGGGCAAGCCCGAGGCCGCGCTTCCGAAGATCGTCGAGGGCCGGGTCACCGCGTTCTTCAAGCAGGTCGCCCTGCTCGAGCAGGACTATGCGAAGGACAACAAGCAGTCCGTGGGCCAGGTCGCGAAGAGTGCGGGCATCACCGTCACCGACTTCGCGCGGTTCAAGGTCGGCGCGTAACACCTCGGAGGGGGTTCGGATCCACACACGGTCCGAACCCCCTTCTGCATGCCCGGAGCAGGCCGAGGCAGTATCTTGAAACCGGACGAGAGGACACTCCCCATGACTGAACGCACCGGACGCCGCCGCGTCCTCCTCAAACTGTCCGGTGAGGCCTTCGGCGGCGGGTCGCTGGGAGTCGACCCCGACGTCGTCAGCCGGATCGCCCGGGACATCGCCGCAGCGGTGGACCGTGTGGAGATCGCGATCGTCGTCGGCGGCGGCAACTTCTTCCGTGGAGCGGAGCTCAGCCGGCGCGGCATGGACCGTGGGCGCGCCGACTACATGGGCATGCTCGGCACCGTCATGAACGCGCTCGCCCTGCAGGACTTCCTCGAGCAGGCGGGTGCCCCCACGCGTGTGCAGTCCGCCATCCAGATGACTCAGGTCGCCGAGCCGTACATCCCATTGCGCGCCGAGCGCCACATGGAGAAGGGGCGCGTGGTCATCTTCGGCGCCGGTGCGGGCCTGCCGTACTTCTCCACGGACACCGTGGCAGCCCAGCGCGCTCTGGAGATCCGCGCCCAGGAGGTGCTGGTCGCCAAGAACGGCGTGGATGCGATCTACACGGCCGACCCCAACAAGGACGCCACCGCGCAGCGCATCGAGAGGGTCACCTACCGGGATGCGCTGCAGCGCGGTTTGAAGGTCGTCGACTCCACCGCGTTCAGCCTGTGCATGGACAACGCCATGGACATGCGCGTGTTCGGCATGGAGCCCGTCGGCAACGTCACCCGCGCGCTGCTGGGCGAGCCGATCGGCACGCTGGTCACCGCCTGAGCGCCCTGTCGCTGCAGGTGGGTCTGATGACCGCCGGATAGAATCGAACCAAACCCCTGATGTAAGGAGCCCCCGTGATCGCGGATGTCCTCGCCGAAACCACCGGACGCATGTCGCGTGCGGTCGAAGCCGCCAAGGAGGACTTCGCCACGGTCCGCACCGGGCGCGCCAACCCGCAGCTGTTCCAGAAGGTGCTCGTCGACTACTACGGGTCGCCCACGCCTCTCGCGCAGCTGGCTTCGCTGGCCAACCCCGAGGCCAGGTCGCTCATCGTCACGCCCTACGACAAGTCCGCGCTCAAAGCCATCGAGCAGGCCATCCGCGACATGCCCAATCTCGGTGCCAACCCGTCCAATGACGGCAACATCATTCGCGTGACGATGCCCGAGCTCACCGAGGAGCGCCGCAAGGAGTACGTCAAGCTCGTCCGCAGCAAGGGCGAGGATGCGCGGGTGCAGATCCGTGGGATCCGTCGCAAGGCGAAGGACGAGCTGGACGCGCTGAAGTCCGAGGTCGGTGAGGACGAGATCACGCGCGGCGAGAAGGAGCTGGACGCTCTGACCCGTCAGCACGTCGAAGCCATCGACGATGCACTCAAGCGCAAAGAGGCTGAACTCCTCGAGGTCTGACCTGCATGCCCGACGCCAACGACTCCGAGGATCGCCCGGCCGAGGCTCCCGAGCCCGACTCGGCGGATGCGTCGACCGCGCACACGGACATCCGTGCGCGGCGCGCCGACGATGCGCGGACCCCCGTGCACGGTGTCCCAGGTGCCGACGTGGGGACCTCGGCATCCGGTGTGCCGCTGTCGGATGAGGCGTTCCCGGGGTTCGACGCCTCGCGCGTACCGCCCCGACCCCCTCTGCCGTCGGACGCCCAGGGCGGCACCGTGAACGCTGCCCGTCCGGTGAGAGCAGCCGAGGACGTCGAACCGGCGACGGGAGAGCACAGTGCGATCCGAGAGCACTGGCGTGCCCGCCGTGACGAGCTCGAGTCGCATGTGTCGCAGGCCCGGGACCAGCTGGAGTCGCATGTCTCACAGGCGCGCGATCACTTCGACCAGGCCAATGAGCGCATCAAGGAGCGCACCGGCCGGGATCTCATCCTCGCGATCGTCATCGGCGTGGCCTTCGGCGCCGCGTTCGTGGCGTCTCTGCTGTTCGTGAAGTGGCTGTTCGTCCCGATCGCGCTGGCGGCCGGTCTGCTGGGCACATACGAGCTCTCCCGTGCCCTGCGCACGGGAGGCCGCAGGGTGGACGCGGTTCCGCAGCTCATCGCCGCGACGGGTGTCGTGCTGGCGGGTGTGACCGGCGAATTCTGGATCAGCTGGGTGGTGCTCATCGTCGCGGTGTCCTTCATCGCCGTGTGGCGGATGCTCGCTCAGATGGTCGCGAAGGACGGTCGCACTTACGGCGATGTGCTCGCGGACGTCGTGACCGGCGGGTTCGTGCAGATCTACGTACCGTTCCTGGCTTCATTGGCCATCATGCTGCTGTTCCGGGAGAACGGCGAGTGGTGGGTGCTCACCTTCGTGTCCATCGCCGTCGCGGCGGACACCTTCGCGTACGCGACCGGCCTCGCCTTCGGCAAGCACCCGATGGCGCCGCGCATCAGCCCGAAGAAGACCTGGGAGGGATTCGCGGGGGCGGTCCTCGGCTCGCTGACCGTCGGCGTGCTGCTGGCGGTGTACCTGCTGCACCTGGAATGGTGGTGCGGCCTGATCCTGGGCGCGGCGATCCTCCTCTCCGCGACGCTCGGCGACCTCGCCGAGTCCCTGCTCAAGCGCGATCTGGGCATCAAGGACATGAGCTCCTGGCTGCCCGGACACGGCGGCCTGCTGGACCGGCTGGACAGCATCCTGCCCTCGACCGTGCCCGCGCTGGCGCTGTCGTTCCTGTTGACGCCGTGGATGGTTTCGTGATGACTGACGCAGATCTGGATGTGTTCGAGGCGGAGGAGCAGGCCGCACCGCCGGCGTTCGCCCTGACGACGGGCCGCACGCGCGGATATCATCGCGCGGCCGTCGACACGTTCCTGGAGGCCGCCAGAGGCGCCTTCGAGGACGACCGTGGTGACTTCGGTGCCGACCAGGTGCGCAGCGCCTCCTTCCCGCTCGTCAAGCGAGGCTATGTCATCGCGGACGTCGATGCGGCGCTGGGGCGGGTCGAGGACGCGTTCGCCGCGAGGGCGAGGGAGCGCGCCGTGCGCGCAGTCGGCGTCGAGGCGTGGGTCGCGCAGGCCAGGACGGATGCGCAGGAGATCCTGGACCATCTGGCGCGACCGCCGCGACGCCGGTTCGCCCGGACGAACCGACTGGTGTTCGGGTACCGCATCGATGAGGTCGACCATGTCGCGCAGCGGATCATCGGCTTCCTGCGGGACGGCGATGCGCTGGAGGTCGAGCAGATCCGCGCGGCGGCATTCCGGATGCAGCGCGGCGGCTACCGGGAGGAGCAGGTCGACGCCCTCCTCGACGCCACCGTGGAGGTCATGCTCGCCGTTCGCTGAGCGTCTCCGAGTCCGGTCCACCACGCGGGGCGCTCTCATGGACGTCCCAGGGTGTTCTGGTTAGACTGATCCCCATCGTGACTCCCGATAACGAATTGATATCGACATCGACGCGCCCGAATGCGTTCGGTTCGAACAAGACCAGAACATGGCGGCGTCGGCTCAGTGCCGTCGGTGCGGGTCTCGCCGTCGTCGGTTTCTCCGCGGCGCTGCTCGCGCCCACAGGCACGGCCCTCGCCGACCCGAGCGCCGCCGAGGCGGCGGTCACGGCGTTCTCACTGGCGGCCCAGGACACCCAGGACATCACGGTCTCCGTGCAGGGCGCGCCGATCGAACAGGTGGAGCGCGGCAGTTTCGAGGTCTACATCAAACCCAAGCCGAAGCCCACGCCCAAGCCGGCGACGGCCTCCGCCTCCGCCCCGCGACCGAAGTACACCGGCGGCGGCAGCAAGGAGGAGTGGATGAGCGCAGCGGGAATCGCTCAGGGTGACTGGGCGTACGTCGACTACATCGTCTCCCGTGAGAGCGGCTGGAACCCCAACGCCACCAACAGCTCCTCCGGCGCGTGCGGACTGGTGCAGGCGCTGCCGTGCAGCAAGGTTCCCGGGAACGGTTACAACCCGGTCGACAACCTGCGCTGGGGCAGCGGGTACGCGACCGGACGATACGGCGGCTGGGCGGGCGCCTACGCGTTCTGGACCCGCAACCACTGGTGGTAGATCCGGCGAATGGCACGATCCCGCCGTCGGCGACCTGACAGGTCCCGCGCTGACGAGTCCTTCGATCGCCTTCTCGCGGGCTGGAAGCGCACCGAGACACGACGAGGGCACGAATGGACCGTGCAGCCCCTTTCGGCGGCCCGGGCGGTCAAGGAGTACACGTGTCCGGGCTGCGGGCGCACCATCCCACCGGCCACTGCGCACCTGGTCGTCTGGCGTGCGGACGGTGTGATGGGCGACGCCGCCGACCTCGCCGCCAGACGGCACTGGCACACGCACTGCTGGACCATCGCATGACCATCCGCACCCGCGGCCCGGTGCTGCTGTCGGCGGACCGCACGGACCTCGAGCTGGTGACCGCCGACGGACCGCGGCTCGTCGACGAGCCGGCCGTGCCCGAGCAGCGGGAGCCGTTGGCCACGCTGATCACCCCGCATCCGCTGCCGCTGTCCACGGACTGGGAGGATTGAGCCGCCCGTCGAAGGCGTCGGCCGCTCATTGCTCGTTCATCCGGGGGATGAGCACCTGCCGGTAGATGATGAGGATGCTCGCGGCGACGGGGATAGCGATGAGCGCGCCCAAAAGGCCCAGCAGCGCACCGCCGGACAGTGCGGCGATGACGACGACGGCGCCCGGGACGGATACCGCGCGACTCATGATGCGCGGCGCGATGAAGTAGGCCTCGAGCTGCATGTAGATGAGGTAGTAGATCGCGGCGGCCAGCGCCGTCCCCGGCGACCCCACGCCCGGCAGCAGGCACGCCAGCACGATCACCGCTGAGCCCGTCAGCGTGCCGACGAGGGGGATGAGCGAGAAGAAGAAAGCCACGACGGCGAGGACTGCGGTGAACGGCGCGCCGATGATCGAGAGGTACACCGAGCTGAGCAGGCCGTTGATGACTCCCAGGGCGACCTGTCCCATCACGTAATGGCCGACGGAATCGGTGATCTGGTCGGCGATGTCGATGAATCGCTCACGCCGGGATGAGGGCACGAGCTGATACACGGCACGCTTGAGCGAGGGCGTCGACGCGGTGAAGTAGATCGTCAGCACCAGCACGATGAACGCTCCGAACAGGCCCGTCAGCAGGGCGCCCCCGACGATGAGGACCCCCTGTCCGATCGACCCGCCCCAGTCCGCGACGTTTCGGGCCCAGTCCTCCTGCTCAAGCCAGTTCTGCACGTAGGCGAACACGTCGTCCACGCGCAGGGTGGGGAACGTCTCCGTCATCCAGTCCTTGAGGTGCTGCACCGTGCGGTCGCCGTTGACGACCAGCGCGGTCACCTGCGAGACCAGCTGCGAGATCTGCTCGGTGACCACGGGCAGGACGATCAGCACGATCGCGGTGAACGCGCCGAGCACGGCCACGATGGTGCTGAGGACAGCCGCCCACCTCGGCAGGCCACGCCGCTCGAGGAGGGTGACCAGCGGATCCAGACCCAGGCTGAGGAACAGCGCGGTGCCGATGTACAGCAACACGGTCGAGAGCATCTGCACGCTGGTCAGCAGCATGATCCCCAGGCCGACGCCGAGGGTCGCCACCAGTGCGGTGCGGAAAGGGCTGTGGATCTTCATCGTTCTCCCGGTCGGATGCGAGCAAGCCTAATCGTCACCGCGCCCGGTGCCCTGCAGGCGTGCGGGAAACGCTGGTGGGCAACGCACAGGTGCTTTCGCTAGTCTGGAAAGTCGAGCGGAGACCGCCGGGGCACGCCCGCGGTCACGTAAGGAGTTGATTCGTGCGATTCGTATGGGCCGTCGTGGCCTTCGTGCTGGCCACGGTTCTCATCGGAGCGGGAATCGCGCAGCGGACGATCTTCAAGGGTCCCAGCGAGCAGCGCATGGAGCTGACCGTCGATCAGCCGACGCCGTACGTCCTCGTCGACGCCCGTGTACTGCGCGCGAACCCGGGCCTGCAGACCCTGATCGTGCGCGGCCAGGGTGACATCTTCGTCGCCTACGGACGCACCGACGACATGGTGGCATGGCTGTCCGACACCGCCTACGATCATGTGTCGCTCACCAAGGCGCAGAAGCCGAAGACCGAGCGCGTGGCGGCCGCACAGCCGCCTGCGGAGGGCGGCGAGACCTCCGGGCGTTCGCCGGTGGGCTCGGACCTCTGGCTCGACTCCTTCGCCGACCAGGACGCCCTTGTCGCGAACCTGCAGCTGACCGAGGGGAACAGCGTCCTGATCGCCAGGGACGGCATCGAGCCCGCACCGGCGGACATCCTCGTCTCCTGGGCCCTGGACACTCGCACACCGTGGGCGGGGCCGCTGATGGCGACCGGTGGGCTGCTGCTGGCGATAGGGATCGTGCTGTACATCCTCGGCATCCGGCACCAGCGACGCGGCCGCGGCCCGCGACGGAAGGGGCCCGGCCCGCTTCCGGAGACCCAGCCGATCAGCGTGCCCGAGCAGCGGGAGATCGAGCGCGGTGACCGTTCCGGCGCGCAGGATGCTCCCGGCCCGCAGGGCGTTTCGGGCGCTCAGCGGATCGCGCACACGGCGCGCAGAGGCGCGCTGGCTCTGCCCGCTCTCGTGCTCACGGGGCTGCTGGCCACCGGCTGCACGGCCGACTCCTGGCCCCAGCCGGACGCCGCCTCGCCCACACCGACGGCCAGCCCGACGGTGGTGGCGCCGGAGAACCAGAAGCAGCCTGTGGTGAGCGAGAAGCAGGGGCAGCGGATCGTCGGCGAGATCGCGAGCACCCTGACCCGAGCGGACGACGAGCTCGATGCGGATCTGGCCGAGACCCGGCTGGACGGTGCGGCGCTGGCCGGGCGGCAGACCGAGTACACGCTCCGCGAGCGCATCGAGGGGCGCGACACCCCGCTGGTGTCCCCGCTGGGGAAGGTGAAGATCCTCCTTCCCGAGGCCACCGAGAGCTGGCCGCGGACCGTGTTGGCGCTCACCGTCGCCGAGGACGACGAGACCAAGCCGCCGGTCATGCTCACCATGACCCAGACGGATCCGTGGGCCAACTACCGCGTCACCGCGATGGGGGACATGCCGGCATCCGGCGCCTTCCCGAAGGTGGCGCCCGCCTGGCTGGGCACGACCCGGGTTCCCGCCGAGTCGGCGTTCCTGTCGCTGGCCCCGGCCGAGCTGTCCGGGGCGTACTCCGACTACGTCGACGCGGGGGACAAGAGCGAGTTCGCCGGACTCTTCGACGACATGGCCGCGGAGTTCGCCCAGTCGGTGCGCGACAGCCGCGCCGCCGTCGTGAAGAAGGCCGCGGATGCGGGAGCGGCCAAGACCTCGAAGGCCGAGTTCGCCATGACGCCGTCGGACTACGAGCCGATGTCCCTCGCGACCCTCGACAGCGGTGCGGTCGTCGCCGTCAGTGTCATCGACACCCAGACCGTCAAGCCCACCACCTCCGACGCCGTCATCCGCTTCGGCGGTGACGAGCCGGCCAAGGCGCTCACGGGGGTCAAGGAAGCGGCGAAGGGCTACATCACGCGCTGGGGGATCCAGCTGTTCTTCGCCGTGCCCGCACAGGGCTCCAACCAGCAGATTCGACTGCTGGCCTACCACCAGGATCTGATGAACGTAGAGGTGATCAAGTGACCGAGATCTCCGCGGCCGCCCTTCGCGGCGCCGTCGACCTTTCCTCACTGCGAGGCCGTGCGGCACAACCGGCCCCCACGGCGGGAGAAGCATCGTCCGAGGGCCAGGGAGCGGCCCGGGGCCTCGTCGTCGACGTCACAGACGCGACCTTCGGCGAGATCCTCGAACTCTCCCGCACGGTTCCCGTCGTCGTCGACCTGTGGGCCGAATGGTGCGGGCCCTGCAAGCAGCTCAGTCCCATCATCGAGAAGGTCACGCGTGAGCAGCACGGTCGGGTGGTGCTCGCCAAGGTGGACGTCGACGCCAACCCGCAGATCGCTCAGGCGTTCCGTGCGCAGTCGATCCCGCTGGTGGTGGCGCTGATCGGAGGGCAGCCGGTGCCGATGTTCACCGGTGCCGTTCCCGAGGAGCAGGTGCGCGAGGTGTTCGCGAAGCTCCTCGAGGTGGCCGCGCAGAACGGCGTGACCGGCAGCGTGCCCGTCGGCGAGTCCACGGAGGCCGGGCAGGCCGAGCAGCCCGAGGAGCAGCCGCTGCCGCCACTGCATGCCGAGGCGTATGCGGCCATCGAGGCAGGCGACTACAAACGGGCGGCGGATGCCTACCAGCGGGCGCTGGCGGAGAACCCGCGTGATGAGGATGCCCGGGCCGGCCTCGGTCAGGTTCGTCTGCTCGATCGGGTGCAGGGGCTCGACCTGCACGAGGCGAGGGCGGCGGCCGCCGCCTCGCCGACCGACGTGGAGGCGCAGTTCCGGGTCGCGGATCTGGATCTCGCCGGCGGCCACGTCGAGGACGCGTTCTCGCGCCTGCTGGACCTGTTCTCGGCCGCCGAGCCCGATCAGCGCACGGCGATCCGTGAGCGCCTGGTGGAGCTGTTCGGTCTCATCGGAGCGTCCGACCCCCGCGTCGCCGCCGCACGGACTCGCCTCACCTCACTGCTGTTCTGAGGCGGCGGCCGGGGGTCACCCCCGGCCGATGGCGGGAACGTGCGGATCGTTCTGGTGGCGGAACCAGATCGTCGACAGCGCGGGCAGGGTGACCGTCGCGACGGCCGGCGCGTCGTCGGCGTCGCGGTGCGCCTCGATGAGGCCGAGGTTCCCGGCATCCGTGCCGCCGTACTCGGCGGCATCCGTGTTCAGGATCTCCGACCATGCGCCCTCGCGGGGCAGCTCCAGCCGATACCCCGTGCGCGTCACGCCCGCGAAATTCGAGACGACGACCAGACGTCCGCCGTGCGCGTCGCGCCGCTCGAAGGCGACGACACTGGGATCCCACGTGGGGGCGCCGAGCCTGCTGAAGCCGGAGCCGTCGTTGTCGCGCTCCCACAGCGGCGCCTGCCGACGGTAGATCGCATTCAACGCGCTGACGAAGCGCTGCAGCTGCGCGTGGGCGGGCTGATCCAGCAGCCACCAGTCCAGTTCGCGGTCGACCGACCATTCGCCGATCTGACCGAACTCCTGTCCCATGAACAGCAGCTTCTTGCCGGGGTGACCCCACATGTACCCGAGGTAGGCGCGCACATTGGCGAGTTTGTGGGCGTGATCTCCCGGCATCCGCGAGACGAGTGAACCCTTGCCGTGCACGACCTCGTCATGACTGATCGGCAGGACGTAGTTCTCACCGAACCCGTACACGAACGAGAACGTGATCTCGCCCTCGTGGTGCGAGCGATGCAGGGGGTCGCGCGTCATGTACTGCAGCGAGTCGTTCATCCACCCCATGTTCCACTTGAACCCGAAGCCGAGGCCCGCCGCCGAGGTCGGCGCCGTCACTCCGGGGAAGGCCGTGGACTCCTCCGCGATCATCACGATGCCCGGGTGCAGCCGATACGCGGTGGCGTTGACCTCCTGCAGGAAGCGGATGGCCTCCAGATTCTCCCGGCCGCCGTGGATGTTCGGCACCCACTCGCCGTCCTTGCGGGAGTAGTCCAGGTACAGCATGGACGCCACCGCGTCCACCCGCAGCCCGTCGGCGTGGAACTCGCTGAGCCAGTACAGGGCGTTCGCGACGAGGAAGTTGCGCACCTCGTTCCGGCCGTAGTCGAAGATCAGGGTGCCCCAGTCCTGGTGCTCACCGCGACGGGGATCGGGATGCTCGTACAGCGGACGGCCGTCGAAGCGGGCCAGGGCGAAGTCGTCCTTCGGGAAATGCCCGGGCACCCAGTCGAGGATCACACCGATGCCGGCCTGGTGGAGACGGTCGATGAGGTAGCGCAGGTCGTCGGGGGAACCGTACCTGCCGGTGGGCGCGTAGTACCCACTGACCTGGTATCCCCATGAGCCGCCGAACGGGTGCTCGGAGACCGGCATGAACTCGACATGCGTGAAGCCCGTCGCCGTCACGTGCTCGATGAGCGGGTCGGCGATGTCCCGGTAGCCGAGGTTTTCGCGCCAGGAGCCCAGATGCAGTTCGTAGACCGACATGGGCTGCGCGACGGCGTGCGTGGCTGCCCGTCGTGTCATCCATGCGCCGTCGCCCCACGTGTGGGCGCTCAGAGTGACGACGGATGCCGTCGCCGGCGGCGTCTCCGCCGCCTGCGCCATGGGGTCGGCCTTGAGGATCCAACGCCCGTCGGGGGTGAGGATCTCGTACTTGTACCGGCTGCCGACGGTGACGTCGGGGATGAACAGCTCCCACACCCCGGCAGCGCCCATCGAGCGCATGGCATGCCCTTCGCCGTTCCAGCCGTTCCAGTCGCCGCATACGCGCACGGCCTGCGCGTCGGGCGCCCACACCGCGAAGTCGACGCCGGTCTCACCGTCGAGCACCCGATGGTGCGCACCGAGGACCTGCCACAGCCGCTCGTGCCGCCCCTCGCCGATCAGATGCAGATCCAGCTCGCCGAGCGCGGGAAGGTGCCGGTACGGATCTCCGGCGATCGTCTCGTTCTGCCCGGCGTAGACGCAGGCGATGCGGTAGGCGGACGGAGGACCGGCGTGCCTGCCCTCCCAGATCCCCCGGGCGACGTGCTCGAGGGGGAGTCTGTCGCCGTCCAGGAACACCGCCGTGACCGACGCGGCCAATGGTCGTCGGGTCCGGATCACGGTGACGGTGCGCCCTGCGGCATCCGTCTCGGGGTGCGCGCCCAGCAGCATATGGGGATCGTGGTGCGCGCCGACGGCGGCCTTCTCCCACGCCTCGGATACGGAGACATCCTCGGTCCAGCTCATGATCGCTCCTTCACCTTCAGGATGTGCACCGGCTCGGCGAAGGCGTCGAGCCGCACGTAGTCGTGGTCGGTCCAGGTCCACGTGGCTCCTGTGAGCAGATCCTCCACCTCGAACCGGTCGCCCGGCGCAACGCCCCAGATGCGCGTGTCGAGATGCACGGTGGTCTCGCGGACCGAGTGCGGGTCGAGGTTGGCCACGACGATGAGGGTGTCGCTCGCGCCCGTCCCCGTGAACTCCGCATCCAGGTGCTTGGAGTACACGAGCACCGCATCGTCGTCGCTCCAGTGGAAGGAGATGTTGCGCAGCTGGCGCAGTGCGGGGTGTTCGCGGCGGATCTCGTTGAGACGGCGCAGCAGCGGCGCCAGCGACCGGCCGTTCCGCTCCGCGGCCTCCCAGTCCCGGAACTTGTACTCGTACTTCTCGTTGTCGATGTTCTCCTCGGACCCGGGTCTGGCGACGTTCTCGATGAGTTCGTAGCCGGCGTACACGCCCCACGTGGGCGCTGCGGTCGCCGCGATGCAGGCACGGATGCGGTAGGCGGCGCGTCCGCCGAACTGCAGGTATTCGGTGAGGATGTCGTGCGTGTTCACGAAGAGGTTGGGCCGCATGTAGTCACTCGTCTCCTGGGAGACGCTGGTGAGGAACTCCTCCAGTTCGGCCTTCGTGTTGCGCCACGTGAAGTACGAGTAGCTCTGCTGGAAGCCCGCCGCCGCCAGCGCGCGCATGACGGCGGGGCGGGTGAACGCCTCGGCGAGGAAGACGACCCCGGGGGAGGCCTTCTCGACCTCGGCGATGAGCCACTCCCAGAACTGCAGAGGCTTGGTGTGCGGGTTGTCGACCCGGAAGATCCGCACACCGAGCCCCACCCAGTGCATGACGACACGGAGCATCTCGGCGTAGATCCCGGCGGGGTCGTTGTCGAAGTTGAGCGGGTAGATGTCCTGGTACTTCTTCGGCGGGTTCTCCGCATAGGCGATGGTGCCGTCCGGCAGTGTCGTGAACCATTCGGGATGCTCGGCCACCCAGGGGTGATCGGGGGAGGCCTGCAGGGCCAGATCGAGCGCGACCTCCAGCCCGACCCTCTGCGCCGCGCGCAGCAGCGCCCGGAAGTCCTTCTCGGTGCCGAGATCGGGATGTATCGCATCATGGCCGCCGTCGGCGGAGCCGATGGCGTACGGCGACCCGGGATCGCCGGGCTCGGCGGTCAGGGCGTTGTTCCGCCCCTTCCTGTTGGTCTGACCGATCGGATGCACGGGGACGAGGTACAGCACGTCGAACCCCATGTCGGCGACGCCGGGCAGCCGCTTGGCCGCCGACCGGAGGGTGCCGCTGCGCACGGTGCCGTCCTCGCGGCGGACGGCGCCCTCGGAGCGCGGGAAGAACTCGTACCACGCGCCCACCCCGGCGCGCTGCCGCTCCACCGTCAGCGGCATCCAGTCGGTGACCGAACCGAGGGACGCGCGCGGCCGTGCTCGGAAGATCGCGGCGAGGTCGGAGTCGGTCGCGACGGCGGTCAGCGTGTCGGCATCCGCGTCGTGCAGTCGCTCGGCCGCGGCGCGCAGGCGGGTGCGTTCGGGCGATGGGCGGTCCTTCTGCGACGCGGCGGATCTCAGCAGGCGCTCGCCCGAAGCGCTCATGACCGCGATGTCGATGTCCGCCTCGGCTTTCACTTCCGCGGAATGCGCCCACGTCGCGAAGTCGTCGGCGAAGCCCTCGAAACGATATCGCCACGCTCCCACCCGATCCAGCGCGATCTGCGTCGTCCACCGGTCGGTGCCGTCCTCGAGAGGCGTGAGCCGGTGCAGGCTCTCGTCGCCGTGGGGATCGAGGAGTCTGACGTGCACGCCGATGCGATCGTGCCCCTCGCGGAAGGAGACCACACCGAACGGGACGACTTCTCCCGCGAACGCCTTGGGCGGGTATCCGTGTGGGGCGGTCGGTGTCGGCGAGAACAACGGAATGCGCCCCGCTCTCGTGCCACCGGGCGACGCTGTCTCGGCGGCGGGCCGCAGAGGAATCCTGGCGGGGCTTCTCAGCGCCGCGGGTTCTTGAGCGGTTCGTGCTGCCACACCTTGAATGTACCGCTCCATCGGGCTCCCACCACGCCCTCGTCGAGCGGGTCGCGACGTTGCGGCCCGACGTGCTGGAGAGTCCGGTGCGGAGCGCTCACTCCACCCGGAAGAGGTGCATGGAGGTGCCTGGGACGGGGATGACGTCGCCGGGGGCGAAGCGCTGCTGCTCCGACGCGGGAGTCTCCTGCGCGCTCGACCACAGCTGCACGAATCCCGTCGCCTGCTCCAGGGAATCCGGGAGCGTGACGTCGATGGGCGCCTCGGTGCCGTGCACGATCAGCAGGATGCGGTTGGCGGCGCCGTCCACGGGGATCGTCGCCGCGACGTACTGCAGGGTGCGGTTTCGGGGATCGGTCCACTGCTCGACCTCCATGGTCTCGCCGTTCTGATCGAACCAGTCCATGACGCTCGAGTCGGGGATGTGCTCGCCCAATCGCGCATAGCGGCCGGGCCGCAGCGCGGGATTCTCCGCGCGCAGTCGTGTGAGCAGCGCGACATGGGCGGTGAGATCCCGTTGCCACTGCTCATGCTCCCAGTTCAGCCAGCTCAGCGGCGAGTCCTGGCAGTACGCGTTGTTGTTGCCGCGCTGGGTGCGCCCGAACTCGTCGCCCGCGGTGATCATCGGGATCCCGGCGGACAGCAGCAGCGTCCCCATCAGGTTGCGCATGGCCTTGCGACGCTGGGCGAGGATCGCCGGTTCGTCTGTGGGGCCCTCCACGCCGTGGTTGAAGGAGCGGTTCATGTCGGCGCCGTCGCGGTTGCCCTCGCCGTTGGCCTCGTTGTGCTTGACGTCGTAGGAGACCAGGTCGTGCAGGGTGAAGCCGTCATGGGCCGTGATGAAATTGACGCTGGCCAGCGGTCCGCGTTGATCGCTGTAGGTGTTCGCGGACCCTGCGAGTCGGTTCGCGAACCCGCCGATGCCGACGGGGGCGGTGGCGCGACGGGCGTAGTCGATGTCGCTGAGCCAGAAGTTGCGGACGCGGTCGCGGTACCGATCGTTCCACTCGCTCCATCCGTCCGGGAAGTTGCCGGTCTGCCAGCCGCCCAGGCCCACGTCCCACGGCTCGGCGATGATCTTCGCGTCGCGCAGAGCCGGGTCGTCGCGGATGGCGCGCAGCAGCGGGTGCTCGCGGTCGTACTCGTGGTTCGCGTCACGGCCGAGGGCCGCGGCCAGATCGAATCGGAAGCCGTCGATCTGCATATCGGTGGACCAGTACCGCAGGGAGTCCAGCACGAGGCGTGCGGCGGCCTCGGTCGCCGTGTTGACGGTGTTGCCGACGCCCGTCGTGTCGATGTACGTCCCGTCAGGCTGCTGACGGTAGTACGAGGCGTTGTCGATGCCGCGCAGGCTGGAACGCGGCCCGCCGATGCCCTCCTCGCTGGTGTGGTTGTAGACCACGTCGAGGATGACCTCCAGCCCCGCCTCATGCAGCAGCCGCACCATGCCCTTGAACTCCGCGAGCACGGCCTCCGGGCCGTCCTTGCGGGCCGCGTCGCTGGCGTAGGCGGTGTGCGGAGTGAAGAAGTTGAGCGTGTTGTAGCCCCAGTAGTTCGTCAGTCCGCGTTCGAGCAGACGCGGTTCGGGGACGAACGCGTGCACGGGCAGCAGTTCCACGGCCGTCACGCCCAGGTTCTTCAGATAGTCGATCATCGCGGGGTGGGCGAGTCCCGCGTACGTGCCGTGCAGCGCAGGAGTGACGTCCGGATGCCGCTTCGTGAGCCCTTTGATGTGGCCCTCATAGATCACGGTGCGATCGAGCGGTGTGCGCGGCTTGGCGACGCCGCCCCAGTCGAACCCGTCCCGGATGACGACCGAACGCCACTGCTCGTAGCCGTCGCCCTGCGCGAGCCCGCGTCCGTACGGGTCCAGCAGGAGCGTCTCCGGGTTGAACACGTGTCCGGGGCCGTGCGGTCCGTCGACCCGCAGCGCATAGCGCGTGCCGGCCTGCAGCAGATCCGTCGTCACCTCCCAGACACCGCCGGGGTGCCGCTGCAACGGAACCTGCGCGGTCTCCCAGTCCAGGTCGTCGGCGTCGAAGACGACCAGTTCCACGGAGGAGGCGTTCTGCGACCACACACGCAGCGTCCCGGTGCCGTCGTGGAGACGGACACCGAGATCATCGAGTGCGGAGCCCCCGAGAGGAGAGCCGGACGGCGAAGGCATGGGAAACAGCATAAGCGCGCACGCGCGCGGTGATGGACTCCGGTCCCGGGCGGAACGGCTCTCGGTCCCGCGGATGCCGGAGGGACGAACGGGCGGGAGAATGGGGGGATGCGGTTCTACCTCGATCATGCGGCGACGTCCCCCCTGCGTCCGGAGGCGCGTGATGCGTGGCTCACCGCGGGACAGGTGCTGGGCAACGCGTCGTCCACGCACGGTGCGGGCCAGGACGCCCGCCGGGTCCTGGAGGAATCGCGCGAGCGGGCGGCGGCGGTGCTCGGGTGCGATCCCATCGAGGTCGTGTTCACCTCCGGCGGCACGGAGTCCATCAACACCGCGCTGAACGGGCTGTGGCGCTCCCGGGTTCACGGCACGGATGCCGTCGTGCTTCCGGATGCCGAGCATCACGCGACCATGGACACGGTCGCCGCCCTGACGGTCGAGGGTGCCGTGGTGCGCGCGGTGCGCGTCGACGCGCACGCACGCATCGACGCACAGGCATTCCGTGCGGCGCTGGAAGGGGCCGCGCTGGCGACCGCTCTCGTCGCGAACAACGAGTCGGGCACGATCAACGATGCGCCGGAACTGGCGAGGGCCGCGGCGGAGCGCACGGTGCCCCTGCACCTGGACGCCGTCGCCGCATGGCCGCATGTGCGGCTCTCCTTCCGGGAATTGCGCGGCGATGCGCCGGCGGGAGCCGGACTGGTGGCCATGAGCATCGCCGGCCACAAGCTCGGCGCGCCCGTGGGAACGGGGGCGCTGGTCGTGGCGCGCTCGGCCCGCTTGACCCCGCTGCTGCACGGCGGTTCCCAGCAGCGCGGGCTGCGGGCAGGCACACAGGACGTGGCGGGCGCGGCGGCCCTCGCGGCGGCGCTGGAGGTCTCCGCCGCAGAGCTCGTCGCCGAAAGCGCCCGGCTGTGCGCGCTGCGGGATCGGCTGATCGACGGCATCCGACACGCCGTGCCTCGGGCCGTGCTGCTCGGCGATCCCGTCGACCGTCTGCCGGGGAACGCGCATGTGCTGTTCCCCGGCGCGGTGGGGGAGAGCCTGCTGTTCCTGCTGGATCAGGCAGGGATCGCGGCCTCGACGGGCTCCGCGTGCCAGGCCGGGGTCGCCGAGCCCTCCCACGTGGTCGTGGCCATGGGACGCGGCGAGCAGGACGCGCGGAGTGCACTGCGGTTCACGCTCGGACGCACGTCGACCGACGCGGACGTCGATGCGGTGCTCGATGTGATCGCCGAGGTCTATGCGAGAGCATCCGGTGCCGGTGCGGCCTCCCGCTCGTAGACTGGGACCCATGCGTGTACTGGCGGCGATGAGCGGTGGGGTCGATTCGGCTGTGGCGGCGGCCCGGGCGGTCGATGCCGGCCACGACGTCGTCGGGGTGCATCTCGCGCTCTCCCGGGCGGGTGGCACGCTGCGCACCGGGAGTCGCGGATGCTGCACGGTGGAGGACGCGCTGGACGCGCGTCGGGTGGCCGATCTGCTCGGCATCCCGTTCTACGTGTGGGACTTCTCGGAGCGCTTCCGCGATGAGGTGATCGAGGATTTCGTCTCCGAGTACAAGGCGGGCCGCACACCGAATCCGTGTCTGCGCTGCAACGAGAAGATCAAGTTCGCCGCACTGCTGGAGCGTGCGATCGAGCTGGGCTTCGACGCCGTGTGCACCGGCCATTACGCGACGCTGGTCGACGGCGTCGCGGGACGGGAACTGCACCGCGCGTCCGACAGCGCCAAGGACCAGTCGTACGTGCTGGGGGTGCTCAACGCGGAACAGCTCGCCCACACCTACTTCCCGCTCGGGGCGACGCCCTCGAAGGCGCAGGTGCGAGCGGAGGCCGCCGAGCGGGGGATCACCGTCGCACAGAAGCCCGACAGTCACGACATCTGCTTCATCCCCGATGGCGACACCCGCGGATGGCTGGCGGAGAAGGTCGGCACCGCGACGGGAGACGTCGTCGACCGCACCGGCGCCGTCGTCGGCACGCACGAGGGCGCACATGCGTTCACGGTCGGGCAGCGCCGAGGGCTCCACCTCGGTGTTCCCGCAGCGGACGGGAAGCCGCGGTTCGTGCTGGAGGTGCGCCCCGTCACCAACACCGTCGTGGTCGGGCCGAAGGAGGCGCTGGCGATCGCCGAGATCTCCGGACAGCGGTTCTCCTGGGCCGGCAGGCCACCGGAGGCGTCCGAGTTCACCTGCGAGGTGCAGATCCGAGCGCATGCGGACCCGGTCCCGGCGCGGGCGTTCGTGACGGACGACGGTGTACGGGTGGTCCCCGACGCGCCTCTCGACGGCGTCGCGCCGGGCCAGAGCGCCGTGCTGTACATCGGCACCCGGGTGCTGGGCCAGTTCACGATCGACACGACCGTGTCGGCCGTGCCGGTGTCCGCGGCCTGAACGGACTGCGAGTGTCGGCGGGCGCTCGTAGACTTGCGGGGTGCCGGAGAACATCTCACTGGAGGACGCTCGCGCCGAGGCCGAGGAGTTGACCTCGTGGATCCTCGACGCGAAGGACGCCTATTACGGGCGGGACACCTCGCTCGTGGACGACGCGACGTACGACGGCTGGATGCGGCGACTGCAGGAGCTCGAGCGCCTGCACCCTCTGCTGCAGGGCCAGGACTCGCCGACGCAGCTGGTGGGGGCTGCGGAATCGACCGGGCTCGACACGATCGAGCATGCCGAGCGGATGCTGAGCCTGGACAACGTCTTCTCACTCGACGAACTGCGCGAGTGGGAGGCCAAGGCGCGGGCGTCGGTCGGGCGGGAGGTCGCCTGGCTCACGGAGCTGAAGATCGACGGGCTCGCGATCAACCTGCGCTACGAGAACGGCATCCTCACCTCCGCGGCGACGCGAGGCGACGGACGTGTCGGAGAGATCGTCACCGAGAACGCGCTGCGCCTGGCGGCCATCCCCGAGCGGCTCTCCGGCTCCGGGCACCCGCCGCTCATGGAGGTGCGTGGGGAGGTGTTCATCCCCGTCGCCGCGTTCGAACGGCTCAACGCGGCTCAGGCCTCGTTCCGCGACCGGGCGTACGCCGAGTCACGGGCGAAGTGGGAGGCTCGAGGCGGTGCGGGCAAGAAGCCCTTCGATGAGGAGCGGGCGCGCACCGCGGCGGCGCGCCGGTTCCCGTCGTTCGCCAACCCCCGCAATGCCGCCAGCGGCGGCCTGCGGCAGCAGCTCGACAAGAAGAGCGGTCTCGAGCTGGAGGCGGGGCGGCTGCGCACCGAATCGCTGTCCCTGTACGTGCACGGCATCGGCGCCTGGCCTGATCCTCCGGTGGCCGCGCAGAGCGAGATCTACGACCTGCTGGCCTCCTGGGGCCTTCCGACCAGCCCGCATGCGAAGGTGTGCCACTCGGTCGACGAGGTCGCCGAGTACGTGGCGTACTTCGGGGAGCACCGGCACGACATCGAGCACGAGCTGGACGGCATCGTCGTCAAGGTGGACGCCCTCGCGCTGCACGCCGAGCTGGGCGAGACCAGCCGTGCGCCGCGCTGGGCGATCGCGTACAAGTACCCGCCGGAGGAAGTGCAGACGAAGCTGCTCGACATCGTCGTCTCGGTCGGGCGCACCGGCCGCGCGACCCCGTTCGCGGTCATGGAGCCCGCCCATGTGGCGGGATCGGTGGTGCGGCAGGCGACGCTGCACAACAAGGACGTCGTCAAGGCGAAGGGCGTGCTGATCGGCGACACGGTCGTGCTGCGCAAGGCGGGCGACGTCATCCCCGAGGTGCTCGGACCCGTGATCGAAAGACGTGACGGCACCGAGCGGGAGTTCGTCATGCCGGAACGCTGCCCGGAGTGCGATACGCCGCTGCGCGCCATGAAGGAGGGCGACGTCGACCTGCGCTGCCCGAACGCGCGTTCGTGCCCAGCGCAGGTGCGCGGGCGCGTCGAGCACATCGGCTCGCGCGGCGCGCTCGACG
Source organism: Microbacterium soli (assembly GCF_039539005.1). Classification (NCBI taxonomy): domain Bacteria; kingdom Bacillati; phylum Actinomycetota; class Actinomycetes; order Micrococcales; family Microbacteriaceae; genus Microbacterium; species Microbacterium soli. The sequence goes on from NZ_BAABCP010000002.1 coordinate 50,923, forward strand.
TGGAGGCGTTGGGGGAGGTGACGGCGGCGGCGCTGACCCAGGCCGAGCCGCCCGCGACCGCACCGCTTCCCACGGAGGCAGGGCTCTTCACTCTCGTGCTGGAGGACCTCGTGCCCATCTCCGTCGTCGTCCGCGACGCGGAGACCGGCGAGCCGAAGGTCGATGAACAGACCGGCGAACTCGTCCGTCGTGCGCCGTTCCAGAAGCTCGGTCCGGCGAAATACCCGCCGGGGACGGAGGTCCTCTCGCCGGCGGAACGGCGCAGACGCGGGATCCGCAAGGACCATCACGACGTGCTGCCTTCGGAGGCCGCGATCAAGCTGCTCGCCGAGCTGGAGAAGGCGAAGACCAAGGAGCTGTGGCGGCTGCTGGTGTCGTTGAACATCCGCCATGTGGGGCCCGTCGCGGCCCGCTCGCTCGCGCAGTGGTTCGGGTCGTTGGACGCCATCCGCTCGGCCACACGAGAGGAGCTCGCCGCCGTGGAAGGGGTCGGCGGGATCATCGCCGATTCGCTGCTGCGGTGGTTCGAGGTCGACTGGCATCAGGAGATCATCGATCAGTGGACGGCAGCGGGAGTGCGGTGGGCGACGCCCGGGCATCCCGGCCCGGGCGCGTCGGCCGCGGAAGGCGGCGTGCTCGAGGGAGTGACCGTGGTCGCCACGGGCACCCTCGACGGCTACACGCGCGAAGGAGCGCAGGAGGCGATCATCCGCGCAGGCGGCAAGGCGGCCTCGTCCGTCTCGAAGAAGACCGACTTCGTCGCGGCCGGTCCCGGCGCGGGCTCGAAGCTCGCGAAGGCGGAGGACCTCGGCATCCGCATCCTCGATTCCGCGCAGTTCCACCTGCTGGTCACGCAGGGTCCGGACGCCCTGGAGGCCGACGGTCATGAGTGAGGTCGCCGTCGACGATCTCTCCACGGCGGCGTCCGAGCGGCCGCGGGGCTACGGACGGATGCTCCTCGGCGAGCTGCGGGAGCGGGCCATCGCCGCAGGCCGGCACCGCCGGGAGCTCGACTCCGGCGTGCAGCGCTTCGACGCCCACCGGTCCTACCTGCGCGAGCGGATGGACATCGACGCGCACCACTTCCGACTCGCTCTCCGAGCCGGGGGCCCGCTCGGGCCGGGGATCGCTCCGCTGCGCGGCCGGGTACGGCAGGGGAATCAGCTCTTGTGGCGGGGCTTGCGAGGAGGACGGTCGTCCCAGCGCGCATCGCGGTCGTCACGGCCTTGTTGCCGGTCGTCACGGCCGCGTCGGTCGTTCTGACGGCCGCGTGTGCTGCCGTGCCGGTCACCATGATCGCCGTCCCGACGGTACCGGTCACCGCGGTACCCCTCGTACCGGCCTCCGTCCCGCGGCGCACGCCGGTTCGGCACGCCGCGGTCGGGCTTGATCTCGATGAGCCTGCCGGAGATGCGCGTGTCGCGCAGTCTCTCCAGCACGGCCGGGTCGAGGTTGACGGGCAGCTCGACGATGGAGAAGTCGGGTCTGATGGCGATGGCGCCGAAGTCGTCCCGGCCCAGGCCGCCCTCGTTCGCGAGCGCACCCACGATCTGGCGCGGTTCGACACGATGCCGTCGTCCCACCTCGATGCGATACGCCGCGTAGTCGCCCCTGCTGCGGCGCTCGCGCGGCGCACGGTCGTCGCGGTCGGAGCGGGAGCGCGGCGGACGGTTGTCCCGCTGCACGGCCCTGGCCAGCGGATCGTGCTCGGGGTCCAGTAGCAGCGGGGTCTCTCCCTGGGCCACGACGGCGAGTGCGGCGGCTACGTCGCTCTCGGGCACGTCATGGTGGCGCACGTAGTGGTCGATGATGTCGCGGAACGCGGCGATGCGCGCGCGCTCCTGAAGAGCCGTCGTGATGGCGTCGTCGAAGCGCGCCAGGCGCGTGGTGTTGACGTCCTCCGTGGTGGGCAGCTGCATCTGCGTGGGCGCCTGCCGTGTCGCCCTCTCGATATGGCGCAGCAGGTAGCGCTCTCGCGGGGTGATGAAGCTGATGGCATCCCCGGTGCGCCCGGCGCGCCCCGTGCGCCCGATGCGGTGCACGTACGACTCCGTGTCGGTGGGGATGTCGAAGTTCACGACGTGGCTGATGCGCTCCACATCCAGGCCACGGGCGGCGACGTCGGTGGCGACGAGGATGTCGAGCTTGCCGTCCTTGAGATGGTTCACGCTGCGCTCGCGCTGCGCCTGAGGCACGTCGCCGTTGATGGCGGCCGCGGAGTATCCACGGGCGCGGAGCTTCTCCGCGAGCGTCTCGGTCTCGTTCTTCGTGCGGACGAAGACGATCATGCCGTCGAAGTTCTCCACCTCGAGGATGCGTGTCAGCGCATCCACCTTCTGCGCATAGGAGACCACGAGGTAGCGTTGCGTGATGTTCTGGTTGGTGGTGGTCCTCGCGGTGATCGAGACCTCTTCGGGCGCGTTCAGGTACTTCTGCGCCAGTCTGCGGATGGCGGCGGGCATCGTGGCGGAGAACAGTGCGACCTGCTTGTCCTCCGGCGTCTGCGCGAGGATCTGCTCGACGTCCTCCGCGAAGCCCATCTTGAGCATCTCGTCGGCCTCGTCCAGCACGAGGTGCTTCAGCTCCGACAGGTCGAGCGTGCCCTTGGCCTGGTGGTCCATGATGCGCCCGGGCGTGCCGACGACGACATGCACGCCACGGCGCAGCGCCGAGAGCTGCACGCCGTAGCCCTGACCGCCGTAGACCGGCAGGACGCGCACGCCCTTCATCTTCGAGGAGTACGACTCGAACGCCTCGCAGACCTGCAGTGCCAGCTCGCGGGTCGGTGCCAGCACGAGCGCCTGCGGCGTCTTCTGCGACAGATCGAGGTGTTCGAGCACGGGCAGCGCGAACGCCGCCGTCTTGCCGGTGCCGGTCTGCGCGGTGCCGAGCACATCCCGCCCTTCCAACAGCAGCGGGATGGTCGCGGCCTGAATGGGCGAGGGGCTCTCGTAGCCGAGTTCACGGATGGCCTTCAGGACCGGGCCGGTGATGCCGATGTCCTCGAAGCCCGGCTCCGACGCCTCCTCCGCCGTGGACGCGGCGGTCTCGGGAGCGGATGCGGTGGTGGGCTCGCCGGAGGCGATATCGTCAGCAGTCACCAGCCCACGATAGTGCCTGCGCCTGAACGGGCGCAGTGCGCCCGGTCCTCCGGCGAGTCCGCAGGCCGCCGAGACGTGGGCGTCATTCCCCGGAGGTGAGGGCCAGCAGCCGCTCCCTGACCTGACGACGCAGCACCTTCCCGATCAGGGACGTCGGCAGCTCGTCGACGACGAACACCCTGCGTGGCACCTTGTAGGGCGTGAGGACGCCGCGGGCGAACTCCCGGACGGCCTCCACGTCGACATCCCTGCCGCCGTCGACGACGATGGCCGCCACGACCTCCTCGCCCGAGTGATCGCTGGGCAGACCCACGACGGCGGCATCCACGACATCCGGATGCCGGCGGAGCGCGACCTCGACCTCGGTGGGAGCCACGTTGAAGCCGCCCGTGATGATGAGCTCCTTGATGCGGTCCACGATGCGCACGAACCCGGCCTCGTCGATCGTGACGATGTCGCCGGTGCGGAACCAGCCGTCGACGAACACGGCCTCGGTCTCCTCAGGTTTGCCGTAGTAGCCGGAGAACACCTGCGGTCCGCGCACGAGAAGCTCGCCCGGCGTGCCCGGCACGACGTCGGTCGTGGGATCATCGGGGTCCACGACCCGGCACTCCGTGCCGGGCAGGGGCAGACCGACGGTGCCGGCGACCCGGTTGTCGGCGACGGGATTGGCCATCAGCACGGGTGAGCACTCGCTGAGCCCGTAGCCTTCGACGAGGTACCCGCCGGAGGCCTCCTCGAACGGCACGACCAGTTCGTGCGGGAGTGCCATCGCCCCGGATATCGCCACGGAGGTTCCCTGCAGCGAGACGCCCTTCTCGCGGGCCGCGATCAGCAGGCGCTCGGCGATCGGCGGCACGAGCGGCAGCAGGGTCGCCGGATGCTTCCGCGTGACCTCCAGCACCATGTCCGGGTCGAACTTCGGGAACAGCACGAGCCGCGCACCCATGGACATCGCGAAAGTGAGGCACAGCGTCAGCCCGTAGGCGTGGAACATCGGCAGCACCGCATAGACGACGCAGCCGTCGCCGCGCGTGATCGAGGGCACCCAGGCCCGCGCCTGCGCGGCGTTGGCGAGGAGGTTGCGGTGTGTCAGCGACGCGCCCTTAGGCGTACCGGTGGTGCCTGACGTGTACTGGATGATCGCCAGGTCATCGGTGCCCGGCCGCGGGTGGGAGGCGGGGAGCGGATCGGACGCCGCCACGCGGGACCAGGCGATGGCCCCGCGCACCCGGGTGGTGAGGGCGTCACGCGAAGCTCGGGCCTTCGCGACGGGCAGCCGCAGCGCCAGCCGTGTGAGCCACGGCATCGCCTGCGTCACATCCACGGAGATGATGGTGGACACGGCGAGGTCGTCGGGGAACTCCTGCACGGTCTCGACGACCTTGCTCCAGACGACCGCGTGCGTGGCGCCGTGGTCCTCGAACTGCTTGCGCAGCTCGCGGGGCGTGTACAGCGGGTTGTGCTCGACGACCACAGCGCCCAGGCGCAGCACGGCGTAGAACGCCACGATGTGCTGCGGGCAGTTCGGCAGCACGATGGCCACGGGGTCGCCCGCCCGCACACCGAGATCCCGTAGTCCCGCGGCGGCGCGCTCGATGGCGTCCTGCAGTTCGCGATACGTCGTCTCCGCCCCGAAGAACTGCAGGGCGGCGGCATCCGGATAATCGCGCGCTGACGCCTCGACGATGTCGACGAGAGAGCCGGAGACCGGTTCGAGGTCTTCGGGGACGCCGACGGCGTAGCTGGCGGTCCAGGGGCGAGGGGGCTTGAACGTCGTCACGCGGCAAGCCTAATCCTCGGCGTTCCCGCCGATGCCGGGGGATGCTCGGGTGGGAAGCGGTCGGCGGCGTCGATCACGATGGCGCCGGACTTCCCGATGTGCGCCCGGTCTGCGCCGACGAGCATCAGTACCTGCCCGTCGATCGCCGGCAGGTCTGGCGGGCGGGGAGTTCGACGACCGCACCGGGCGGGGATGACGGCGCCGCTCTCGTAGAATGGAGGGGTGTCTGAAATCACCCCCGATCTCGTGCGCCATCTCGGCGTGCTCGCGCGCATCCGACTCTCCGACGAAGAGGTGACGCAGCTGACGGGTCAGCTCGACGTCATCGTGGACAACATCGCCAAGGTGTCGGAGGTGGCCACGCCCGATGTGCCGGCCACCAGCCACCCGATCGCGCTGAGCAACGTCTTCCGCCCCGATGAGATCGGTCGGACGCTCACGCACGAGCAGGTGCTGCAGAACGCACCGGATGCCGCTGACGGGCGCTTCCGGGTGACGGCGATCCTGGGGGAGGAGCAGTGAGTGAGATCATCCGGCTCCAGGCGTCCGAGCTCGCCGAGAAGCTGCGTGCGGGTGAGGTCTCCAGTGTGGACGCCACGCGCGCGCACCTGAACCGCATCGCCGCCGTGGACGGCGACGTGCACGCCTTCCTGCATGTCAACGAGCACGCGCTGGCGGCGGCGGCCGAGATCGACGCGAAGCGCGCGTCCGGCGAGGAGCTCGGCCCTCTGGCCGGGGTGCCGTTGGCCGTCAAGGACGTGCTCGTCACGACCGATCAGCCCTCCACGAGCGGGTCGAGGATCCTCGAGGGGTACATGTCCCCCTACGACGCGACGGTCGTGGCGCGCTCGAGGGCGGCGGGACTCGTCCTGCTCGGCAAGACCAACATGGACGAGTTCGCGATGGGCTCCTCCACGGAGCACTCCGCGTACGGTCCGACGCGGAACCCGTGGGATCTGGAGCGGATCCCCGGCGGATCCGGTGGTGGATCGGCGGCGGCCGTGGCCGCGTTCGAGGCGCCCCTCGCCCTCGGTTCGGACACCGGCGGCTCGATCCGCCAGCCCGCGCACGTCACGGGCACGGTGGGCATCAAGCCGACATACGGCGGTGTGAGCCGGTACGGCTCCATCGCGCTGGCATCCAGCCTCGACCAGGTCGGCCCGGTCAGTCGGACGGTGCTGGACGCGGGCCTGCTGCACGACGTCATCGGCGGGCATGACCCCAAGGACTCCACGTCGCTGCCCGAGCAGTGGCCGTCGTTCGCCGAGGCCGCCCGTGAGGGCGCGACCGGGCAGGTGCTCAAGGGTCTGAAGGTGGGAGTCGTCAAGGAGCTCCCCGATTCCGGGTTCCAGGCCGGTGTCGCCGCGTCCTTCCGCGAGGCGCTCGCGCTCATGGAGAAGCAGGGGGCTGAGATCGTCGAGATCTCCGCGCCGCATTTCGAGTACGGTGTGGCCGCGTACTACCTGATCCTGCCCGCCGAGGCGTCCAGCAACCTCGCCAAGTTCGACTCCGTGCGCTTCGGCCTGCGCGTCAATCCGGATGGTGGCGGGACCGTCGAGGACGTGATGTCCCTCACCCGTGAGGTCGGTTTCGGACCGGAGGTGAAGCGCCGCATCATCCTCGGCACGTATGCGCTGTCCGCGGGGTACTACGACGCCTACTACGGGAGTGCGCAGAAGGTCCGCACCCTCATCCAGCGCGACTTCGATGCGGCGTTCGCGCAGGTCGACGTCATCGCCACGCCGTCTGCGCCCACCACGGCGTTCAGGATCGGCGAGAAGGTCGACGACCCGCTGCAGATGTATCTCAACGACCTGACCACGATCCCGGCGAACCTCGCCGGTGTGCCGGGGATCTCGATCCCGTCCGGGCTCGCCGCCGAGGACGGGCTGCCCGTCGGCATCCAGTTCCTCGCTCCCGCACGGCAGGACGCCAGACTGTACCGCGTCGGCGCGGCCGTGGAGGCGGCTCTGGTCGACTCCTGGGGCTCGCCGCTGCTGGATCGGGCGCCCGCGCTCCGCGAAGCGCAGAACACCGAGGGAGGGGCACGCTGATGGCCGCGGCCAAGCTGATGGACTACGACAAGGCGCTCGAGCTGTTCGAGCCGGTGCTCGGGTTCGAGGTGCATGTCGAGCTCAACACGCGCACCAAGATGTTCTCGGATGCCCCGAACCCGGCCAACGAGGAGTTCCATTCGGCCGCGCCGAACACGCTCATCGCGCCCGTCGACCTGGGTCTGCCCGGTTCACTCCCCGTCGTCAACGCCACGGCCGTGCGGTCCGCGATCAGCCTCGGCCTGGCCCTGGGCTGCTCGATCGCCGAGTCGTGCCGCTTCGCCCGGAAGAACTATTTCTATCCGGATCTCGGCAAGAACTACCAGATCTCCCAGTACGACGAGCCCATCGCCTTCGAGGGGGCCGTCGAGATCGAACTCGAGGACGGCACGCTCGTGCAGATCCCCATCGAGCGCGCGCACATGGAGGAGGATGCCGGCAAGCTCACCCACATGGGCTCGACCGGTCGCATCCAGGGCGCGGAGTACTCCCTGGTGGACTACAACCGGGCGGGCGTCCCGCTCGTCGAGATCGTCACCAAGCCGATCATCGGGGCCGAGCACCGGGCTCCCGAGTACGCCAAGGCCTATATCGCGGCGATCCGAGACATCGCCCGCTCGCTGGGGATCTCCGAGGCGAGACTGGAGCGAGGGAATCTTCGCTGCGACGCGAACGTGTCCCTGCGCCCCCGCGGGCAGGAGAAGCTGGGCACGCGCACCGAGACGAAGAACGTCAACTCGATGCGCTCCGTGGAGCGCGCCGTGCGATACGAGATCCAGCGCCAGGCGCAGATCCTCGCCGACGGCGGAAGCGTCGTGCAGGAGACCAGGCATTGGCATGAGGACACCGGGGTCACCTCGCCCGGTCGCCCGAAGTCGGATGCCGATGACTACCGGTACTTCCCCGAGCCCGATCTGCTGCCGGTGCAGCCCTCCCGCGAGCTGGTGGAGGAGCTGCGTGCGGCTCTGCCCGAGCAGCCCGTCGCCCGGCGCCGCCGGCTGAAGTCCGAGTGGGGCTTCACCGACCTCGAGTACCAGGACGTCCGCAACGGCGGACTCGTCGAGGTCGTCGAGGCGACGGTGGCGGCGGGCGCATCACCGGCGGCGGCCCGCAAGTGGTGGACCGGCGAGATCACCCGTGTCGCCAACGCCGCCGAGCGGGAGGCGACCGAGCTCATCACCCCCGAGAACGTCGCGGCGCTGCAGCGGCTGGTGGATGCGGGTACCCTGACGGACAAGCTGGCACGACAGGTGCTCGACGGCGTCATCGCCGGGGAAGGGACTCCCCAGGAGGTCGTGGACGCCAGGGGTCTTGCCGTGGTCTCCGACGACGGTGCGCTCATCGCCGCGATCGACGAGGCTCTGACGGCCCAGCCGGATGTGCTCGCGAAGATCAAGGACGGCAAGGTGCAGGCGGCGGGCGCCATCATCGGCGCGGTCATGAAGGCCATGCGGGGTCAGGCCGATGCCGCGCGTGTGCGGGAGCTGATCCTGGAGCGGGCCGCGCAGTGATGGAGGCCGGGCTGCTGCTCACGTCGTCGTCGCCGTGGACAGCAGCCCGGCGCTGAGCAGCCGGGCGACCGACTGCAGGCTCGTGGCGTCGACCGGGCGATCGCCTGTTCCGGCGTGCGGTGGTGGGTCCAGGGGCCGGGCCGTGATGATGGCGGCCCATGCGGCCGCCGCGGCATGCAGTGCCCGGCCTTCCACGACGGCCGGCACGCTCGCACGAAGTGCGCTCGTGATCGCATCATGCAGGGAATGCCGGTACCGGGAGAGCACCGCGCGCACCTCGGGTCGGATGCGGGCCTCGTGCCAGATCACGTCCCGCAGCACGCCCGACGCGTCTCGATCGCTGCGCACACGGTCGGCGAGGTTGAGAAGCGTCCGTACGGGATCGCCGGCGACCACGAGCGGGCCCGGCTCCCATGCCGCTGCCGTCAGACGTTCATCCAGCAGCGTGGTGAGGATGTCGGGCTTGGTGGGGAAGTAGTAGAACAGCAGGCCCTTCGGAACGCCCGCCGCGCGAGCCAGATGGGCGGTGGAGGTGCCGTCGAAGCCGTGGCGCGCGAACAGCCGCTCCGCGGCGTCCAGGATCCTGTTACGGGCGTGCGCCGTGTCGTGGACAGGGGCCATGAGTCTTGCTCCTCGCAGGTCGGTCGCCGCTGTGCTGTGCGGCCGGCGAGGATGCGGGGCGGCGGTCCGCCACCCCGCATCCGTCCGCTGCGCGGGTCACGCGTGCGCGGCGCGCGAACCTCCCGGAGCGGCGTGGCGCGCGCGCTCCGCCGGGGCGAGCGCCCACAGCCCTGCGATCGCACCGACGGCTCCGCAGATCCACGCGGTCCACGCGGGACCGGCGCTTCCGGCGAAGGAGCCGAACCACGGGGAGAGGAAAAGCAGGGCGCCGAGGGCGGCGAGGACCCATTCGATCCACACCACACCCGGCGCTGCCAGACTCCACACCCCGGCGGCGATCATCAGAACTCCCAGCACGATCATCAGGGACATCGACGCGCCCGTGCGCGGCGCTGTCCAGATGCTCGCGAGGGCGGCGTACAGCCCGGCGGCGACGGCCACCCAGTCCTGCCAGCGTGTCCACCTCTTCATTGAACTCATCCTCCTTGCAGAAAGAATGGCTCCCGAATCGGGGGTCGAGGCCCACTATACGCCTCGATTTGACCAATCGGTCAAGATCCTCACACCGTTGTCGGCGACCTCCGCGACAATGGACGGATGGGACGTGGAGACGGATCGGGGCGCATCGTCTCGCCGGAGGGCGCCGACGACGCCGGCACCGGCATTCTTCATGTCGACATGGATGCCTTCTACGCGTCGGTCGCCGTCATGGACGACCCGTCGCTGAGGGGGCTGCCGCTGATCATCGGCGCCCCTGATGGCAGGTCGGTCGTCTCCAGCGCGTCCTACGAGGCGCGCCGCTACGGCGTGCGCAGCGCCATGCCGGTCTCGCAGGCCGTGCGGTTGTGCCCTCAGGCGCGCATCGTCCCACCCGACTTCACGCGGTACCGTGCCGTGTCCGCGCAGGTCATGGCGGTGTTCGAGAGCGTGACGCCTCTGGTGGAGCAGCTGTCCATCGACGAGGCGTTCCTCGATGTGCGCGGTGTGCGTCGACTGTGGGGCAGCCCCGGAGAGGTCGCCGTGCTGCTGCGACGGCGTGTGCGGGATGAGATCGGCATCTCCTGCAGCGTGGGGGTGGCGGCGACCAAGCACGTCGCGAAGATGGCCTCGACCGCGTCCAAGCCCGACGGGATGCTGATCGTCCCGGCCGCCCGCACGCAGGAGTTCCTCGACCCGCGCCCGGTCGGCGCCATGTGGGGCGTCGGGCCCAAGGCCGTCGACGCGCTCGCCCGCCGGGGCATCCGGCTCATCAGAGACGTCAGGATGTCTCCGCCGGAGTCCCTCGTGCGCGCCGTGGGGCCCGCACTGGCGCAGCGGATGCAGCAGTTGGCGCGCGGCGAGGACCCGCGATCCGTCGAGACCGAGCGCATCGAGAAGAGCATCGGCCACGAGGAGACCTTCGAGGTCGACATCGACGACCTCGTGGTCCTCCGCTCCGAGCTGCTGAGGCTCGGCGACCGTGTCGGGGCGCGACTGCGCGCCACGGGACGGCAAGCGGGCGCGGTGGCCATCAAGATCCGCTTCGCGGACTTCGCCACCATCACCCGCACCGCCTCCCTGCCGGAGCCGACGGAGGTCGGACAGCGCATCGGCGAGACTGCTGTCAGCCTGTTCGACGGGATCGACCGCCGGGACCCCGTGCGACTCGTCGGCGTGCGTGCCGAGAAGCTGCGGGACAGTGCGGGCGGCGGTGCGACGCTGTGGGACGACGACGAGGGTCTGCGCAGGCTGGAGGGCACGCTGGACGAGGCCAGGGCACGGTTCGGGGCCGGCACGATCACCCGCGCACGGCACGTCGGCCGCAGCGGCGGCCTTGCCGGAGCGGATCAGCCACGCCCCTTCGGGCGGGAGTGAACCCGGCGGCCTGTGCGACACCGGCACCCGGGTCGGCTAGCGTGGACGCATGCCCAACATCGTCGTGGAACTCGGGAATCAGATGGCCTCGCTGGGAGTGAAGGCGGCGTACGGCGACCCCGTCGACGTCGACGGCGTGAGCGTGACACCCGTCGCGATGACGATCGCAGGCTTCGGCGGCGGCAGCGCGGAGGATGGCGAGGGCGGTGGAGGCGGCGGCGCGTCCATCCCCTTCGGCGTGTACGTGCGCCGTGAGGAGGGTCTGCGCTTCGAGCCGAACATCGTCACGCTCCTCGCCGTCGCGATCCCCTTCGTCTGCGTGGCAGGACGAGCTCTCAGCCGCGTCATCCGTGCACTCAAGAAGTGACGACCCGTTCGACGACGCCCTGACCGCGGCGACCGATCGCATCCTCGCAGCGGTACGGGGCACGGCGGCGTCGAATCCTGTCGTCATCATCGACGGCCGCAGCGGTGCGGGCAAGAGCAGTCTCGCCGCTCGCCTGATCCGCGCCTGGCCGCTGCGAGCGCCCGCCCAGCTGCTTGCGCTCGATTCCGTGTATCCGGGATGGGACGGGCTGGCTCGGGGAGCGCAGTACGCCAGGGAGCGGGTGCTGGTCCCGCATGCCCGCGGCAGGATCGGCATCTGGCGGCGCTGGGACTGGGAGCTCGGCGAGGCGGCGGAGGCGCACGCCGTGGATCCCGCCCTCGGCCTCGTCATGGAGGGCTGCGGGGCGCTCGGAGCCGCATCGGCCCGACTGGCGGATGTGACCGTCTGGGTCGACGGGCCCGCCGATTCGCGTCGGGCCAGGGCTCTCGCGCGCGACGGTGAGGCGTTCCGCGCGCACTGGGACATGTGGGCCGAGCAGGAGGAGACGCACATCGCGGACGATCGTCCTCAGGAGATCGCCGACATCCGGGTGCGAACGCCGTGACGAGGCGCGTTCAGCGCGCGTCGTGCCGGTCGGCGAGCAGCACGAGCAGCTCCAGCCGGTATCCCAGCCAGTCGTAGACGCCGTACCGAGGGTCCCCGGCATCGTGCTCATCCGACCCGTCGATGCCCAGTCTCCGTGCCAGTACGAGGCGGATCCCCGAGAGGGTCCTCAGCCAATGGTCGACCTCCGCGGGCCGGATGAGCACGGTGCACTCGCGAGCGACGGCCTCGATGCCCGTCGTCTCGAACTCGCCCAGGCCCGTGCGCACGACCCGCGCGTCCTCCACCCGCCGGTCGAACAGATCCTCCCGCGTGCTCCGACGGTACTCGGCAGCCGCTTCCGCGTCGTCGGGATACGGGTTCGGGGCGAGCCGGTCCATCGCGTCGTCCGCACCCGAGCGAGGCCCCTCCAGCAGACCGATGTACTCGTCGACGAGAGCCAGCAGCCGGTGACCCTCGATGCCGGCGAGGGGCATCCGCAGCATCCGATGGGTCATCGCGGCTCCCTGCGCACCGTCGCCCACAGTCCGAACCCGTGCATGGCCTGCGCATGCACCTCCATGGTCTCCCGCGGCCCGGTGGCAACGACGGCGTGGCCGTCGTTGTGCACGGCCAGCATCAGTCGGGTGGCCTTCTCCTCGGAGTACCCGAAGTAGGTGCGGAAGACGCGCACCACATAGCTCATGAGGTTCACCGGGTCGTCCCACACCACCAGCTGCCACGGCAGAAGCGGTGCGGAGCTCAGCTCCTCCTCGATGAGAGGAGCGGATACCGGGCTGCTCATGCCCATCCCAGGTCATGCAGCTGCTCATCGTCGATGCCGTAGAAGTGTGCGATCTCGTGCACGAGGGTGGTGTGTATCTCCTTGCGCAGCTCGGCCTCGTCGCGGCAGGCGGCCAGATGGGCGCGACGGTACACCACGATGCGATCGGGGAGCTCGCCGAGGCCGTACTGTCCGCGCTCGGTGAGGGCGAAGCCCTCGTACAGCCCGAACAGGTCCTCGCCGTTCTCCGGCGCGTCCTCGACGACGAATACGACATTCTCCAGGCCGTCGACCATCTCATCGGGCAGTCGATCCAGCTCATCGACGACCAGCCGCTCGAACTCGTCGGGGTCCATGCGGATGCCGAGCTCCCGCTGCATGTGCACCCTCCGGCCCAGGCCGGTCAGTCCCAGACGCTGTTCCGCCTGGGCCAGTTCCCTGTGGAACGGGGTGTCCGGCGCCGGGGCCTCGACAAAGCCCGCGGAGGCGTAGAACGGCGCGTTCCACGGCACGTCCGCGAAGGTGCGCAGCGTCAGTGTCGCCGCACCTCGCGTCGCGGCCTCGTCGATCGCGGCGTCCAGCAGTGTGCGCCCGTGCCCGTGCCGGGCGTGCGCGGGGTGCACGCTGAGCTGTTCCAGGTGCGAGCCGTCCTCGTCGTGCAGCAGCACGTGCGCGAACCCGACCGCAGGACCGTCCTCCTGCTCGGCGGCGACGAGGATGAAGCCGGGCCGTTGCAGCCGTTCCGACGCGGAGGGCGCTGAGGGCCAGGGGACGGCACCGAACAGGGATCGGAAGAGCGAGTCGGCGGCGTCTTCGATGTCGGCGAGCGCATCCAGGTCGGAACCGGAGGCGAGGCGGACGTGAGTGGACATACCCCGATGCTATCGACGCCCGCCGGCCGGCAGCGTTCGTGTGAGAACTCTCAGAGCAGGCTGGCCGTATTCACCGCATCCCCGGAACGGAGTGGGGAGTCGGGGTGTCGTCGGGGGCGGCGGTGGCGTCGAGGCGGAGAAAGCCACGCCTCGGACAGCAATGGCCCGCGAGGGAGCGTCTCGGACGGGTGGCGGAGGAACTCGCGCAGCAGATCGGATCCGCGTCGGCCCGGAGCGCGCAGTCGGCAGAAGAGATCCGCGAACTCGAACGGCGTGACGAGACGGTCGTCCGCACTCGCGTCCAGGCCTCGGAGGCACAAGGCATCCGCAACGGTGCCCCCTGCAGGATTCGAACCTGCGACCGACAGATTAGAAGGCTGTTGCTCTATCCACTGAGCTAAGGAGGCGCGGTTACCCAGACTAGCGTGTCGGAGGGCATCGGTAGGATCGGACCATGGTTTCTGCGTCTGATAACGACCGACTCGTCTGGATCGACTGCGAGATGACAGGGCTCGATCTCTCCATCGACGAACTGGTCGAGATCGCCGTGGTCATCACCGACTTCGAGCTGAGGCCGCTCGATCCCGGCTTCCAGATCGTGATCAAGCCCAGTGATGCGGCGTTCGCGCACATGAACGAGTTCGTCACGAACATGCACCGCACCTCCGGCCTGATCGAGGAGATCCCCGACGGCGTGCCGCTGGCCGTCGCCGAGGAGCGCACACTGGAGTACATCAAGCGCTTCGTCCCCCTCGAGGGAAAGGCGCCGTTGGCCGGCAACACCATCGGAACCGATCGGATGTTCCTCGCGAAGTACATGCAGCGCATCGACAGCTACCTGCACTACCGCAATGTCGACGTGTCCAGCATCAAGGAGCTCTCCCGTCGCTGGTACCCGCGGGTGTTCTTCCAGGCGCCGGAGAAGAACGGCGGCCACCGGGCCCTCGCCGACATCCTGGAGTCCATCCGCGAGCTTCAGTACTACCGCGACGCCGTGTTCGTCGCAGAGCCCGGACCGTCCTCCGATGAGGCACGCGCCCTCTCCGCGCACGCCGTGTCGGAGTTCGCCTCGAACATGTAATAGACTCGGGGAGTTGCCTTCTCCAGAAGGCGCATGGTGGCTATAGCTCAGCTGGTAGAGCACCGCGTTGTGGTCGCGGGGGTCGCGGGTTCAAGCCCCGTTAGCCACCCCAGATCAGAGGCTCCCCTGCAGTGCAGGGGAGCCTCTTGCCGAAGAGCGGGCGCAACCGTGCTCAGAACCGCAGCGCGGCGACGGCGTCATCCGCATCCCAGAACTCGCCGATGAGTCGGAAGGCACCGGATCCCAGCAGCAGACGCTCCGCGCGGTAGCGGACGCCGAGCGGATCCGCGACGACTCGCAGGTGGCCCCGGATGGAGCCTCGTGCGTCGACGACCCGCCACAGGCCGCCCCCTGCTCTCTCCAGACGCTCTGCGCGTGAGCGCAGCACGGGGGCCTCCCAGCGCAGGAGGGGGACGTTCTCGGTGATGGTGATCATGTCGACTCCTTCCTCCTTCGAACATAAGGACGGCCACCGACATCGGCTCCTCTAGACTCGTGACCATGTCCGTCGCCTCGCCGTACGCCGCCCGCCTCGGACGGATCCCCGTCGAGAGACGCACTGTTCAGGTGCTGGGCTCCACCACGGCGTACTGGGTGTACGGGCCCGACGGCGAGGATGCGCTGACGGTCATCGCCGTGCACGGCTTCCGCGGTGAGCACCACGGCCTCGAGCCCGTGATCGCCCATCTGCCCGGCATGCGCGTGATCTCCCCGGACCTTCCCGGCTTCGGCGAGACGCCGCCGATCCCCGGACGCGCACACGATCTGAGTCTGTACTCCGGATGGCTGACGGAGTTCGCGCGCACCGTCGCACCCGACGCCGTCGTCCTCGGGCACTCCTTCGGGTCCATCGTCGCCTCAGCGGCGGTCGCCGGCGGGCTGCGCGCCCCACGGCTCATCCTCATCAACCCCATCGGTGCGCCAGCGCTGGAGGGGCCGCGGGGCGTGCTCACACGACTCGCCGTGCTCTACTACCGGCTGGGAGCACAGCTCCCCGATCGGTACGGGACAGCGCTGCTGCGGCATCCGCTGATCGTGCGCATCATGAGCGCGGCGATGGCGAAGACGCGGGACCCGCAGCTGCGGCGGTTCGTCCACGACCAGCACCGCAGGTACTTCTCCACCTTCGCGGATCGGCAGGTGCTGCACGACGCCTTCGTCACGAGCGTCTCTCATGACGTGCGGGCGTTCGCGGGGGTCATCGATGCTCCCGTGCTGCTCATCGCCGCCCAGCGCGATGACATCACGCCGATCGAGGCCGAGCGCCGCCTGGCGGGGCGGTTCCCCGACGCCGAGCTCGTCGAGTTCGCCGAGGTCGGCCACCTCATCCACTATGAGACGCCCGCCGAGGCCGCCGGCGCGATCCGGCGCTTCCTCAGGCCTCCCGCCGAGCGAGGCCGATGAGCCCCGCCACTCGGAACGGGATGACCTCGCCCATCGCGAGCGACGTCTCCGTGCGCTCCACGCCGTCGATGGAGAGGATGCGGGCATCCACGTCGAACAGGTGCCTGGCGTCCCGACAGGCGACTCTGGCGAGGATGTCGATGGAGCCGCTCAACCCGTGCGCCTGCACCACTTCGGGTACGCGGGCGAGCTCGGCGGTGATCCGCGGCAGTTCTGTCTGGCGGACGCCGATGCTGATGAACGCCTGCAGCGGGAAGCCCAGCACCTCCGTCGAGTAGGACCTCTCGTACGACTCGAACACGCCCGTCTGCTCCAGCCGGGCCATTCGCGCCTGGATGGTGTTGCGGGACAGGCGCAGGCGTTCCGCGAGCGCGACGACGGTGGTGCGGGGGTCTTCGGCGAGGGCGGAGAGCAATTCGAGATCGACGCGGTCCAGAGCGGGCATAGTGCCACACAATAGCAGGGGTGGCTGTGTCACTCGTGTGCAACATGCTCAAGAGCTCGGCGCATGCTTGAGTGATGTGTCAGGTCGACGTACCCTTCAGATATGGCCGACGGAGCCGTCGGCAGACCGTGCACGCCCCACAAGGGCCCCACGTCAGGAGGACGAAGATGTCACCGATCACAGACGCCGAGAGAGACCTCGAACTGACCGAGCGCATGATCGCGCCGGACGGTGTGCGCATACCGAATCCTCAGCTCGACGGCTACGTCCGCGGCATCGACTTCCCGACGCTGCGCGACCTGCATCGCGACATGGTGGTGCTGCGCCGCATCGACGCGGAGGGCGTCGCACTCCAACGGCAGGGCCAGCTCGGGCTCTGGGCGCCGTGCAACGGCCAGGAGGCGGCGCAGATCGGCACCGCGCGCGCTCTGGACCCGCAGGATTTCGTCTTCCCCAGCTATCGCGAGACCGGGCTGATGTACGTTCGCGGGGCGCAGCCCGGTGACTACGTGCGCATGTGGCGCGGCGAGGAGGGCGCCGCCTACGATCCCGCGGCCCTGCGGATCGCACCCCTGCAGATCATCATCGGTGCGCAGACGCTGCATGCCGTCGGCTACGCCCTGGGCATCCGGCACGAGGGCGCCGACGAGGTGGCCGTGACGTATTTCGGAGACGGCGCCACGAGCCAGGGCGACGTGAATGAGGCCATGGTGTTCGCGTCATCCTTCCGCGCACCGGTCGTCTTCGTCTGCCAGAACAACCACTGGGCGATCTCCGAGCCGGTCGGTCTGCAGTCGCCGTTCCCCCTCGCCGGTCGTGCGCCCGGGTTCGGCATCCCGAGTCTGCGCGTCGACGGCAACGATGTGCTGGCGTGCCTCGCCGCCATGCGCTGGGCGCTCGAGCACGCGCGCTCGGGGAAGGGACCCGCCTACCTCGAGGCCGTCACGTACCGGATGGGCCCGCACACCACCGCCGACGACCCCAAGCGCTACCGCGACGACGCAGAGCTGGAGAAGTGGCGCAGACTCGACCCCATCGCGCGGCTGGAGGCGCATCTGCGCGCTGCCGGCGAGCTGCCGCAGGACCACCTCGACGCCGTGCAGGCGCAGGCCGATGAGACGGCCCGAGACATGCGCGCGGCGTGCCTCGGCATGGTCACGCGGCCGGCCCTCACCGTCTTCGACCGCGTGTACGCCGAACCCCACTCCGGGCTCGAGCGCGAGCGTGCCGAGTACGCGGCGTACCTGTCGACCTTCGAGGAGGCGTGAGATGGCGCAGCTGACGCTGGGCAAGGCGCTCAACGCAGGGCTGCGGCAGGCCATGCGCGACGACGACAGGGTCGTGCTGCTGGGGGAGGACATCGGCACCCTCGGCGGCGTGTTCCGCATCACGGACGGCCTGCTGGAGGAGTTCGGCGCCCAGCGGGTCATCGACACGCCGTTGGCGGAGTCCGGCATCATCGGCACGTCGGTGGGGCTGGCGTTCCGCGGGTACCGTCCGGTGGTCGAGATCCAGTTCGACGGCTTCATCTATCCCGCCTTCGATCAGATCGTCTCGCAGGTCGCCAAGCTGCACTACCGCACGCAGGGCAGCGTGAAGATGCCGATCACGATCCGGGTTCCCTGGGCCGGTGGCATCGGCGCCGCCGAGCACCACTCCGAATCACCCGAGGCCTACTTCGTGCACACCGCCGGTCTTCGCGTGGTCGCCGTGTCGGATCCGCAGGACGCCTACCGCTGCCTGCGCCAGGCCATCGCCAGCGACGACCCCGTGCTGTTCTTCGAGCCCAAGCGGCTGTATCACCACAAGGGGGAGGTGGATCTGGCGTCTCCTCTTGCGGATGCTCCTCCCCTGGGACTGGCGAAGGTCGTGCGCAGAGGCGCCGACGCGACCGTCATCGCCTACGGCGCCATGGTCCGCACCGCCCTGGACGCCGCCGAGGCGGCCGAGGATGAGGGGATCTCCCTGGAGGTCATCGACCTGCGTTCGTTGTCTCCGGTCGACTACGAGACCGTCAACGCTTCGGTGCGCCGCACCGGACGCGTCGTCGTCGCCCACGAGGCGTCGCGCGAGGCGGGTGTCGGTGCGGAGATCATCGCCGGCATCACCGAGTTCTGCTTCGAATACCTCGAGTCGGCGCCGCTGCGGGTGACCGGCCACGACATCCCGTACCCGCCGGCGAAGCTGGAGAAGTTCCACCTGCCCGATCTGGACCGCATCCTCGATGCGGTGGATCGCGTCCTGGATCGTCCCAGCAGCATCAGCGGCGTGAAGGGAGCACAGCTGTGATCGAGGAGTTCCGTCTCCCCGACCTCGGGGAGGGTCTCACCGAAGCGGAGGTCGTGCAATGGCTCGTCGTGCCCGGTGACACCGTCACCTTGAATCAGACGCTCGCCGAGGTGGAGACCGCCAAAGCCGTTGTCGAGCTCCCCTCCCCGTACGAGGGCGTCGTCTCCGCGCTGCATGCCGAGGCCGGTGAGACGGTGGCCGTCGGATCTCCGCTGATCACCTTCGACGTCGCGGGTGCGGAGCCGGCTCCTTCCGCGCAGGCGACGGATGCCGAGGAGAAGGCGCAGCCCAATCTCGTCGGCTACGGTGCGGCGCCGAGTTCCGGGGGGCGTCCGGTGCGGCGTGCGCGGCGCGCCGCGGCATCTCAGTCGGTCAGCGCGGATGCGGCCGTGATCGAGGCCGCGCCGCACGACGCGCTGCCCCCCAGCGCGGCCGAGCCCGTGGTGGGGGAGCGGCCGCGCTCGACGCCCCCGGTGCGTGCGCATGCGAAGCGCCTCGGCGTGGATCTCGTGCTGGTGGCGGCGGAGATCGGGGATCGCACCATCACCCGGGCCGACGTCGACGCGTACGCCGAGCGCGTCGGAGCCCGTGCGTCCGGCGCATCCGCGTCGTCGGCGCCTGCATCGCCGGCTCCCGCCGTGTCCTCCGCGTCCGTCGGCGAACGCGCGCAGACCCGGATCCCCATCCGGGGCGTGCGCAAGCACACCGCCCAGGCCATGGTGCGCAGCGCCTTCACGGCTCCGCACGTGACGTGCTTCCACACCGTCGACGTGACGGCGACGATGGAGCTCATCGAGCAGCTGCGGGCGGACAGGTCGCTGTCGGAGCATCGCATCGGACCGCTCGTGCTCGTCGCGAAGGCCGTGTGCATGGCGCTGGGCCGCAATCCCTCCCTCAATGCGACGTGGGACGAAGAGGCCGGGGAGATCATCGAGAATCACTTCGTGGACCTCGGCATCGCCGCGGCGACGGATCGCGGTCTGATCGTCCCGATCATCCGTGATGCCGAACGGCTCTCCCTCACCGGCCTCGCCGATGCTCTCGCGCAGCTCACCCGGACCGCGCGGTCGGGGAGGACGAGCCCCGCGGAGCTCGCCGGCGGAACCTTCTCCATCACCAACATCGGAGTGTTCGGGATCGATGCGGGCACGCCGATCCTGCCGCCGGGGCAGTCCGGGATCCTCGCGGTCGGGGCGGTGCGTCGCCAGCCCTGGGAGCACGACGGTCAGATCGCGCTGCGTCGGATGATGACGTTGAGCGTGTCGTTCGATCACCGTCTGGTCGACGGTGCGGAGGGATCCCGCTTCCTCAAGGACGTCGCCGACCTGCTCGAGCAGCCCGGCAGGGCGATGCTGTACTGAGCGGATGCCGGGGCGGCGTCATCGGCACCGGTCCTGCGGGATCAGCACGGTCAGTCGTCGACGAGCAGTGCCGCCAGTGCCATGGCCTCGAGCAGGCGGCCGGTGCCCTCCTGGGTGCGAAGCAGGGTGCTGGTGCTGTGCGGCGTGGAGTTGAGCAGGCCGAAGCAGGCCTGCACGCGCAGGCGCAGCGCGTCCCTGCCGTCATCGACGAGTTCTGCCAATGCGTCGATCCACAGATCGACGTAGGCGCGCTGCAGCCGGCGTACGTCGGCTCGGCACTCCGGGGAGAGGTAAGGCAGATCGCGGTCGTGGATTCGGATCACGTCCGCGTTGCTCAACGCGAACTCGACGTGAAAGGCGACCAGCGCGCGCACTCGGTCCCTTCCCGCGGCCGCGGATTCCGCGACGTCCGTCCCGCCGTCGACGAGCCGTTCGCTGACACCCACGAGGAGCGCGCCCAGCAGCGCCTGCTTGCCGGCGAAGTGCCGGTAGACGGCCGGGCCGGAGATGCCCACGGCCGCTCCGATCTCCTCCAGAGAAGCACCGGAATAGCCGTGCATCGCGAACAGCTCCGCCGCTGCATGGAGGATCGCGTCGGTCCGGCGGGCCTTCGCGCGATCGCGGGCGGTTCGGGACGTTGCCATCTCAGTTAATCCTCGCTAACCTGAATTGTCATGGTTAATGAACCTTAACCAATCCTGGGTGGAATATCAGCCCTGGGGTGAGTCGAGGAGGACGCGCGATGGCCCGCACCCAGCAGGAGTTGGCAGACGAGCTGCGGGAGCGGATCGCCGAGACGGCTCTGGGCGGACCACAGCATTCTCGCGATCGTCACGTCGCACGAGGCAAGATGTTGCCCCGAGACCGGGTCACACGGCTCCTCGACGAGGACAGCCCGTTCATCGAGATCGCACCGCTCGCGGCGACGGGGTTGTACGACGGTGCTGCGCCGGGCGCGGGCGTGATCGCAGGAATCGGCCTCGTGCACGGTCGCCATGTGATGGTGGTGTGCAATGACGCGACCGTGAAGGGAGGCACCTACTTCCCGATGACGGTGAAGAAGCACCTGCGCGCTCAGGAGATCGCGTTGGAGAACCGACTGCCCTGCCTGTACCTCGTCGATTCCGGGGGTGCCTTCCTGCCCAAGCAGGACGAGGTGTTCCCCGACCGCGACCACTTCGGCCGCATCTTCTTCAACCAGGCGCGGATGTCCGCGGAGGGCATTCCGCAGCTGGCGGCCGTCCTGGGGTCGTGCACGGCGGGCGGCGCTTACGTCCCCGCGATGAGTGACGAGACGGTCATCGTGCGCAACCAGGGCACGATCTTCCTCGGCGGCCCGCCGCTCGTCAAAGCCGCCATCGGCGAGGTCGTCACCGCCGAGGAGCTCGGCGGGGGAGAACTCCACGCCCGTCGTTCGGGTGTCGTGGACCACCTGGCGGAGGACGACGAGCACGCGCTGCAGATCCTGCGCGACATCGTGGCGACCCTGCCCCGCCCCGCCGCCCCCGCCTGGGAGGTCGTCGCCTCTCGCTCGCCGGCGCAGCAGGGCAGCATGTACGACGTCGTCCCCGTTGACGTGAACGAGGCCTACGACGTGCACGAGGTCATCGACCGACTCGTCGATGCCGACAGCTTCTCCGAGTTCAAGCCCGAGTACGCCACCACACTCGTCACGGGCTTCGCCGTGCTGCACGGGCATCCGGTCGGTGTCATCGCCAACAACGGGGTGCTCTTCAGCGAGTCCGCCCTGAAGGGAGCGCACTTCATCGAACTGTGCGATCAGCGCGGCATCCCGCTGCTGTTCCTGCAGAACATCACCGGGTTCATGGTCGGCACCGACGCGGAAGCGGGCGGAATAGCCAAGGACGGCGCGAAGATGGTCACCGCGGTGGCGACCACACGGGTTCCCAAGCTCACCGTGATCATCGGCGGCTCCTTCGGCGCGGGGAACTACTCGATGTGCGGTCGGGCCTATTCACCGCGCTTCCTGTGGACCTGGCCGGCGAGCCGGATCTCGGTGATGGGCGGGAGGCAGGCGGCATCCGTCCTCGCCACCGTCAAGGGCGACCAGCTGGCGGCTCGGGGCCAGGAGTGGACACGCGCGCAGAGGGAAGCGTTCGAGGAGCCCATCCGCGATCAGTACGAGCAGCAGGGCGAGCCGTACTACGCGACGGCGCGGCTGTGGGACGACGGCATCGTCGACCCCGATCAGACCCGCGACCTGCTGGGCCTCGCCCTCGACGTCGTCTCCCGCAGCCCCATGCCCGAGCCGCACTTCGGCCTCTTCCGGATGTGACTGTCATGACCTTGCACACCGCTGATCCCGCCTTCGTCTTCGAGACCGTCCTCGTCGCCAATCGCGGGGAGATCGCCCGCCGCATCATCCGCTCGCTGCGCACGCTCGGCATCCGGAGCATCGCCGTGTTCAGCGACGCGGACGCCGACGCCCCGCACGTGCGCGAGGCCGACGACGCGGTGCGCATCGGCGGCGCATCCGCCGCGGAGTCCTACCTCAAGGTCGACGCCGTCATGGAGGCTGCGCGCCGGTCCGGCGCGCAGGCCATCCACCCGGGGTACGGCTTCCTGTCAGAGAGCGTGTCCCTCGCCGAGGCCTGCGCGGCCGCGGGCATCGTGTTCATCGGCCCCGGCAGGGAGGCACTGCAGATCATGGGCGACAAGGCCCGCGCCCGTGAGCACGTGTCCGCGCACGGTGTTCCCGTCGTTCCCGGCTTCGATGCCACGGGCATGGACGATGCGCTCATCCGCCTGCGCGCCGACGAGATCGGGTATCCGCTGCTGGTCAAACCCAGCGCCGGCGGCGGGGGCAAGGGCATGGAGGTCGTCCGCACCGGCGATGAACTCGCGCAGGCGCTGGCCACGGCCCGGAGGGTGGCCACGGCGGCCTTCGACGATGATGCGCTGGTGCTGGAACGACTGGTGCGACGGCCGCGACACATCGAAGTGCAGGTCTTCGGGGACGCCCACGGCACCGTCCTCGCGCTGGGGGAGCGGGAGTGCACGCTGCAGCGTCGGCATCAGAAGGTCATGGAGGAGGCTCCGGCCGTCCGCCTGCCGTCTGCCGTCCGGGAGCGTCTGATGGACGCCGCCGTCGCCGCCGCGCGCAGCGTGCACTATGTCGGCGCGGGGACGGTGGAGTTCCTCGTGGAGGCGGATGCCGTCGACGAGGTCCACTTCATCGAGATGAACACCCGACTGCAGGTGGAGCATCCGGTCACCGAGCAGGTCACGGGGCTGGATCTCGTCGCCCTGCAGCTGCTGGTCGCTGCCGGCGGTGCGCTTCCCGCGCCGCCCCCGGCGCGCGGGCATGCGGTGGAGGCCCGCGTGTACGCCGAGTCGCCGGAGCGCGGATTCCTGCCCTCCACGGGGACGGTGCTGCTGTTCGATCCACCGCGCGGAGTCCGGGTGGATGCCGCCGTCGAGTCCGGATCGGAGGTCACCGGGTTCTACGATCCGATGATCGCGAAGATCATCGCCCATGGGCCGGATCGTGCCACAGCGCTGCGTCGGCTGGACGCGGCGCTCGCCCGCACGGTCGTGCTCGGCGTGGAGACCAACATCGCCTTCCTGCGGAGCCTGTGCACGCATGCGCGTGTCACCTCCGGCGACCTGGACACCGGACTCATCGAGACGATGCTGCCGCTGCCGCCCCGGCGTCCGTCGCCCCGGATGCTGGCATCCGCGGCGGTTCTCGTCGAGGCGCCCGACGACGTCCGGGTCGGTGAGCTGTGGGGCACGGCGCAGGGCTGGCGGATGGGGACGCCACCGGTCAGGGCGTCCGTCGCGTTCCTCACCGATGACGACGAGATCGTCGAGACCGCGCCGGACGCGAACGCGACGGCGGGCGCGGATGCCGCGACGGATGCAGAGGCGGCGGTGGACGCCGACGGCGCGATCTGGGTGTCCGAGAACGGGACGACCCTACGACTGCGACCGCTGTCGCGCCGCGCACGCCTGCTCCGCCGTCTCGCCGCACAGACCACGACCACCGGCGCCGACGACCCGACAGGGCACGCGCCCATGCCCGGGACCGTCGTCGCGCTGCACGTTGCGGAGGGCGATGTCGTGCGCGAGGGGGACCCGCTCGTCTCGATCGAGGCGATGAAGATGGAGCACCCGGTGCTCGCGCCGCACGACGGCGCGGTGCATCTGCTGGTCGCGGTGGGCGATCAGGTGCGGCGCGAGCAACCCGTCGCCCGTGTCGACGGACAGGAGACAGCATGACCGACGATTCCGGCGATCTCGACCTGACCCAGGAGCAGCGGGAGCTCGCTGCGATGGTGCGCGACTTCGCCGAGGAGGTGGTCGCTCCCCAGGCGTACGAGGCCGACCGCTCCCACACGCTCAACCTCGATGTGGTGCGCCGGATGGGCGAGATGGGGCTCTTCGGCCTGCCCTTCCCGGAGGATCACGGAGGGCAGGGCGGAGACCTGCTGACGCTGGGTCTCGCGATCGAAGGGCTGGCGCGTGTCGATCAGTCCCTCGCCATCACTCTGGAGGCGGGAGTCAGTCTCGGCGCCATGCCCGTGCACAGGTTCGGATCCGAGGAGCAGAAGCAGGAGTACCTGCCGTCCCTGCTGGCGGGTAGGCAGCTCGCGGGCTTCGGCCTGACCGAGCCGGAGGCGGGCAGCGATGCGGGTGCGACGCGCACCACCGCGCGCCTCGAGGGCGACGAGTGGGTGATCGACGGCACGAAGCAGTTCATCACCAATTCCGGGACGGCGATCACCCGGTTCGTCACCGTCACCGCGGTCACGGGCGAGGTGAACGGCCACAAGGAGATCTCGACGATCATCGTCCCCAACGGCACCCCGGGATTCACCGTCGAACCCGCATACGACAAAGTCGGCTGGAACGCCTCGGACACGCACCCGCTCACGCTGCAGGGCGTGCGAGTGCCGGAGGGCAACCTGCTGGGGGAGCGCGGCGCCGGGTTCAGGAACTTCCTCAGCATCCTCGATGAAGGACGCATCGCCATCGCCGCGCTGGCGACCGGGGCGGCGGAGGGATGCCTGGAATCGGCCGTCGACTACGCGCGCTCGCGCACGGTGTTCGGCGCGGCGCTGAGCACCAGGCAGAACGCCCAGTTCACCCTCGCCCGCATGCGCGCGCGGGTGCACACCGCACGGCTCGCCTGGCACCATGCCGCTCGGCTGCGCGACGCGGGGCGGCCCTTCGCCGAGAAGGCCGCGATCGCCAAGCTCGTCTCCAGCGAGGCCGCGATGGACAACGCACGCGATGCCACGCAGATCTTCGGCGGGAACGGCTTCATGAACGAGTACCCGGTGGCCAGGCACTACCGCGACTCGAAGATCCTCGAGATCGGCGAGGGCACCAGCGAGGTGCAGCTGCTGGTCATCGCCCGCACACTCGGCATCGCCGGTTAGGGTACGTGCATGGCCGACATCCCCCCGCCTGACCGCTTCGACCTCGGGCCGGCGCTGCTGTTCTGCCCCGCCGACCGGCCCGAGCGATTCGCCGGCGCGCTGTCGAAAGCCGACGCCGTCATCCTCGATCTCGAGGACGCGGTCCTTCCCGAGGCGAAGGCGCAGGCGAGGGAGAACATCATCTCCACCGACCTCGACCCGGCGCGCGTGGTCGTGCGGGTCAATGCTCCCGCCTCTGCGGAGTTCACCGCCGATCTGGCGGCGCTGACCCGCACGCCGTTCCGCAACGTCATGGTGGCCAAGACGGAGGACCCTGCGGCACTCGATGCCTTCGACGAGTCGTACGCGCTCATCGCACTGTGCGAGACGGCCGCCGGCGTGCTGCGCGTCGCCGAGATCGCCGCGCACCCACGTGTCGCGGCACTGATGTGGGGCGCCGAGGATCTCGTCGCCTCCCTCGGCGGCACCTCCAGCCGGTTCGACTCCGGCTCATACCGGGACATCGCCCGGCATGCGCGCGCGGCGACGCTGCTCGCCGCCGCGGGGCACGGGCGCGCGGCGATCGACGCCGTGCACCTGGACATCGACGATGAGGCCGGGCTGGCAGCGGAGGCCTCGGATGCGGCGGCATCCGGATTCCGGGCCACCGCCTGCATCCACCCCAAGCAGGTCCCCGTGATCCGCGACGCGTACCGACCCGATGCCGATTCACGGGAGTGGGCGCGTGCCGTGCTCGCGGCCGCCGAGGGGCAGCGCGGCGTGTTCAGCTACCGGGGTCGGATGGTCGACGAGCCGCTGCTGCGGCAGGCCCGTGCGATCCTCGGGCAGGCGTGAGGCGGGCATCCGCGACGAGCGGCAGGCGATCCGCCGCGCCACCGCTCACCCGACGATCGGCTCCAGGAACCTCAGCGTGCTGCGCTCGGCGACGAACCTGTGTACGGAGCCGTTGCGGATCGGCTCGCCCTCCCGGGGAAGGGTGCCGCCGGACACGTGCATGAGCAGCGCGCGGATCACTCCGCCGTGCGTGACCACCACGATCGATTCCGCGGCCGGTGCGGACCGGCGCCTGGCGGCGCGGGCGATGCGCTCGAGCGAGTCCAGTGCACGGTCGCGCACCTCGTCGAGCGTCTCGGCGCCGGGAACCTCGGACTGCCAGTCGCCGTAGCGTGCCAGGTAGTCGGACACTCCGATGCCCTCCGCCACACCGAACTCCCGCTCCCGCAGACCCCGCGTGATGGCGGGCTCCGGCAGGCTCAGGCGTGCGGCGATGATCTGCGCGGTCTCCTGCGCACGGATCAGCGGGCTGGTGTACACGGCGTCATGGCGGCCGGCGGCGAGCGCCTCCGCGGCCGCACGGGCATCGGCCCGCCCGGTGTCGTTCAGGGGGATGTCGGTGGCACCCTGGATGCGGCGCTCCAGGTTCCAGTCGGTCTGACCATGGCGCACGAGGGAGATGAGTGTCACGCCTCGACCCTATCGAGTCGATCTGCGAGAGCGCTCAGCACGGATGACGTGCCGCCGGCGATCACGGCATCCGCCCACGCATCCGCCCTCGTCGGCTCGCGATTGACGATCACGAGGGGGATGCCGCGGCGCCGGGCGCGCTCGATGATGCGGATGCCGGAGTTCACCGTCAACGAGGTCCCCGCCACCAGCAGGGCGTCCGAGGCTCCCACCAGCGACTCCGCGGCGCGGAACCGCGCGGCGGGGACGAACTCGCCGAAGAAGACGACCTCCGGTTTGAGCATCCCCGCGCACACCGTGCACGGCGGGATGACGAAGCCGCGGGTGCTCTCCGGCGTGACATCCCCGTCGGGGTTCAGTGCGATCCGCTCAGGAATGCGCACCCAGGGGTTGAGCTTCTCGAGCTGCTCCGCGACGGCCCGACGATCGAGGACCTGACCGCACCTCAGGCACAGCACGCGATGCATGGTGCCGTGCAGCTCGACGACCCGCGTGCTGCCCGCGCGCAGGTGCAGGCCGTCCACGTTCTGCGTCACCACGCCGGTGACCGCACCCGTGCGCTCCAGCCGTGCGAGCGCCAGATGACCGGCGTTCGGGTCGGGTGAGGTGAACGCCCGCCAGCCCAGGTGGCCGCCCAGCCAGTAGCGCCGGCGCGCGCCCGCGTCGCCGAGGTAGGTCTGGATGGTCATCGGGGTCGCCCGGGGCCGGGCGCCCGCACCGCGATAGGCGGGGATGCCGGAGTCGGTGGAGATGCCCGCACCGGTGAGTACGGCGATTCTGCGTCCCGCCAGCAGCGCGGCCGCGGCGCGCACCCGGTCGAGCACCTCGTCATCCTCGGCGGGGACGGCGGTCGTGTCATCGGGGTGCACGGGGGAAGTCTACGGCGAGCGAACGTGGAAGAAGCCCGGGTCTGCGAGAGTGGAGGGATGCAGCTGGTGCCCGTCGACGATGCCTCGGATCCCAGACTCGACGACTACCGTTCGTTGACCGACACCGCCCTGCGACGGGTGCGCGAGCCGGCGGGCGGCCTGTACATGGCCGAGTCCGTCAAGGTCATCGCACGGGCAGTGCAGGCGGGGCACGTCCCCAGGTCGGTGCTCACCCAGCCCAGGTGGACGGATGCCGTGGGTGAAGCGCTCGACGGTCTGGACGTCCCCGTCTACGTGGTCTCCGCGGATGTCAGCGAGCGGGTCACGGCATTCGCGATCCACCGCGGGCCACTGGCGGCGATGCAGCGTCCGGTCCTCCCGGTCGTCGCGGACGTCCTGGACGACGCGCGGCTGGTGCTGGTGCTGGAGGACGTGTCCGATCACACCAACGTGGGTGCGGCGTTCCGCGCCGCCGCCGCGCTGGGCGCGGATGCGGTGCTCGTGACGCCGCGCTGCGCCGATCCGCTGTATCGGCGCAGCGTGCGGGTGAGCATGGGCACGGTGTTCCAGGTGCCGTGGACCCGGATCGGCGAATGGGACGAGGCGGGGCCCGTTCTGCGCACGGCGGGATTCCGGACGGCGGCACTCGCGCTGCGCGAGGGAGCCACACCGCTGGACGAGTACGCCGCGGCACGCCCCGAGAGGGTGGCGCTCGTGCTGGGCACGGAGGGTGACGGGCTCAGCTCGCACGCGCTGGCCGCCGCTGACGACGTGGTCACCATCCCGATGCTCGGCGGTGTCGATTCGCTCAACGTCGCCTCCGCCGCCGCCGTCGCGCTGTGGGCGCTGACGCATTGAGGGGCGACGGGCGCGACCCGTCGTCGGACTTCAGTCCTCGGAGTCCGGGCGCCGGACGGGTGCGGGCTCGGGACGCTTGGCGACGATGTGATCCCCGGAGGACTGGTGGCGCAGCCTGCGCAGCACCCAGGGCACGAGGTGCTCGCGCGCCCAGCCGATGTCGTCGGCTCGGGCCTCCCGCCAGGTGCGGGCGGGCAGGGGACCCGGCTGCATGGGCTGCAGGTCGTTCGGCACATTCAGCGCACGGAGCACCATGCGGGCGATCTCATGATGACCGAGGGGATTGAAGTGCAGCCGATCGTCGTCGAAGAACCGGGGATCCTGCACGACCTTGAGCGCCCACTGGTCGGCGACGATGCAGTCGTACCGCTCCGCGATCGCGCGGACGTTCTCGTTGTAGATGGCGACCTTGCCGCGGAACGGGCGGAAGACCGGTGTGAAAGCGGTGTCGATGCCGGTGAACAGGATGACGGCCGCGCCCGTGGAGGAGAGCCGTGCCACGGCGCCCTCGAGCTGCTGGGCGATCTCGTCGGGGTCCGTGCCGGGGCGGATCACGTCGTTCCCACCCGCGCAGATCGAGATGAGGTCGGGATTGAGGGCGACTGCCGGCTCGATCTGGTCGGCGACGATCTGACCGATCAGCTTCCCTCGCACCGCGAGGTTGGCATACGCGAAGTCCTCGACGTCTCTGGACAGGACCTCGGCGACGCGATCCGCCCAGCCGCGATGCCCATCGGGTTCTGCGGGGTCGGGGTCTCCGATGCCCTCGGTGAAGGAGTCCCCGACGGCGACGAAACGTCGCCACGGGTGCGGGCCCTCATTCGGGACGAATGGGGTGCGGGACGAATCCTGGTCGACCATCGTGTGCTCCTTCGACTTCTCCGCGCCGCTCGTGGCGGCACCGGTGAGAGCATACTCGCGGTGCGGGGGCACTGCGCCGATCAGCGTCTGCGGTCTGGATTATCGTTGACTCGATGCTCTCCCCGTCCTTCCCCCAGCGCGCCCCGTGGGGGACCGCGGACAAGCTCCGAGCCTGGCAGCGGGAGGCGCTCGAGGAGTATTACCGGGTGGACCAGCGGGATTTCCTCGTCGCCGCGACGCCCGGCGCGGGGAAGACGACCTTCGCGCTGACGCTCGCCGTCGAGCTCCTGCGGATGGGCGAGGTGAATCGGGTGATCGTGGTCGCCCCGACCGAGCATCTGAAGACGCAGTGGGCGGATGCGGCGGCGCGCGTGAGCATCCGTCTGGACCCGCGTTTCCGCAACAGCCACTGGGCGCCCTCCCGGCAGTATCACGGGGTGGTGGTGACCTATGCGCAGGTCGCCGCGCGCTCCAGCGTGCACCGGCATCTGACGGAGGATGCGAAGACGCTGGTCATCCTCGACGAGGTCCACCACGGCGGCGACGCTCTCAGCTGGGGCGATGCGATCCGTGATGCCTACGGCCCGGCACGCAGGCGGCTGCTGCTGTCGGGGACGCCGTTCCGCAGCGACACCGCGCCGATCCCGTTCGTGCAGTACCTGCCCGATGAATCCGGAGCGCGCGTCTCCCGCACCGACTACAGCTACGGATACGGTCGTGCACTCGCCGACGGCGTCGTGCGCCCGGTCCTGTTCCACATGTACTCGGGGAAGATGCGCTGGCGCACCAGCGCGGGGGACGAACTGGAGGCGCATCTCGGTCAGGACAACACGAAGGACGTGACCTCCCAGGCCTGGCGCACGGCGCTGGATCCGGAGGGGGAGTGGATGCCCGCGGTGCTGTCCGCTGCGGATCGCCGCCTCACGGAGATCCGGCGCCACATTCCGGATGCCGGAGGGCTGGTGCTCGCCACCGATCAGACCGTGGCGCGCGCCTATGCGGCGATCCTGCACCGGATGACCGGCGAGCAGCCCTCCGTCGTGCTCTCCGACGACAGCTCGGGATCGGAGCGCATCGACAGGTTCAGCCAGAGCACCCGGCGCTGGATGGTCGCGGTGCGGATGGTCTCGGAGGGTGTGGACGTCCCGCGGCTCGCCGTCGGAGTCTACGCGACGTCCTCCTCGACGCCGCTGTTCTTCGCGCAGGCGATCGGCCGCTTCGTGCGAGCTCGTCGCCGCGGTGAGGCAGCCAGCGTGTTCCTGCCGAATGTCCCGGTGCTGATGACTCTGGCGAACGAGATGGAGCGGGAGCGCGACCATGCGCTGGATCGGGTGGGCAAGGATGACGACGGCCTGGACGACTCGTTGCTGGAGAGCGCGAACCGTGAGGAGGATGCCTCGGATGCGCTGACGCAGGAGTTCAGCTATCAGGCGATCTCCTCGTTGGCACACTTCGACAGGGTCGTCTTCGAGGGACACGAGTTCGGCCAGCTCGCCGAACCCGGCACCCCCGAGGAGGAGGAGTTCATCGGTCTGCCGGGACTGCTCGACCCCGAGCACGTCCACGAGCTGCTCATGCAGCGCCAGGCCCGGCAGAGTCGGCTCAGACAGGAGCGAGAGGCCGCCGAGCCGGAGCGGGAGACGACGCTGCCCGCGCCTCTGCACCGCACGCTGCGTGAACAGCGCCAGCTCCTCAACAGTCTGGTCGGGCTGTACGCGCGTCAGAGCGGCCAGCCGCACGGAGCCGTGCACGCCGAACTGCGCCGCACCTGCGGAGGGCCGGCGGTCGCACAGGCGACGGTGACCCAGCTGCAATCCCGCATCGACCTGCTGCGCAAGCGCGTGCGCGCCTGAGGCCCGCAACTCGCCTCTCACCGCTCACCTCGGCTGCGTGTTCGTGTCACGTCGGCCGAAGCAGAGGCGCTGTGACTGCCGAGCAGGCGTCGGAAGGGCGGTTTTGGGGCATCCGAAAAGCTGTCAATCCGCGTCCTGGTGCGGATCGCGCACTGCTGTCCGGATACGGTGGAATGTCAGTCGGAGACCGGAGGATGGATGTCGGAGAGCGCAGTGCCCACGGAAGCGGATCGCAGGCAGTGGGCGCGCTACCTGGTCGAGGAGCGTGCGGAGGGGGCCGTCTACTCCCGCCTGGCCGGACGTCGGGAGGGCGAGGAGCGGGAGATCCTGCTCGGGCTGGCTGATGCGGAGCGTCGGCACGAGCAGCACTGGCTCACCCTGCTCGGCGGCGAAGAACCCGCGCGGCTCCCGAAGGCGGGGCTCCGGTCACGGATGCTGGGCTGGATGGCGGGTCGTTTCGGGTCGATCTTCGTGCTCGCGCTCGCGCAGAGCGCGGAGGCGCGCTCACCGTACGACGCCGAAGTGCACGCGACAGCGGCGATGCGCGCCGACGAGAAGGTCCATCATGAGGTGGTCCGGGGTCTTGCCGCCCGTGGCCGGCGGCGGCTGTCCGGATCGTTCCGCGCCGCGGTGTTCGGCGCCAATGACGGGCTGGTCTCGAACCTCGCGCTGGTGCTGGGGATCGGTGCGACGGGTGTCGGGTCCGGACTGGTCCTGTTCAGCGGCATCGCGGGTCTGCTCGCCGGCGCGCTGTCGATGGGGGCGGGCGAGTTCGTGTCGGTGCGGTCGCAGCGCGAGCTCCTGGCATCGACCGAGGAGAGCGGGGAT
This sequence comes from Microbacterium soli, assembly GCF_039539005.1. Taxonomy (NCBI): domain Bacteria; kingdom Bacillati; phylum Actinomycetota; class Actinomycetes; order Micrococcales; family Microbacteriaceae; genus Microbacterium; species Microbacterium soli. The sequence goes on from NZ_BAABCP010000002.1 coordinate 83,131, forward strand.
GCGGATGCCGCTGCGGGCGACCTGGACATCGACGAGAACGAACTGGCGCTGGTGTATCGCGCGCGAGGCATGAGCGAGCAGGAGTCGCTGGCCCGCGCGACACGAGTCGTCGCGGCGGCGCAGGCCGGCATCCGTCGTGATGTCACCGGTCCGATCGGCGTGCACGGCGACCACGACATCGTCGGCAGGGATTGGACGGCAGCGCTGTCCAGCTTCCTGCTGTTCGCCTCCGGCGCGATCGTGCCCGTGCTGCCGTGGCTGTTCGGGATGTCGGGAACCGGGGCCATCATCCTCGCCCTCGTCCTGGTCGGCGTCGCGTTGCTGGGCACCGGCGCGATGGTCGGCATCCTCTCCGGCGGGCCGCCGCTCAAGCGCGCGCTGCGGCAGCTCGCGATCGGTTTCGGGGCCGCGGCCGTGACGTATGCCCTGGGCCTGGTCTTCGGCGTCGGCGCGGTGTGAGCATCCGGTGACCGCGGAGGGCGGACGGGCGCGCCCGTCAGGGCCGCGGCGCGAGCAGACCTGAGATCAGGACATCCTGCAGCAGCTCGCGGTCCTCGCCGTCCCCCAGGCGCACCGCGTGCTCGATGCCGCACACGAGACGCAGCACCGACGAGACCGTCAGCTCGTCGCGCACCTGCCCGTGCGCGATGGCGGCGTCCAGCGCCTGTGCCGCGCAGCGGTGGAGCTCTTCCCGCAGCGCGGACACCTCCTCGGACGCATCCGGGGCGGTGAGGACGGCCTGCAGACCCTCGTGAGCGAGCTGCGCACTCGTTCCGGCGCGGATCAGGTCGGTGAACGCTGAGGCGGGGTCGTCGGACTGCGCAGCCCGACGGGCGCTCTCGACGAGCTGTTCGAGCGGTTCCCGGTGCAGGGCCTCCAGCAGCGCGGTCACGGTCGGGAAATGGCGGTACACCGTGCCGACGCCGACGCCGGCGTCACGTGCCAGATCGTTGAGCCGCAGGTCGACGAGGGGCACCCTTCGTGCTGCGTCGAGAATGCGCTCTCGGGAGCGCGCTGCGTCGGAGCGGAGCTGATTCACAGCGTCATGATACCTAATCGGATGACATATCCGGTTACAGTGAATAAAACGGATCATTCATCCACTTACAGGAGAACCCATGAACTGGAACCCGAACGCACTGCCCGATCTGTCGGGCCAGGTGCATGCCGTCACCGGCTCGACCGGCGGGATCGGCTACTTCGCGGCCGAGCAGCTGGCCTCCGCCGGCGCGGAGGTGGTGCTCGTCTCGCGATCCGAGGAACGGATGCAGCACACGCAGGAGGTGCTCCGCTCTCACGTACCCGGGGCATCGGTCCGCTCGGTCCGTCTGGATCTCACCTCCCTCGACTCCGTCGCCGCCGCCGGTGCCGCGCTGGCGGAGCTCCCGCGGCTGGACGGCGTCTTCCTCAACGGCGGGCCCATGAACTTCTCCACGCGCGCGCGCACGCACGACGGGCTGCCGCTCATGGTCGGAGCCCACATGATCGCCAACGCGGCCCTGGCGATGGCGCTGCTGCCGCGTCTGGCTCGACAGGACCTCGGCCATTCGGCCCGCATCGTTCACGCGTCCACAGGATTCGTGACCAGGTTCGGGATGTCCGTGACCGACCTCGAGAAGACCCCGCGCACGGGGGTGGGCGCTTACACCAAGGCGAAGACGGCGACGGAGGTGTTCGCCCACGAGCTCGATCGGCGTCTCCGTGCGGCGGGCCTTCCGGTGTCCTCGATCATCACTCGTCCTGGAGTGGGGGTGGACGCGAAGACTCCGTCGCGACAGGGGATCAGTGGTGACGGCGTGCGGCGCCGGCGCAACCCGTTCACACCATGGGCGCAGGGCAAGGACGCCGCGGCGTGGTCGGGTGTGAGAGCCCTTTCGGACCCGGACGCTGAGGGAGGCGACTATTTCGCGCCGCGGGAGGGCATGCGCGGCGCGCCTGTCCTCGTGGCCTCCGATCCGCGCACGCGCACGCCGGAGCCCGGTGTCGCCCAGCGGGTGTGGGGTCGCGTCCTGGAGCTGTCCGGGGTTCACGCGGTGGTGTGAGGGCGGATCATCGCCCTCACACCACCGCGTCACCGGGGTGATGCGCTGGGGCGAGACGCGAGGGAGTCGGAGCCGCCCAGTCCTGCATGCGACGGCTCAGCCCGCTGAGGACCGCGCCGGGCGTGAGCCTCAGCGCGGCATCACGCAGGCTCGCCGACAGGCGTCCTTCCGCCTGCGCCACGCGGCCGGCCATTCGCGAGCGCCGGGCGATCGCACGGGTCCGCTGCCGCCGCAGTCGCGAATAGTCGGCCAGCGCGGTGTCGAGCCCACCCTCACCGCACCCTCTCAGCAGGACGGCGAGGGTCGCGGCGTCCTCGATCGCCTGTCCCGCGCCCTGCCCGAGGTTCGGGGTCATCGCGTGGGCGGCATCGCCCAGCAGCGCTGTGCGTCCGCGGACGAACGACGGGAGCGGCTCGGCGAGGTCGTGGAGATCGTGTCGAATGACCGCTCCTGCCGGGGTCGCACGGACGCAGGCAGGGATGGGATCATGCCAGTCTTCGAACAGGCGGAGGACGGTCCCGTGCTCGTCCTCGAACCTCGTGCCCGCGGGAGCGTTCGCCGTCGCGAACCAGTAGATCCGGCCGTCGCGCAGCGGCACGACACCGAAGATCCGACCACGGCCCCAGGTCTCGCCGGCCTCCTCGCGGATGTCGACGGGCTCGGCCGTGATACCCCGCCAGGCCGTGCATCCCGCGTAGCGGAGGCCCGTGTCGAGGCCGAGGCCGGTGCGCGTTCGACTGCGGATGCCGTCCGCCGCGACGACGAGGTCGAACTCCTCGAACTCGCCGCCCGCCGCGACACGGGGCGAGCCGTCCGAGGGCACGGTGGCCGTCCTGCCGGTCCGCACGGTGGTCGGCGCGAGCTGGTCGATGAGAGCACGATGCAGTTGCGCGCGGTGGATGCTGCGCATGGACGCGACGGCACTCGGGGGAAGCGTGGTCAGCCATGCACCCGAAGGCGTCCGCTGACCCGCGCGCATCGTCGCGATGGTGCTGCTCGAGACGTCGCGGACGGCATCACCGAGCCCCAGGATGTCGAGGGCGGCGAACGCGTTGCCGAAGAGCGTCAATCCGGCACCGGCGGGATCCGACGACCGCCGGCGCTCGAAGACCGTCACCTCATGGCCATCGGCCTGCGTTCCGGCGGCGAAGACGAGCCCGCCGACCCCTGCACCGATCACCGCGATGCGCATGGCGGCTCCTGACCCTCCCATGCCCCAACGCTACCGGCACCCGGCACGCACCGGCGCTCGGCCGCCCGGCTGTTCGATCGCTTCTCCGTCAGCGTCGGCCAGCCGTCGCGCTTCTTCTCGTGCCTGGAACGGGATCAGCCCCTGACCCGGAGTCTGGAACTCCTGATCAGAGGCTGATCTCACGACGTGCGCGAGGGGGGACTTGAACCCCCACGCCCTATGCGGGCACTAGCACCTCAAGCTAGCGCGTCTACCTATTCCGCCACCCGCGCAATGGTCGTTGCCGACCGAAGAACGACTCTAGCACGGCATGAACCGTGGCACGAAACGATCCGACGCTCGGGCGTGGCACGCTCTTCGATAGCCTGAGCACATGTCAGATTCGCCCCTGCCCGAAGTCGCACGGATCGCTCGCGACCTCATCCGCATCGACACGTCCAACCACGGCGGCGGCAGGTCCGAAGGGGAGCGGGAGGCGGCGGAGTACGTGGGCGCCCATCTGGAGTCTCTGGGGCTGGAGCCCGAGTACTACGAGCCCCTCCCGCGGCGGACGAACGTGATGGCACGCGTGCCCGGTCGCGATCCCCGGCGCCCCGCTCTCGTCGTGCACGGACACCTCGATGTGGTGCCGGCCGTGGCCGAAGAGTGGAGCGTCGACCCGTTCGCCGGAGTCGTGCGGGACGGCATGCTGTGGGGGAGGGGCGCCGTGGACATGAAGAACATGGACGCCATGATCCTCACCGCCGTTGCGGATCTGCTGCGTGCGGGCGAGCAGCCCGAACGGGACCTCATCCTCGCCTTCTTCGCCGACGAGGAGAACGGCGGCGTCGAGGGCTCCGGGCTCGTCGTCCGTGATCGACCGGAGTGGTTCGCAGGAGCCACCGAGGCCATCAGCGAGGTCGGCGGCTACTCGATCACCGTGGACGATCACCGCGCCTACCTGCTGCAGGTGGGTGAGAAGGCGCTGATGTGGCTCCGACTGGTCGCGAAGGGGAGGGCGGGGCACGGCAGCCGGTACCACGAGGAGAACGCGATCACGAGGCTCGCCGAGGCGGTCCTGGCCATCGGGCGCACGCGCTGGCCGATCCGGCTGACCCCGACCACCCGGGCCCTGCTCCAGGGGCTCGGCGAGCTGAGCGGACGCCCTGTCGACGATCCCGACGCACTGGCCGCTGCGGCGGGCCCCGCCGAGGCGTTCCTGCGCTCCACCTTCCGCACGACCGCCAACCCCACGGTCCTGCAAGCCGGCTACAAGCACAACGTGATCCCCGCCACGGCCGAGGCTCTCGTCGACGTCCGCGTCATCCCCGGCACCGAGGACGACGTCCTCGCACGACTCCAGGAGATCGTCGGCGACGACATCGAGATCCAGACCGTCGTGCGCGACATCGGCATGGAGACCCCCTTCAGCGGGAAACTGGTGGATGCCATGGTCGCCGCCCTCGGTCGTCATGATCCGGGTGTGCCCGTGATCCCGTACCTGCTGGGCGCGGGCACCGACAACAAGGCGCTGGCGTCCCTCGGCATCACGGGCTACGGCTTCGCCCCGCTGCGGCTGCCTGCTGATCTGGACTTCACAGGAATGTTCCACGGGGTCGACGAGCGCGTTCCCCTAGAATCGCTTGAGTTCGGCCGTCGTGTGCTGGCCGATCTGCTGCGCAGCTGCTGAGCGGCATCCGTTCTCGGCACACCGCCGCATGATCTCCAGAAAGCACGCATGAATCTGCTCGAAGCACTCTTCCTCGGCGTCGTCCAGGGACTCACCGAGTTCCTGCCGATCTCCTCCAGCGCCCACCTGCGCATCGTCGGCGCACTGCTGCCCTCGGGGGAGGACCCGGGAGCCGCGTTCACCGCCATCACGCAGATCGGCACCGAGGCCGCCGTCGTCGTGTTCTTCTGGCGCGACATCGTCCGCATCATCGGACGGTGGTTCCGGTCTCTGTCCGGCGGGGTGCCACGGGACGACCCGGATGCCCGGATGGGGTGGCTCATCATCCTCGGCAGCATCCCGATCGTCGCGCTGGGACTGGCCCTCCAGGACCGGATCGAGACGACCCTGCGCTCTCTGTGGATCGTCGCGATCATGCTGATCGGGTTCGGACTGCTCCTCGGCATCGCCGACCACATCGGCGCCAAGCGGCGGAGGCTCGACCAGCTCACCTACCCGCACGGCATCGCATACGGCATCGCGCAGGCACTCGCGCTGGTGCCGGGCGTCTCCCGGTCCGGCGGCACGATCACCATGGGGCTGTTCCTCGGTTACGAACGCGCGGCCGCCGCACGATACGCATTCCTGCTGGCCATCCCCGCAGTGTTCGGCAGCGGCTTCTACCAGTTGGTCAAGCACGGCGGCGATGCCGACCAGTACTTCAGCCTGTGGGAGACCTTCGCGGCCACGGGCATCGCCTTCGTGGTCGCGCTGGGGGTCATCGCGTTCTTCATGAACTGGATCTCCAAACGCAGCTTCCTGCCGTTCGTCATCTACCGCGTGCTGCTGGGCGGCGTCCTCATCGCGCTGCTGTCCACCGGGCTGCTCGCACCGAGCTGATCGGCGCGTCCGGCGCGTCTCCGGAGCCGGGGTCGACGGCTCTCAGCGCTTGTCGGAGCCGTCGCCGCGCCGGCGCAGATAGCGCTCGAAGGCCTGCGCGATGGCATCCCCGGAGGCATCCGGCGAGTCCCAGGTGTCCCTGGTGCGCTCCAGCTGACGGATGTACTCGGTCATGTCGTCGTCCTCGGCGGCCGCGGCGTCGATCGACGCCTCCCACGCGGCGGCCTCGGTGCGCAGATGCTCGCGCGCGGGCCCCACGCCGGTGAGCTCCTCGAGCCTGTCCAGCAGCGCCAGGGTCGCCTTCGGCGACGGCGTCGCGGAGGCGACGTAGTGCGGCACACTCGCCCATAGGCTCGCCGTGGGGATGCCGGAGTCCTCGGCGAAGTGCTCGAACACGCTGAGGATGCCCACGGGCCCCTCGTAGGTCGACTTGTCCAGGCCGTGCGCCTCGCGGACCCGGTCGTTCTGGCTGGCGGCGAAGATGGAGATCGGCCGGGTGTGCGGGACATCCGAGAGCATCGCGCCGAGGGTGATCAGCCCCGTGACGTCATCCCGCAGGGCGACGTCGAGGAGCTCCGTGGCGAAGGCCTGCCAGGCACGGGCGGGCTCGGCGCCGGTGAGCAGCCACAGCTCGGGTCCGTCGGTGACGGCTGTGGGGCGCCACAGGGCGGCCTCCGGCCACTGCAGCCGACGGCGTCCCGATGCGTCGGTCCGCGTCGACGGGCGGGTGTACTGGTAGTCGAAGTACAGCTCGGGGTCGACGGTGTGCACCCGCTCGTATGAGCCGGTGCCGCGCAGCGCGGCGATGGCGCCGCTGGCAGCCTCGCCGGCGTCGTTCCAGCCGTCGAACGCGGCGACGATGATCCGTGAGCCGAGAACGTCCACCGTTCCCCTTCCTGTGCGACCCGAAACCCTGTCTGCGGCCCCGGGGATATTCCTCCAGGCTAGCTTCCCGACGCCGGTGCGGGGTGTCAGACGTCTCATCGGAGTGCCCGGCTAGCATGGGTTCAGTGAGCAGCAAGCCCAGCGCAGTCCTGTGGGACATGGACGGAACCCTCGTCGACACCGAGCCGTACTGGATGAGCGCCGAGACGGCCCTGGTCGAGTTCTACGGCGGCACCTGGACCCACGAGGACGCGCTGGAGCTGGTCGGCAGCGGTCTGCACGGCAGTGCGGTGATCCTGCAGCGCCATGGCGTGCGCATGGAGGCGGATGCCATCGTGCAGCGCCTCACCGACGATGTCGCCGCCCGGCTGCGGACCGAGGGCGTCCCGTTCCGGCCCGGTGCGCGCGCACTGCTCTCGGAGCTGAAGGCGGAGGGCATCCCGTCCGCTCTCGTGACGATGTCGTTGAAGCGCATGGCGCGGGAGGTGGTCGCCCTCATCGACTTCCCGGCGTTCGAACTCGTCCTCGGCGGCGATGAGGCGCCCCGGCCGAAACCTCATCCGGATCCGTATCTGCAGGCGGCGCGGATGCTGGGGATCGACATCGCGGATGCCGTGGTCATCGAGGACTCGATGACGGGAGTCGCCGCAGGGCGGGCATCCGGAGCGGTGACCCTCGGTGTTCCGCACATCGTCCCGCTGGACGGGTCGGCGGCGCACGAGCTGTGGCCGAGTCTCGACGGACGCACCGTCGCCGACATCCGTGCGCTGCACGCACGCCACTCGAAAGAGGCCGCATAGTGGACGCGAGCCGGCCCAGAGGCCCGTTCCGGGAGGGCGACCGCGTGCAGTTGACCGGGCCCAAGGGCAGGATGCACACCATCACGCTCCGTGCGGACGGGAAGCTGCACACCCACCACGGCGAGCTCGCCCACAGCGCGCTCATCGGACAGCCGGACGGCTCTGTGGTCACCAACAGCGGAGGGCACGACTACCTGGCACTCCGCCCGCTGCTCCGTGACTTCGCGATGTCGATGCCCAGAGGCGCGGCGATCGTCTACCCGAAGGACTCCGCGCAGATCGTCATGCAGGCCGACATCTTCCCCGGTGCGGTGGTGGTCGAGGCCGGCGTGGGGTCCGGTGCCCTCTCGCTGGCTCTGCTGCGGGCGATCGGCGCCGAGGGGCGACTGACCTCGTTCGAGCGCAGGGAGGACTTCGCCGAGGTCGCGAAGGCCAACGCGGAGACGTTCTTCGGGAAGCTCCCGACCAACTGGCGCGTCACCATCGGGGATCTCGCCGAGCAGCTGCCCGCGCAGGTCGCGACCGGTTCCGTCGACAGGGTGGTCCTCGACATGCTCGCGCCCTGGGAGTGCATGGGCGCCGTAGCGGATGCGCTCACGCCCGGAGGCGTGGTCATCTGCTACGTGGCGACCGTCACGCAGCTGTCCAGGATCGCCGAGTGCATTCGCGGGATGGGCCTGTTCACCGACCCGGAGGCCTCCGAGACGATGGTGCGGGGCTGGCATGTGGAGGGCCTCGCCGTGCGACCCGATCACCGCATGGTCGCGCACACCGGCTTCCTGGTCACCGCCCGCCGTCTGGCACCGGGCGCCGTGCTGCCGGATGTGCGGCGCCGCGCCTCGAAGACCCGCTACGGCGACGAGGACGTCGAACTGTGGACCCCGGGCGCCCTCGGAGACCGTGAGATCACCGACAAGAACCTGCGCAAGCGCGTTCGCGAGGCCCGGAGGGCAGCCGAAGGTGCGCGCTACGCGGCCGCGTCGCGTGAGGACGCCGCGGCTTCGGAATAGACTGGGGCGCGTGCGTAAAACGACCGCGGCCCTGTCCGCTCTCGCCCTGTCCGCTCTCGTCCTGACCGGGTGCGGGTCGGCTCCGGCAACCAGCGACCCCGGGTGTGCGCGCGGCGACTCGCGCGCACTGGAGATGGCGGTGAACGCGACGGGTGACATCGGCTCGCCCACCGTGAACCTCACCTCGCCCGTGGTGACCTCGCAGGTGCTGCACGCCGACCTCGTCGCGGGCGAGGGTCCCGTCGTCCGCACGCCCCAGCAGAACGTCGTCGCCGTCGTCACGCTGCTGAGCGGGTCGACCGGGCAGGTGCTCCAGACCGCTCCCGTGATCTGGTCCTCCGACCTGATGGACGCGCAGCTGGGTGCGGGCGGCGCCGCCCTCGCATGCGCCGCGGAGGGGTCGCGAGTCGCCTTCGCGGTGCCCGCCGGGGATCTCCCCGACGGCATGGCGGAGCAGGCGGGCCTGCGACCCGACAGTGGTCTGGTCGGCACCATCGACATCCAGGAGGTGCTGCTTCCCCACGCAGAGGGGCGCGACGTCTTCAACGACGCGCACGGCCTGCCGACGGTGGTGCGTGCCGCTGACGGCCGCCCCGGCATCATCATCCCGGATGCGGCAGCACCGAAGAAGGCCGTCACGCAGACGCTCATCGAAGGGCGGGCGGACGCTGTCGGCGACGGCACCGCGATGTTCCAGTACACGGCGGTGGACTGGACCGATCGGACCGTCACCCGCTCGTCCTGGGACTCCGGCGTCGTGTTCGACGGCTCCGCACTGCCCGAAGAGGTCATGGATGCGGTGTCGGCGGCGACGGTCGGCTCGCAGCTGCTGGTGATCGTCCCCGGTGAGGACGCGGATGCCACCGCGTACGTCGTCGACGTCCTCGGTATCCTCCCCCCGGAGTTGGTCCGGGGATGACCCCGGCGCGGATCCCCGCGGAGGAGCGCCTGACGAACCTCGTCGTGGCGCTGATGGCCACGGAGATCGGGCTGACCAAGAAGCAGATCCTCGACAACGTCTCCGGCTATCGTCAGCGGATCGAGGAGGGAAAGAGCGTCGACTCGCTCGAGAAGATGTTCGAGCGGGACAAGGAGGATCTGCGGGCGCTGGGGATGCCCGTCGAGACCATCGGCGACCCTGCCGACCCGCAGGATCTCCGCGAGGCCAGGTACCGCATCCCGCAGGCGGAGTACGACCTCCCGCCCGACATCGAGTTCACCGCGGCGGAACTGGCGGTGCTCAAACTCGCCGGCAGCGTGTGGCGCAGTGAGTCGGTGTCCGCGGATGCGCAGGCCGGGGTCCGCAAGATCCGCGCGCTGGGCATCGACGGCGACGAGCCCATCATCGGCTTCGCTCCGCGCATCGACACGCGGGACCCCGCCTTTCCGGCGCTTCAGGAGGGGATCGAGCGCAATCGCGTCGTCGCGTTCGAGTATCTCAAACCAGGGGAGTCGGCACCCACGCACCGGCGGGTTCGCCCGTTGGCGCTCGTGGAGTACGAGTCGCGCTGGCATCTGTTCGGCATCGACGTCGATGCCGACGCCGAGCGCACCTTCCTGCTCAGCCGCATCATCAGCGAGGTGAAGGTCACCGCGAAGACCTTCGATCCCGCGCCTCGCGAGGGTGCCGCCACCAGGGCGCTGACGGGCCTCGAACAGTTCGCGGCCTCCCAGTCCGCGCTGTTGGAGGTGACCCCGGGCACCGAGGCGGCTCTGCGGTTGGGCCGACGGGCGGTGCCGGCCGCGCAGGGCATCAGGGTGAGCTACGTGGACCGGCACATCTTCGCCGACGAGCTGGCCGGCTACGGTCCGGAGGTGCGCGTGGTGGAGCCGGACGACCTTCGTGACCTCGTGATCCAGCGCCTGCAGGCCATCGTGGCCTCTCACGCGCATCCGGAGGGCCGAGCATGAGCACCGCACCGCTGCTGGCGGCCGACCGCGTGCGCCTGTACCTGACGCTCGTCCCATACCTCCTCGAGCGCGGCCAGGTCACCCTCGACGAGGCGGCCGCAGAGTTCGGGGTGACCCGCGCGCAGATGCGTGCGATGGTGGAGAAGCTCACCGTCATCGGTCTGCCCGGTGAGGCGGGATACTGGCAGCTCCCGCAGGAGATGTTCGACATCGACTGGGAGCTGCTCGACCAGCACGACATCATCGAGATCACCAACGACGTCGCGCTGCGCAGGGTGCCGCGCTTCACGGCGCGGGAGGCCGCCGCGCTCCTGGCGGGGCTGCAGTTGGTCGCGGCGGTGCCGGCCGTCGCCGATTCGGAGCTGGTCTCGGGCCTGATCGCCAAGCTCTCCCGCGGCTCCGCGGACGCCCCGCCGGAGCTCGTGATCGCGCCCGTTCGCGTCACGGAGGTGCAGCGGGCGGTGTCCCGCGCGCTGCACGACGGTGTGGCCGTGTCGTTCCGGTATCAGGCACCCGATGCGCAGCCCACCATCCGGACCGTCGACCCGTTGCAGCTCAAGATGACCGACGGTCAGTGGTACCTGCAGGGCTGGTGCCATCTGCGCCAAGCCATGCGCACGTTCCATCTGGACCGGGTGAGCGATCCGCAGCTGACGGACATTCCCATCACGCACGCCGACGCACCGATTCCGGCCGAGATCGGCGGCGGGACGGCATCCGATCACGTCACGGTGCGACTGCCGGAGCGGATGCTGCCGTTGCTGCTGGGCGCGTTCCCCCATGAGGAGATCGAGAGGACGGAGGCCGGTGTGACGGTGCGGATCGGCATGGCGGACCCGCGGGGAGTCAAACGGATCGCCGGTCGGTTCGGCGGTGCGCTGGAGGTGCTGGATCCGCCCAGCGCGCGAACCGCCACACGGGAGTGGGCGGCAGCCGGTCTGGATCTCTATGGTGTACCTCGGGCGGACGATGCCCGGGTAGACTGAACCGCAACCGACCCACAAGAGGAGTTCTCCATGGGCAATCTCTTCGCAGGCCCGCACCTGTGGATCATCCTGATCATCATCCTGCTTCTGTTCGGCGCGGCGAAGCTGCCTGCGCTGGCGAAGAGCCTCGGCCAGTCCGCTCGTGTCTTCAAGGGCGAGATGAAGGCGATGAAGGAGGACGACGCGCCGGAATCCGGCACGGACAGCGCCCCGGCCGCATCGACCGGCACCGAGACCGCGGCGGCCGAGAGTCCTGCCGACCAGGACACGCCGCCTCGAGCCTCGTAGGTCGTGACGGAACTGAGCGTCGACGCGCCGTCCGAAGGGAGGCACGATCGACGGATGTCGCTGGGCGAGCACCTCCGTGAGGCTCGCAGACGCCTGATCATCGCGGTCATCGGCCTCGCCGTGGGCATGGTCATCGCGTTCATCATCACCGATCACGTCATCAAGTTCATGGCGATCCCCATCGAGATCATCAACGAGGAACGCGGCAAGGAATTCGCCGAGCTGATGTTCACCAAGATCACCTCGGGGTTCAACCTGCGCATCCGGATGGCGCTGTCGATCGGCCTGCTGCTGTCCGCCCCGGTGTGGCTGTGGCAGATCTGGGCCTTCGTCATGCCCGGCCTGACGAAGAAGGAGATCAAATACACGGTCGCCTTCATGAGCGCCGCCGTGCCGCTGTTCTTCGCGGGCGGGTTCGTGGCCATCTGGGTCGCCCCGCACGTCATCGAGGTCATGTCGGGATTCGTGCCCGAGGTGGGCAAGAACTTCCTGGACTCGGACTACTACTACGACTTCATCCTCAAGTTCATCCTCGTCATCGGCGTCTCCTTCGTGCTGCCCGTCTTCATGGTGGCGTTGAACATCGCGGGCGTGCTCAGCGGGCGGACGATGCTCAAGGGCTGGCGTGTCGCCGTCCTCGTCGCAGCGCTCTTCGCGGCGATCGCGACGCCGGCGGCCGACATCACCTCGATGTTCCTGCTCGCGGGGATCCTGATCGTGCTGTACTTCGCCGCTGCGCTCCTGTCGCTCCTGTTCGACCGGCGCAAGCGCAACCGGCAGATCGCGTCGGGGCTCGATCCCGATGCCTCTGCCGCATGACGACGCACGCTGAGCGCTACGCGGCGGCACAGGCCGCCGCACGGCACCCCCGCAGCACTGCGTTCGCCGCATCCCAGCGCTTCGAACTCGATCCGTTCCAGGTCGAGGCATGCCAGACGCTGGAAGCGGGGCGGAGCGTGCTCGTGGCGGCGCCGACCGGTGCGGGCAAGACGATCGTCGGCGAGTTCGCGATCCATCTGGCCATGCAGACGCCGCACGACAAGGCCTTCTACACGACGCCGATGAAGGCGCTGTCGAACCAGAAGTTCCGTGAACTGGTCGACGTGTACGGCGCGGACCGGGTGGGCCTGCTCACCGGGGACGTCAACATCAACGGCAGCGCGCGCGTCGTGGTGATGACCACCGAGGTGCTGCGCAACATGCTGTACACCGGCTCAGATGCGCTCCGCGGTCTTCGGTACGTGATCATGGATGAGGTCCATTATCTCGCCGACCGATTCCGAGGGCCCGTGTGGGAGGAGGTGATCCTGCACCTCGCCGAGGACGTGCGCCTGGTCGCCCTCAGCGCGACGGTCTCGAACGCGGAGGAGTTCGGCGACTGGCTGGACACCGTTCGCGGTGACACGGACGTCATCGTCTCGGAGACCCGCCCCGTCCCGCTGGAGCAGCATGTGCTGGTACGGGGCGATCTGCTTCCGTTGTTCGACGACCGTGCCGGGGCCGCGACCGCGCAGGTCAACCAGGAGCTGTTCCGCATCCGCTCCTCCGCGGGCTCCCGTCACGACGGGAACCGGCGGGCGCGACAGTACCGCAGCGGACGGCACGCCGGGCGGCAGTCTCAACCGCCGAGCCGCGGGGGAGGACGTACCCTGCGCCCATCCCAGGCGCATCGGATCGAGCGCATGGACAGGCCCGACGTCGTACGCCTGCTGGAGCGTGCTCACCTGCTCCCGGCCATCTTCTTCATCTTCAGCAGGGTCGGCTGCGACGCCGCCGTGCAGCAGGTGCGCAGAGCGGGCATCCGGTTGACCTCGCACGAGGAGCGCACCGAGATCCGGGAGATCGTCACGGACCGCACCAGGTCGCTGCAGGACGAGGACCTCGACGTGCTGGGGTTCTGGCAGTGGCGGGACGACCTCGAGCGCGGCGTCGCCGCGCACCACGCCGGTCTGCTTCCGGCTTTCAAGGACGTCGTGGAGGAGCTGTTCCAGCGCAAGCTCGTCAAGGCCGTCTTCGCCACGGAGACCCTCGCCCTGGGCATCAACATGCCCGCCCGCACGGTCGTGCTGGAGAAGATGGAGAAGTTCAACGGCGAGGCCCGGGTGGCCATCACATCGGGGGAGTACACGCAGCTCACGGGGCGTGCGGGCCGACGAGGCATCGACATCGAGGGGCATGCCGTCGTGCAGTGGAGCGAGGGCATGGATCCGCAGGCCGTCGCCGCGCTCGCATCGCGGCGCACGTACCCTCTGAACTCCAGCTTCCGCCCCACCTACAACATGGCCGTCAACCTCCTCGGACGTTTCGGTCGCTCGCGGGCCAGGGAGATCCTGGAGTCCTCCTTCGCACAGTTCCAGGCCGACCGGGCGGTGGTGGGACTGGCCCGCAAGGTCAAAGAGGCCGAGGCGTCGATGGAGGGCTACCTGGGGCCCATGCAGTGCGAGCACGGCGACTTCCTGGAGTACGCGGGCATGCGACGTGAGCTCAGCGATCTCGAGAAGAAGAACCGCAGGGATACCGGCGGATCCCGTTCGACCCATGACAAGCGCATCCGCCAGATCCAGGGTCTGCGGACTCGCATGCAGCGACATGGCTGTCACGGATGCCCGGAGCGGGAGGTCCACGCCCGCTGGGCGGAGCGGTACTTCCGGCTCAAGCGCGAGACCGACCGGATCCGGCGTCAGATCCAGACGCGGACCGGCACCGTGGCGCGCACCTTCGATCGCGTCATCGACGTGCTGCAGGTCGTGGGATACCTGGAAGGGGAGGAGGAGGCCCTGACCCTGACGGATGCCGGACGCACCATGCGCCGCATCTACGGGGAACGCGACCTGCTCGTTGCGGAGTCGCTGCGAAGGGAGCTGTGGCGCAGCCTCGACGCCCCCTCACTCGCCGCCATGGCCAGCTGCCTCGTCTACGAGCCCCGACGCGACGAGCAGAACGCGGGGGAGCGGGGGATGCCTCGCGGGGCTTTCCGGATCGCGTACGACGCGACGACGCGACTGTGGGACGAACTGGACACGATCGAGAACGACTTCTCGCTGCCGCGCACGGAGCCTCTTGCGCCGGGATTGGCATCCGCCATGCACTCGTGGTGCCGGGGCGGTGCGCTGGAGCGCGTGCTGACGGACGCCGACATGTCGGCGGGAGACTTCGTGCGCTGGGCGAAGCAGACGATCGATCTGCTCGATCAGCTCTCGATCGTCTCCGAGGACGACGAGCTGGCGCGCACGGCCCGGCGGGCGCTGGACGGCGTCCGCCGGGGAATCGTCGCATACTCGGCGGTGTGAGGATGGCGCATCGACGAGAGCGTCCACGGGCGCGTCCGCGCATTCCGCTGTGGATCGCCGTCTGGATGGCCGCGGTGGCGGGACTGCTGATGAGTGCGGCATTCCCCGCCGTCGCGATCTGGCCGGCCGCGCTCGTCGCCGTCGCCATCCTGCTGGTGGTGCTGGACGGCCGCCGGCTCGGCGGAGCGCTCCTGATCTCGACGGTGTACGGTCTGGTCCTCTTCTCACTGCTCGTGTCGTGGACGGCGCGCTACCTGGGTCCGGTGCCGTGGCTCGCGCTGACCGTCGTCGAGGGTGTGCTGACAGGTGTGTCGCTGGTGCTGATCTCACTGGCCTACCGCTGGGTGCCCCGGGCGTGGCCGTGCTTCCGCTCCGTGCTGCTCCCGGCCGTCGTGGCGGCGCTGTGGACCGTGCATGAGATGTTCCTCGGCGCATGGCCGTACGGCGGGTTCCCGTGGGCCCGACTGGGCATGACCCAGGCCGAGGGTCCCTTCGCACCCGTCGCCTCCTGGATCGGGGTGAGCGGATTGAGCTTCCTCATGGTGTTCGCGGTCGCGCTGGTCGTCGAGGCTGCCCGATCATGGTCCGTGCACCGGGCACGGGTGCTCATCGCCCCGGCTGCCACGCTGCTCGTGCTGCTGCTGACCCCCCTCTTCCCGACCACCCCGCAGGGCACGATGAGGATCGCGGCCGTGCAGGGGAACGGGCCCACCGGCTACTTCGACACGCGGGCGCAGTACAGCGTCATCGATGCGCAGATGGCGGCCACCGAGCCGCTGGAGGGGCGTGGTGCGGACCTGGTAGTGTGGCCGGAGGGAAGCGTCGACTACGACCCGTTCCAGGACGCCTCGACGGCACGGCGTCTGGCGCGGGTGGCCGCGAGGATGGATGCTCCGGTGCTGGCCGATGCCGCGACGGAACGCGGCGACGACGTCTTCAACACGGCGTTCCTGTGGACGCAGGAGGGCACGGCGACTGAACAGCATGACAAGCGTCACCCGGTGCCGTTCGGGGAGTACGTGCCGGACCGCGCTTTCTTCAACGCGCTGGCGCCGGACCTGATCGGCCTGATCGGGCGAGAATACACTCCCGGCACGAACCCCCCGCTCGTGCGTGTCGGAGACACGGCCGTCGGACTGGCGATCTGCTTCGACGTCATCTACGACGAGGTCATCCGCGAGGGCGTGCAGGGCGGCGCGCAGGTGCTCGTGTTCCAGACCAACAACGCCGACTTCCGCGGCACCGACGAGAACCTGCAGCAGCTGGGCTTCGCCCGGATGCGGGCGATCGAGACGGGGCGCAGCGTGGTCAACGTCTCGACGGTGGGCACCAGCCAGGTGATGCGGCCCGACGGGACGACCGTGGCGAGCCTGGACGCGGATGAGGCCGGAGCGCTGCTCGAGGATGTCGAGCTGCGGTCCGGCCTCACGGCAGCGGTGTTGCTGGGCCCGTGGGTGCAGCTGACGCTGCTGGTCGCGGGCGCGGGTGCGCTGGCGACCGCCGGCTGGAGAGCGCGGCGGCGGTGACTCAGGCGCCGAGGCGCTCTCGGGTCGGGTCGTCGCCGCCGCCGCGTCGGGCGCGCACGTAGGCGAGGCGATCCGCGAGGATCTCCTCGAGCTCCTCGCGGGTGCGGCGCTCCAGGAGCATGTCCCAGTGCGTGCGGGCGGGCTTCTCCTCCGACTCGTCGAGCTTCACGGATGCGCCGTCGACCTGCAGCACGGCGTCCGCACTGCAATTGCGGCACTCCCAGGTCTGGGGAGGCTCGGCTTCCGCCGAGAACATGAGGGTGGTCTCGTGGCCGCACGCATCGCACTTGTAGGTGGTGGCGCGCCGCTCCATGAAGACGACGCCCTCTTCGCTCTGAAGGCTCTGGGCACCCAACCGGATGCCTCGAAGGCTGCGATCTGCCATTTTGTGGTCCTCTCGTCGCTGTCAGGTATAACGGTCGCGCCTGTGCGCTTCATCCACGGGAGCCGAGTGCGTGCCGAACTCACAGCGGAATCCCAGGGCCTCTGGTCCCCGGCTCGCCCGCGGGGTCAGATCGTGCTCAGCGCCAGGTCGGCACGATTGGTGACGATGCCGTCCGCGCCGGCATCGATGAGACCGCGCATGGCGTCGGGGTCGTCGACGGTCCACACGTGGACTTCGACACCGGCACGGTGCGCTGCGCGTACGAGGACGGGAGTGAAGACCTGCACGCCCGCGTGCCTTTCCGGGACCTGTATGGCGTCGATGCCCTTCAGCACGCGCGCAGAGGGGAGACGCAGTCCGGAGAGCAGTCGCAGACGGATGATGGCGGACCTGCCGGGTGCGGTCGCGGGGCGCAGCGCGGCTCCCGCGTACGCAGCGGATTCCAGCGCTGCCGTCCTGTTGCGCTCCGAGAAGCTGGTGATGAGCACTCGGTGCGCGTGTGCGGCGACCGCGCGGCCCGTCGGCTCGGCGGCCTCGGCGGCCTTCACGTCGATGTTGAAGCGGATCTCGGGGAAGGCATCGAGCGCGTCTGCGACGGTCAGCAGCCCGCCATGGTCCTCGAACATCCGGGAGAGCTCCGCGGTGCGCACCTCCGCCACGGCGCGTTCGTCTCCGGCCAGCCGCTGCAGCGTCGGATCGTGCAGGAGCACCGCATCACCGTCGGCGGTGGCCCGGCAGTCCGTCTCGATGTACTCGACGCCCGCCGCGTGAGCTGCCGCGAAGGCCCCTGCGGTGTTCTCCCACAGCGACGAGTCCGCGCTCGACTCGGGGAGCAGCCCGCGATGGGCGAGGACGCGCGGATGCCGTGCCCCTGCGAAGTACGGGTGGGTCACGCCGAGGGGGGCAGGGTGCCGTCGCCCTGCCTGGGGGCGAATGCGCCGCCGAAGTTCTTCAGGGCGTCTGTCAGCTCGCTGGGGATGATCCAGAGCTTGCTGGACGCGCTCTCACTGATCTTCGGCAGAGTCTGCAGATACTGATACGCCAGGAGCTTGTCGTCGGGGCGGCCCTCGTGGATCGACGCGAACACGTTCTGAATCGCCTCGGCCTCGCCCTGTGCGCGCAGCACGGCCGCCTGCTTGTCGCCCTCAGCGCGGAGGATCGCGGCCTGCCGCTCGCCCTCGGCTTCGAGGATCTGCGCCTGCTTGGAGCCCTCCGCGGTGAGGATGGTCGCGCGGCGCTCGCGCTCCGCGCGCATCTGCTTCTCCATGGAGTCCTGGATGGACACGGGCGGGTCGATCGCCTTCAGCTCCACTCGCGACACGCGGATGCCCCACTTGCCGGTGGCCTCGTCGAGGACCACCCGCAGCTGACCGTTGATGTTGTCCCGGCTGGTGAGAGCCTCTTCGAGGTTCAACCCGCCCACGACGTTGCGCAGCGTCGTCGTGGTGAGCTGCTCCACGGCGCCGAGGTAGTTGGCGATCTCGTAGGTCGCGGCCCTGGCATCCGTCACCTGGAAGTACACCACGGTGTCGATGGAGACGACGAGGTTGTCCTCCGTGATCACCGGCTGCGGCGGGAACGACACGACCTGCTCGCGCATGTCGATGAGCGGGCGCAGCCGGTCGATGAAGGGGACCAGCAGGTTCAGACCGGGCTGCAGGGTCTTGTGGTACCTGCCCAGCCGCTCCACGACGCCCGCCGTCGCCTGCGGGATGATCCGGATCGACCGGGCGAGTGTGACCAGGACGAAGATGATGACGGCGATCGCGAGGATCCAGGCGATCGCCGCGGGCAGGAACGAGGAATCGTCCATCGGTGCTCCTAATCGTTGACGGGGCGGACGACGGCTGTCGCGCCGATGATCTCGGCGACGGCCACCCGACTGCCCTCGCTGATGGGTGCGCCGTCGATGCTGCGGGCGGTCCAGGTGTCGCCGTTGCTGAGCTTGACCTGGCCGGAGATGCGGGTGATGTCCTGCAGAGCCGTACCGTGCAGATCGATGATCGCGGCCATGTTCGACGGGGTCGGATCCTCGCCGCGACGGAGCCGATGCAGGAGAGGCGGGCGCAGGAAGAGGATGAACAGGGCCGCCGCGACGGCGGCGATGATCACCTGCGCCCACAGCGGAAGGCCCACGAGGTCGGCGACGAGACCGAGGACGCTGCCGAACGCGAGCATGAGAAAGGTGAAATCGAGCGTCATCATCTCGATGACGAGGAACAGCGCGATGAGCACCAGCCAGCCGATCCACGCCCACTGTTCGAGGCCCGTGATGAATGCCGAGAAACCGTCCATGCGCCCTCCTGCGGTCAACCTATCACGCAGGGGCCGCCCGGGGACGCCGCCCGTGCCGTTGTAGGGTTGGGAGGTCGCCATCCCGGCGGCCTTCCGCATCATGAGGAGTCAGGAATGACCCAGGTTCTGCCCGCCGGATCCCTCGACGGCAAGGTGGCGCTCGTCACCGGTTCGTCGCGCGGGATCGGCGCCGACACCGTCCGCATCTTCGCTCAGGCCGGCGCGGACGTCGTCATCAACTTCCGCAACAAAGCGCCTCGCGCCGAGAAGCTGGCGACTCAGCTGCGTGAACTCGGCGGCCGCGTGCTCACCGTCGGCGCGGACCTCACCGATCCGGCCTCCGTGGCGGCCATGTTCGACAGCGTCGGGGCGGAGTTCGGCAGGCTCGACATCCTCGTACTGAACGCCTCGGGCGGGATGGAGTCCGGGATGGCGGAGGACTACGCGCTCAGGCTCAACAGAGACGCGCAGGTGGGGGCGCTCAAGGCCGCCGAGCCGCTGATGGGCGAGGGGTCCCGCGTCGTGTTCGTCACGAGCCACCAGGCGCACTTCATCCGCACCACGCCGACGATGCCGGAGTACGAAGCCGTCGCCACGTCGAAACGCGCGGGCGAGGACGCGCTGCGCGAGCTCATCCCGGGGTTGGCGCAGAAGGGCATCGGGTTCACCGTCGTCTCCGGGGACATGATCGAGGGGACGATCACCGCGAAGCTGCTCGAGCGCATGAATCCCGATGCCATCGCCGGTCGCCGCGAATCGGCCGGGAAGCTCTACAACGTCGCGGAGTTCGCCGCGGAGGTCGCGCAGGCCGCTCTGGATCCGGTCCCCGCCGACAACACGCGCCTGGTCGGCGACGTCTCGGACTTCGCCGCCGAATAGTCCGCGGGGCGATCAGCTCGCGGGGCCGGTGCGCAGTTCCTCGGCCACGAGCTTCGCGTCCCTGCTGAGGGTGATCGCGCGGGCGATCTGCAGGACTCCCAGCACGACCAGCGAGATGCCCGCGAGCCACCAGAGCATGACGATGTAGAACGGGGAGAACAGCAGCACGACCCCGGCGATGATGCTGAGGATCGCGTAGACGATCGTCCAGGTCCGGGAGCGAGTGCCGCCGCGCAGGGACAGCGCCACGACTCCGTCGACGATCCAGGTGATGCCCAGCAGGATGGCGATGAACAGCGCGAGCGAGGCCGTGAAGGCGAACAGGTTCACGAAGGCGAGGATGCCGCCTGCGACGTACAGCACACCGAGCAGGACATGACCCAGCCGTGCCCATCCGCCCGTGCTCCGGGAGAAGACGCCGGTTCCGATGTAGATGAGCCCTTGGATGATGAGGTAGGAGGCGAGGACGCCGGCGAAGAAGACGGCCGTCTTCGTCGGCGCGACGAGGATGAAGACGCCGAGGACGAGCATGATGACGCCGGAGACGGCGAGGGAGGTGCGCACGGCGGACAGGAAGCTCTTCGCCGCGGGGGAGACGTCGGTCATGACGATGGTCCTTTCTGAGAACCTCCTGTGTGTGATGACACCGACAGCGTAGCCGCAGAGCGCACGGGGCGACAGGCCTTCGCGCGGCGGACGCACCGCGTGTCGGTCCAGAGTGCGAGCATGGGGGGATGATGCCGGATCAGTCCCGAGACGATGCTCGTCTACGCGAGCTCGTCGCGCTGCGGCGCGTGCGGGACAGGATCGACCGCGAGTACGCCCAGCCACTGGATGTGGAGTCTCTCGCGCAGGGCGCGCACATGTCCGCCGGGCATCTCAGCAGGCGCTTCAGACACGCATACGGCGAGTCCCCGTACTCGTACCTGATGACCAGGCGGGTGGAGCGGGCGATGATGCTGCTTCGCCGCGGCGGGCTGAGCATCACGGAGGTCTGCTTCGCCGTGGGCGGCTCTTCATTGGGGACGTTCAGCACGCGGTTCACCGAGCTCGTCGGCGTTCCGCCGAGCGTCTACCGCGAGCACGGCGCCGCGCAGACTGTCGGAATGCCCGCGTGCATCGCCAAGCAGGTCACCAGACCGGTCAGGAATCGAGAAGCGGCGGGTGCTCCTGCTCTCTAGCGTGGAGGCATGAATGCGATCGAGAGCATCACCCTCGAGGTGAACGACCTGTCCGCCGCCGAGGCCTTCTACACCTCGGCATTCCAGATCGGCGACCGTCTCCGACTGGTCGACGGCGACTCCGCCACAAGCGGCTTCCGCGGGTTCACCCTGTCGCTCGTGGCCTCTCAGCCCGCGGACGTGGACGCGTTGCTGCGCAGCGCGACCGATGCGGGAGCCACCGTCCTCAAACCGGTGGCGAAGACGCTCTGGGGCTACGGCGGCACCGTGCAGGCCCCGGACGGCACGATCTGGAAGGCGGCGACCTCCGCGAAGCGGAGCAGCACGGACGGGGCGCTCCGCTTCGACTCGCTCGTGCTGCTGCTCGGTGTCGAGAAGGTCGCCGACTCCCAGCGCTTCTACGTCGACCGGGGATTCGAGCGGGGGAGGAGAGTCGGCAACTACGCCGAGCTCGGGGCTTCGACGGATGCCGTCCGTCTCGCCCTCTACAAGCGTTCCGCTCTCGCGAAGGACGCCGGAGTCCCCGTGGACGGCAGCGGATCGCATCGGCTGCGAATCCATCCGACGACCGGACGGTTCACGGATCCCGACGGTTTCCGCTGGGAGTGACGAGGGTCATGTGCCTACCGGCATGGCAGCAGCCGCTGAACCGTGCATCCGCCGCATCCGCATTCCCCCAGGCCACTGAGAACCGTAAGGTGAACAGCATGTCGATCACGATTCACACCGCCGCGCTCGCGCACATCGATCCGGCCGAGTCCATCGCGTTCTATCGCGATGCGCTGGGGTTCGAGGTGCGCGGCGATGTCGGAAGCGGGACCATGCGCTGGGTCACCGTGGGGAACCCGGACCAGCCGGACGTCTCGATCCTCCTCGCCCCGCCGGCGACCGACCCCGGCGTGACCGAGGAGGAGCGTCGTATGATCTCCGAGATGATGGCGAAGGGCACGTACGGATGGATCCTGCTGTCCACCGATGATCTTGAGGCGGCCTTCGAGCGGGCGGTGTCCGCGGGCGCCGAAGTGGTGCAGGAGCCCGTCGACCAACCGTATGGTGCACGCGACTGCGCCTTCCGCGACCCGGCCGGCAACCTCGTGAGGATTCAACAGAAGCGATGAGCATCCATGCCGCAGACACGCACGACAGCATCCGGGTCGCCGGCGCCAGGGAGAACAACCTCAAGGACGTGAGCGTCGTCCTTCCCAAGCGTCGCCTGACCGTCTTCACCGGTGTCTCAGGATCGGGGAAGAGCTCGCTGGTCTTCGACACGATCGCCGCGGAGTCGCGGCGTCTGATCGACGAGACCTACAGCGCCTTCGTGCAGGGGTTCATGCCGTCCGTTCCCCGCCCGGACGTGGACGTGTTGGAGGGTCTGACGACGGCGATCATCGTCGGGCAGGAGCGCCTCGGCGCCAACCCGCGCTCCACGGTCGGAACGGTGACGGATGCCAACGCCATGCTGCGCATCCTGTTCTCGAGGCTCGGCACGCCGTACATCGGCGGACCCACGGCGTTCTCCTTCAACATCCCGACGCAGAAGGCCAGCGGTGTGATGACCGGCCCCCATGGCGAGCGGAAGATCGTCAAGGACGCCGTGTACCTGGGCGGCATGTGTCCGCGGTGCGAGGGCAGGGGAGTGGTGTCCGACATCGACCTGTCCCAGGTCGTCGATGAGACGAGATCGCTGTACGACGGGGCGATCCTGGTCCCCGGCTACACGGCCGACGGCTGGATGGTCAAGCAGTTCGCCGCGTCGGGCTTCTACCCGCCGGATCGTCCCATCTCGGAATTCACCGACCGGCAGCGCCACATGTTCCTGTACGGCGAGGTCACGAAGATCAAGCTCAACGGGATCAACGTCACCTACGAGGGGCTCATCCCGAAGATCACGAAGTCGATGCTGTCGAAGGACCTCGACGCGCTGCAGCCGCACATCCGACGCTTCGTGGAGCGGGTCGCCACGTTCGCCACCTGTCCGGACTGCGATGGGACGCGGTTGACGGCGGGGGCTCGCTCCTCGAAGATCGCGGGGGTCAGCATCGCCGACGCCTGCCGGATGCAGGTCACCGACCTCGCGGAATGGGTGCGCGGGCTTGAACAGGACGGCTCTGCACCGCTGCTGGCGGCGCTGCGTACGAATCTGGACGCGTTCGTGACGCTGGGGCTCGGGTACCTGAGCCTGGAGCGGCCGTCGGGGACCCTGAGCGGGGGAGAGGCCCAGCGGATCAAGCTCCTCCGCCATCTGGGTTCTGCGCTCACAGATGTCACCTACGTGTTCGACGAGCCGACGATCGGTCTGCACCCGCACGACATCCAGCGCATGAACGGACTGCTGCAGGAGCTGCGCGACAAGGGGAACACGGTGCTGGTCGTCGAGCACAAGCCGGAGACGATCGCGATCGCGGATCATGTCGTCGACCTCGGACCGGGCGCGGGCGGGGCCGGGGGAGAGATCTGCTTCGAGGGGACGGTCGCGGACCTGCGATCCAGCGACACGCTCACCGGACGCCACCTCGGCGACAGGGCTTCCCTGAAGGAGTCCGTGCGCGTGCCGACCGGCGTCATCGAGGTTCGCGGCGCGACCACGAACAACCTCAAGCACGTTGACGTGGACATCCCCACGGGTGTGCTCACGGTCGTCACCGGCGTGGCAGGATCGGGGAAGAGCTCGCTGATCCACGGCTCGGTGTCCGCCCGCGAGGGCGTCGTGTCGATCGATCAGAGTCCCATCAAGGGATCACGCCGCAGCAACCCCGCGACGTACACAGGGCTGCTGGACCCGATCCGCAAGGCGTTCGCGAAGGCCAACGGCGTCAAGCCCGCGCTGTTCAGCGCCAACTCCGAGGGCGCCTGCCCCACCTGCAAGGGCGCCGGCGTGATCGTCACCGAGCTCGGGTTCATGGACACCATCGAGACGCCGTGCGAGGACTGCGGTGGCAAGCGCTTCCAGGCCGGCGTCCTCGAGTACCGGCTCGCGGGTCTCGACATCACCCAGGTGCTGGACCTCTCGGTCTCGGCGGCGCGGGAGTTCTTCTCCGCGGGCGAGGCGAGGCTGCCCGCGGCCGTTGCGATCCTCACCCGTCTGGAGGAGGTCGGGTTGGGCTACATGTCCCTCGGACAGCCCCTCTCGACGCTGTCGGGCGGCGAGCGTCAGCGTGTGCGGCTCGCGATCCAGATGGGGGAGAAAGGCGATGTGTACGTGCTCGATGAGCCGACCACGGGGCTGCATCTTGCGGATGTGAAGCAGATCCTCGGCCTGCTGGACCGCCTGGTGGATGCCGGCAGGACCGTCATCGTCATCGAGCACCATCAGGCCGTCATGGCCCATGCGGACTGGATCATCGACATCGGTCCCGGCGCCGGACACGATGGCGGCGCCGTCGTGTTCGAAGGCACGCCGGCCGAGTTGGTCGCGTCGGCCGCCACGCTGACCGGACAGCACCTGGCGGTGTACGTCGGGGGCAGGCAGTAGGTTCTGGGGTCCGATGATCCGTCACCGGCCGTCCTGGGCACGACGGTGCGTATCGGAAGGAGGTAACGCCGATAATGCACATTATGTCAACACGCGTGAAGGAACGCTCCCCGGCACCGCGTGGCGAAGGGCTCAGCCCACGTGTTCGCGCGTCGTCCAGGGGACGTCGTCGACGCAGAGGCCATCGTCCGTCTGCCGGTACAGGACATCGCCGGGGAAACTGTCGCCGACCGAAGCGCCTAGCGGCAGCAGTTCGATGTTGATGCTCCACTGCGCCCACGGAATGTCCTGCTCGGCGGCGGCCGCGCCGGTCCGCTCCGGCTCTCCCGCCCCGCGTCCCGACCAATCCGCCGGGGCGCCGAGGTCCACGTCGGCACCGTCGCAGATGAGCTCGGTGGTGCCATCGGCGGAGAGGTCGTCGATGAGGTCCTCGGTGATCCGGATCACCTCGGCGCCGTCGGCGCCCCAGACGACCGTGTCGATGAGCGCGCACCCGGGCAGTGCCAAGATGCACAGCGCCGTCAGCCCGGCCAGGGTGAATCCACGAGATCCCGTCATGCCCTGAGGTTAACAGGCGCTGTCGGCGCTCTTCCGCTTCCTCGGCGGGTTCTCAGCTCGCGGACGGGTTCGTGCTCCTGCGCAGGCCGCTGCACCGTCGGTCGGGCACTAGTCTGGATGGAGTGACCGCCACTGATCCGAACCGTTCATCTCCCGGCTGGCGCGCTTGGCTGATCTGGATCGTCGCGGTCGCCGCGTACGTCCTCGCGATCGTCAATCGCAGCTCGCTGAGCGCGGTCGGCGTCGACGCGGCGGGACGGTTCCATGCGGACGCCGCGACGCTGTCCTTGTTCGCCGTCGTGCAGCTCGCCGTGTACGGCGGAATGCAGATCCCGATCGGGGTGCTGCTGGACCGCTACGGCTCCCGCCCCATCATGGTCATCGGCATGCTGCTGATGAGCGTCGGACAGCTTGTGATGGCCCTCTCCCCCAGCATCGGCGTCGCGATCGTCGCCCGCATGCTGCTGGGCGCGGGCGACGCTGCCGTCTTCCCCGCCGTGGTGCGCCTGGTGGCCACATGGTTTCCCGCGCAGCGCGGCCCCATCATGGTGCAGCTCACGGGAATCGCCGGGCAGAGCGGACAACTGGTGGCGCTGCTCCCCCTCGCCGCGCTCCTGCACTCCACGACGTGGACGATCACCTTCGGCAGCGTCGCAGGACTCGGAGTGCTGTTCGCGATCCTCGTGTGGGCGATCATCCGCAACCGTCCGCCCGAGCACGCCGAGGACGTCTCCGTCAACACCGAGACGGGCGTCATCCGCGTCGTGACGTCCTCCATCGACACGGGCGTGGGCATCCGGGCCGCGTGGGCGCACCCTGGCACACGGTTGGCGTTCTGGTCGCATTTCACGACACCGTTCGCAGGAACGGCCTTCCTGCTGCTGTGGGGTATGCCTTACCTGACCGAGGGCGAGGGGCTCTCGGCCGCTGCCGCGGCGAGCCTGGTCTCCTTGAACGTCCTGGTGGCGATGCTTCTCGGCCCCGTCCTCGGCGAACTCTCCCGTCGTGTTCCCACGCGGCGTTCGCTGGCCCTGGTGATCCCGAGCATCGGAGTGCAGGTGCTGGGCTGGTTGCTGGTGATCTTCTGGCCGGGCGCCGCGCCGCTGTGGCTTCTCGTGGTGCTCGTCGTCTGCCTGGGGGCAGGCGGCCCCGCGTCGATGATCGCGTTCGACCACGCTCGCACCCACAACCCCGCCCATCGGCTCAGCACCGCCACCGGCGTCACGAACTCGGGCGGGTTCCTCGCGGCGCTCACCGCGATCTTCCTGATCGGCCTCGCTCTCGACCTGCAGGGCGCCGGCACGCCGTCGACGTACTCGATGGGTGCATTCAGATGGGCGTTCCTCACGCAGCTTCCGCTGTGGGCGCTGGGCACCACGATGATCATCATCGAGCGCAAGCACACCCGCATCCGCATCGGCCTCGACCCCGAGCGGCGTCGCCGCGCCTGAGCCGTCGGGTGGAGCCATCCGACGGCTCAGCCCCGTGGAGTCCATCCGAACGGTCGCGGCATTCCGCGGGCACCGCGCTCCAGATCCTCCCCTGCGGACCAGCCCTGGGCGGCGTCGACCGTGTCGAACCCGCCGCGCGCCAGCCGCATGCCGACGTCGTCATGGTGCATGCGCGGGCCTCCCCCGCGTCGCACCGACGCGCGGACGCTGAAGGCCTCATCCTCGAACCCTCCCCCGCGGAACACCCGGTAATCGTCGTACCGGGCCGGATCGAGCAGGTCCCAGCACCACTCCCACACGTTCCCGAGCGTGTCGAACAGTCCGTTCAGGTTGGGAAGTTTCCCGCCCACATCCTGCGGCTCCGACACCCCGTCCAGCGCCGTCCAGGCGATCTCCGTCAGCGGCCCGTAGTGCGGGCCGGTCGATCCCGCCCTGCAGGCGAACTCCCACTCGGCTTCCGTCGGCAGGCGGTAGCCGTCGCTGTCGACATGCCAGGTCACCTCTTCACCGTCGAACGAGTACGCCGGATCGTGTCCCTCCCACTCCGAGGCGGCGTTGCAGAACCGGATCGCCCGCAGCCAACTCAGATCACGGGCCGGACGCCGCGGATGACGCGCGGGGACGCCCAGCAACTCGGCGAACAGCTCCTCCGTGACCGGGTACACGCCGATCTCGAACGACTCCAGCTCCACCGTCCAGCGACGACCGCGCCGGGCGTCGTGCAGGTGCACCGAACCGGCAGGAATCCGTCGCATCTCCGTGAGGTCCACGCGGTCACCCCGTCACGGCATCCGGCCGGAGATCCTGCCCCTCGCCGCCCGGCGGTGCAGTCGGAACCTCCACGTCGAAGACGCGCATGAAGAACTGACACAGGGGGCCCACCAGCAGTGCGAACGCGAGAGTGCCCACGCCGACATCACCCCCGAGCAGCCAGCCGATCAGCACCACCGTGACCTCGAGCGCCGTGCGGACCACCCAGATGGGGCGACCCGTCACGGTGTGCAGGCCGGTCATCAGTCCGTCACGCGGACCGGGGCCGAAGCGCGCGCCGATGTACAGCCCGGTCGCCGCCGCCAGGATGGTCAGTCCGACCGCGAAGAAGAGGATGCGCACCCACAGCGCGTCCACGACCGGGATCAGCAGGAAGCCCACGTCCGCGGCCGGGCCGACCAGCAGCGCGTTGAGAACGGTGCCGATACCGAGTCTCTGCCGCAGCGGGATCCACATCAGCAGGACGATTCCGCTGACGATCACGGTGATGGTCCCGAACGTCAGCGGGATGTGCGTGGCGATGCCCTGGGAGAGCACGTCCCACGGTGCCGCACCGATGACCCCGCGGATGATGAACGCGATCCCGATGCCGTACAGGAACAGCCCGATCAGCAGCTGCGGCACCCGCCGCCGCAGTCTGCGCCCTCGCATCCGGCTCATCGTGGGCTCAGCTCGGCCCAGTCCGCGAGTTTCGCCGCTCGACCGTCGCCGGATGACGTGCGGGTGATCCGTCGTCTGATCCACGGGCCCACGAACCGGCGATAGTACGCCAGCCCGCGGGGCCCGACCGGCGCGCTCGTCGGGGCCGTCCACCACGCGGCCGGGGGCTCGAGACCGAGAGCGTCCAGCACGCGTGCGGCCACGCGATGGTGCCCGAAGGCGTTCATGTGCAGGCGGTCCTCCGACCAGTATGCGGGCCGGGAGAGCTCCGCATCCGGCCAGTTCAGCGCGCGGACGACGTCGGGACGCCCCTCGATCCTGCGGAGCACGGCGTCCGACAGCAGATCTCCACGACGCTGCACCAGCCCTCCCAGCGGCAGACGCGCACTCGGATTCGCACCGGAGAGCACGATCAACCGCACGCCCTCCTCATCGCAGCGTCTCAGCACCCGCGTGAACGCATCGGCGATGTGCTCGACGTCCACGCCGGGCCGGAGCATGTCATTGCCGCCGCCGTTGAAGGACAGATGCGTCGGCCTCAGGGCGAGGGCGGGCTCCAGCTGCTGCTCGACGATCGGCCAGGCCAGACGCCCGCGGATGGCGAGGTTCGCGTAATGCACCGGTTGCCCGGTGGCATCCGCCCAGCCCTGTGCGGCGATGTCCGCCCAGCCGCGCACCGTGCCGTCGGGACGCTCGTCGCCGACTCCCTCGGTGAACGAGTCCCCTATCGCGACGAAGCGCACATGCGTCATGCGTCCAGCCTATGACCGCCGCGGCCGTGGAAGAGTGTCAGCGGTCATCGAGAGCCGCTCCGCGCCGGTCCACGAGACCCCAGGCCGTTGCCGTCGCGATGGCGAAGAAGGCCGAGAACACGACGAAGGCGAGCGGCGCGCCGCCCTGCGCGAGCAGGACGGGGACGGCCAGCGGGGCGACGATGGAGGCGATCCGGCCGACCGCCGCCGCCCACCCCGCCCCCGTGGCGCGCAACGAGGTCGGATAGATCTCCGGCGTCACGGCGTACAAGGCACCCCATGCGCCCAGATTGAAGAACGACAGGGCCATGCCCGTGATGATGATCGTCGCCTCGCTGTCGGCGATCCCGAACAGGACGGCCGAGACCGCAGAGCCGGCGAGGAAGACCGACAGGGTCAGACGCCTGCCCCACACTTCGATGAGCCACGCCGCCGCGGCATAGCCGGGCAGCTGGGCGAGGGTGATCAGCAGAGTGAAGCCGAACGACTTGACCAGATCGTAGCCGGCGCTGAAGAGGATGCTCGGGATCCAGATGAACGCACCGTAGTAGGCGAAGTTCACGCAGAACCATACCGCCCACACGCTCAGTGTGCGCAGCCGGAACTCCGGTGCCCACAGCGCACGCAGCCGCGCCGAGGACGTCAGCGCGAGAGCGGGGAGCGCGGACTGCGCACGCGGCTGGAGCGGACGCCCCAGAACTGCTCGCGTCTCGAGCGATTTGACGATGCGCTCCGCCTGTGCGAGCCGCCCCCGTGATGCCAGCCAACGGGGCGATTCCGGAAGGCCCCAGCGCACGATGATCGCATAGACGGCGGGCACGGCGCCCAGAGCGAACGCCCAGCGCCAGCCGACGTCGGACACCGGTACCACGAGATACCCGATGACTGCCGCCGCCGTCCACCCGATCGCCCAGAAGGCCTCCAGGATGACGATGAGGCGGCCGCGGATCGCCGCCGGCGCGAACTCGCTCACGTACGTCGAGGCGACGGGCAGCTCGGCGCCCAGCCCCAGGCCCACGAAGAAGCGGAAGACGAGGAGCATGGCCACTCCGCCGACCAGAGCGCTGGCGCCTGTCGCGATGCCGTAGACGAGCAGCGTCAGGGCGAACACCTGCCGTCGGCCGAGGCGGTCGGCCAGCAGGCCGCCGACGCCTGCGCCGATGGCCATGCCGATGAAGCCGATCGAGGCGATCCACCCCGCTTCCTCGGGCGTGAGATGCCACTGCTGCGCGAGCACGGCGATGATGAACGAGATGAGCCCGACGTCCATGGCGTCCAGTGCCCACCCGACGCCGGACCCGGTCAGCACGCGCAGGTGCGATCTGGTGAACGGCAGCGCATCCAGACGTGCGGCGAGTGTTGAACTGCTCGAGAGCGTCGGTCCTGACATGCTCTCATGCTAGGACCGCGTGCGGACGGTGGGCTCCCGCATGACGACGGCGCGACGCGCCGTCGGCCGTCGCCGCCGGCTCAGCCCAGCAGAGCCCCTCGCAGAGTGTCCAGGCCCACGCCGCCGAGGTCGAGCGCACGCTTGTGGAACTCCTTGAACGTGAAGGCGTCGCCCTCGCGCTCTCGTACGCCGTCGCGCACCTGCTCCCAGATCCGCTGCCCGACCTTGTAGGAGGGAGCCTGCCCGGGCCACCCGAGGTATCGGTTGACCTCGAAGCGACGGAACTCGTCCGACATGTTCACGTTGCGTCGCATCATCTCCAGCGCGTAGTCGTGGTCCCACACGCCGTCGCCGTCCAGGCGGGGCTTGCCGAGGTGCACGCCGATGTCGAGCACGACGCGCAGGGCGCGCATGCGCTGACCGTCGAGCATACCCAGGCGATCGGCCGGGTCGTCGAGGTAGCCCAGCTGCTCCATGAGACGCTCGGCGTACAGAGCCCATCCCTCGGCATGACCGGAGGTGCCCGCCAGCACGCGTCGCCAGGTGTTCAGCTCGGCACGGTTGTAGGTGGCCTGGGCGATCTGCAGGTGGTGACCGGGAACACCCTCGTGGTAGACGGTGGTCAGCTCGCGCCAGGTGTCGAACTCGGTGACGCCCTCGGGCACCGACCACCACATCCTCCCGGGCCGGGAGAAGTCGTCGGTGGGCCCGGTGTAGTAGATCCCGCCCTCCTGAGTGGGGGCGATCATGCACTCCAGCTCGCGGATCTGCTCCGGGATGTCGAAGTGGGTCGCCCCCAGATCGGCGATCGCCCTGTCGCTGGTCTCCTGCATCCACCGCTGCAGCTCCTGCGTGCCGTGCAGCTTGCGCGACGGGTCCGCCTCCAGATGGGCGACGGCCTCGGCAACGCTCGCACCGGGCAGGATCTCCTCGGCGATGGAGTTCTGCTCCGAGATCATCCGGTCGAGCTCCTCGCGGCCCCACTCGTACGTCTCGTCCAGATCGATCGTCGCGCCGAGGAATCGTCGGGAGTTCAGCGCGTAGAGCTCGCGGCCCACGGCGTCCTCCGCAGACGCGCTGGCCGCCAGCTCCCCGATGAGGAACGCGCGCAGCCGGTCGTACGCGACGCGCGCAGCGGCGGAGCGATCCGCGAGGTCCTTCGCGAGCGAGGCCGGCAGCTCTCCGTCCTCCGGGGCGGCATCGGCGACGAACGAGGCGAAGAATCCGTCGTCGGCCGTGTACCGGGAGATCTGCGTCGCGACTTCGAGAACCTGGCGTCGCGCAGGGACGACGCCTTCACGGACGCCCTCCCGCAGCGTGCGCGTGTAACCGGTGAGCGCCGCAGGGACGGCGGCGAGTCGTCGCGATATCACCGCCCAGTCGTCGGCGTCCGCCGTCGGCATCAGGTCGAACGCCTGCCGGATGTCCTGCGGCGCGGAGGCGATCACGTTCAGATCGCGAAGATGCCAGCGGGCGTCGTGCAGTTCGAGGTGCAGTCGCAGCTCCGCGGACAGGTCGGTCTTCGTGACCTCGTCGACGGGATCGGCCGGTTCGAGCGCGTTCAGCTCCGCGAGCGCACGTCGTGCGGCGGCCGCCGATTCCTCGTGCCCTTCGGGGCTGAGGTCGTCGAGCATGCCGTTGACCTCATTGCGGCCGATGTAGGTGCCCAGCACGGGCGACAGTTCGACGAGCGTGTCCACCCAGCGTTCAGCGACACGATCGATCGCCGACGGGGTGCGCGGTTCAGCAGCCATGGGGTCGAGCCTAGTGCGCCGCCTCGTTCCAGTCCCGGCCACGCCCGACCTGCACATCCAGGGGGACGCTGAGCTCCGCCGCATCCGACATCCGGGTGCGCACGATCGCCTCCACGGCATCCCACTCCCCCGGTGCGATCTCGACGAGGAGCTCGTCGTGGATCTGCAGCAGCACGCGCGATGCGTGCCCGCCCTCTCTCAGGTCGGAGTGGATGCGGAACAGTGCGAGCTTCATGATGTCGGCCGCGCTCCCCTGGATGGGAGCGTTCAGTGCGGCCCGCTCGGCGTTCTCCCGCAGCACCCGGTTCGGGCTGGTGAGATCGGGGAAGGGTCGACGTCGCCCGAAGATGGTCTCGGTGTAGCCGTCCTCCTTGGCCTGCAGCACGGACGCGCGCAGATAGTCGCGCACCGCGCCGAACCGGGCGAAATACTCCATCATCAGCTGCTTGGCCTCAGCCTGAGGGATCCGAAGCTGCTTGCTCAGACCGAACGCGCTGAGTCCGTACACCAGTCCGTACGACATGGCCTTGACCTTCGTGCGCATCTGCGCCGTGACGTCCTGAGGCTCCACCCCGAAGACCTGCGAGCCCACGAAGCGATGCAGGTCCTCCCCCGCGTTGAACGCCTCGATGAGACCGGCATCGCCGGATAGGTGCGCCATGATGCGCATCTCGATCTGCGAGTAGTCCGCCGTCAGCAGCGTCTCATAACCCTCCCCCACCTGGAAGGCGCTGCGGATGCGACGGGATTCCTCGGTGCGCACCGGGATGTTCTGCAGGTTGGGGTCCGTGCTGGACAGGCGCCCGGTCTGACTGCCGGTCTGCACGTAGGTGGTGTGGATGCGCTGGTTGTCGTCGATCGTCGCGTCCAGCGTTTCGATGATCTGCCGGAGCTTGGTGGCCTCGCGGTGCTGCAGCAGGAGATCGAGGAACGGATGCGGATTGGTCTCCTGCAGATCGGCCAGCACGGCGGCATCCGTCGAATATCCCGTCTTGGTCTTGCGGGTCTTCGGCAGCCGGAGGTCTTCGAACAGCACCTCCTGCAGCTGTTTCGGCGAGCCGAGGTTGAACTCCCGGCCGACCAGGGCGAACGCATCGGCGGCGATGGCGTCGGTGCGCTGGAGCAGCTCGCCGGAGAACGCGCTGAGGACGTCATGGGAGACGGCGATGCCGGCGACTTCCATGTCGGCGAGGGCGGCCAGCGTGGGCAGTTCGATGTCGATGAGCACCGAGGCGACGGGACCGGGCATGCTCTCCCGGATCGCGGCGGCGGTGCGCAGCGTGAACCACGCCTCCTGCGAGGGCGTCGCCCCCTCGTCCTCGGGCACCAGCTGGGTGGGATCGGCCTCGGGGAGCTTCTCGTCGAGGTAGCGGGCGACGAGGTGTGCGAGCGTCTTGTCCGGGAAGCTCGGCCGGATCAGCCAACCCGCCAGCAGGGTGTCGTAGGCCAGTCCGCCGAGCCGGATGCCGTCACGAAGCAGTGCCTTGACGGCGGGCTTGGCGTCGTTCATCACCTTCGGCGCTCTCGACTCCAGCCAGGGTCCCAGCGCGGCGGCGGCCGCATCGTCCCAGTCGCACTCGCGCAGTTCCGACGCCGTCGCGACCCCGATGCGGGTGGGCGATGTTCCGGACAGGACGAGGGTGAGACCGATCTCGCCCTCCTGCGCGGCGAGCCACGTCGCCAGCTGGTCCGCGGGGGCCTCGACGGGTTCGGGAACCTGAATCGCCGGCGCCTCGTGCACGGCCTCGTCGGCCGCGCCCACTGCGTCGAACACTCGAGGCAGCAGGGTGCGGAACTCCAGCCGCGCGAAGATGTCCCGCAGTGCCGCCGCATCGATCGGCGCGACGGCCAGGTCGTCCGGGCCCAGCGGCAGCTCCACGTCGTCGAGCAGGCGATTGAGTCGGCGATTGCGGCGGACGTCGTCGAGGTGCTCGCGCAGGTTCCCGCCGACGACGCCCTTGATCTCATCGGCGCGCGCGAGGATCTCGTCCAGCGTGCCGAACCGGGCGAGCCACTTGACTGCCGTCTTCTCCCCCACCTTGGGCACGCCGGGGAGATTGTCGCTGGTCTCACCGACGAGCGCCGCGACGTCGGGGTACTGCTCCGGCCGGACGCCGTAACGCTCCTGGACGGCCGCCGGATCATAACGCTTCAGCTGCGACACGCCCTGCACCGACGGGTACAGCAGCGTCACCCGATCGTTGACGAGCTGGATGCTGTCGCGGTCGCCGGAGACCACGAGGACGTCGTAGCCCTTCGCGGAGCCCTGCGCGGCGAGCGTCGCGAGGATGTCATCGGCCTCGATGCCCTCCTTCGTCAGCACCGGGATGGACATGGCCGTCAGGCAGTCCTGAAGCAGTGGGATCTGGCCGCGGAACTCCTGCGGCGTCTCCGAGCGAGTGGCCTTGTACTCGGGATACTCGTCGGTACGGAACGAGTGCCGCGAGGTGTCGAAGGCGATCGCGAGATGCGTCGGCTTCTCCGCCTTGATGAGGTTGACGAGCATCGACAGGAATCCGTAGATGGCGTTCGTGTGCTGCCCGTCCCTGGTCGTGAAGTTCTCGACCGGCAGGGCGAAGAACGCCCGGTATGCGAGCGAATGGCCGTCGACGACCATGAGAGTAGGCTTTTCGGAGTCCGTCACGGTGCAAGCCTAACGAGAGTGACGGACACCTGCCGAGGAGGATGTGTGGCGGATCAGGTGCAGTCGGCGATCCCCGAGTGGATCACCGAGTACGGCATGGGGGCGCTGGCGGAGAAGATGGGCATCGTCTTCACCGAGTTCACCGTCGAGCGATGCGTGGCCACCATGCCCGTCGAGGGCAACACGCAGCCTGTCGGCCTGCTCCACGGCGGCGCACATGTGGTGCTGGGTGAGTCCCTCGGCTCCGTGGCGGCAGCACTTCACGCCGGGCCCGGTCGTGTCGCGCTGGGGGTGGACATCAACGCCACGCACACCCGGTCCGTGTCCTCCGGAGTCGTCACGGGCGTGTGCACGCCGCTGCATCTGGGTCGGAGCATGACCGTGCACGAGATCGTCGTGAGCGACGAGCAGGGCAGACGCTGCTCGACCATCCGCATCACGAACACGATCCGCGACATCCCCGCCTGAGGCGAATGGACATCGAGGGCTCGGATGCCGTGCATCCGAGCCCTCGGGAGTCGGAACGGGGCCGGTCGGGTCAGCGCGTGGTGTCGACCGGCCGTGGTCTCACTTCTTCGGTGCGAGCTGCTCGATGATGGCCTTCGCGACGTCCTGCATGGTCAGACGCCGGTCCATCGACGCCTTCTGGATCCAACGGAACGCCTCCGGCTCGGTCAGGCCCATCTTCTCGTTGAGCAGTCCCTTGGCACGGTCGACGAGCTTGCGGGTCTCGAAACGCTCGACCATGTCCGAGACCTCGGCCTCGAGCGTGATGATCTGCTCGTGTCGCGCCAGGGCGATCTCGATCGCCGGGAGCAGGTCGTTGGGGGTGAACGGCTTGACGACGTACGCCAGTGCCCCTGCTTCACTGGCGCGCTCGACGAGCTCCTTCTGGCTGAACGCGGTCAGCAGCACGACGGGGGCGATGTTCGCCTTGTGCAGCCGCTCGGCGGCGCTGATGCCGTCGAGCTGCGGCATCTTCACGTCCATGACCACCAGATCGGGACGGAGCTCGGTCGCCAGTTGCACCGCGGTCTCGCCGTCACCGGCCTCCCCCACGACGTCGAAGCCGTTGTCGCGCAGGATCTCGACGATGTCGAGTCGGATCAGCGACTCGTCCTCGGCGACGACGACTCGTCGCGGCGGGACGGATGCCGTGGACTGCTCAGCCTGTTCTTCTGTCACGGATACATACTATCGGGGTCGATCCTGCTTCGAGTCCGATGCTTCGCAATGCGGGCTTCGCCCGCGGTTCGAGTCCCTCTCCATGGGAATGCGTGGGGGACGACACCCTCCGGGCGCCGTCCCCCACGCATGTGCCGGCGGTGGGACTCGAACCCACACGCCCTCTCGGACAGAGCATTTTGAGTGCTCCGCGTCTGCCATTCCGCCACGCCGGCCCGGATCGACCCTACCGCATCCGCGGTGCCGGGCCGAGCGCGTCGGTCCGGCACCGCAGGGTCCCCTGCCCGGACGCGATCGAGGGGCGGGCCGTGCGGGCCCGCCCCTCGATCGCGCTTCTCAGACGCCGCTCTTGTACACCGGCGCCGCCCCGCCGACGGCATCCCCGACCTTGTGGACGCGGATGTCGTTGGTGGAGCCCACGATCCCCGGAGGAGATCCGGAGATGACGACCACCCGGTCGCCCTCCTGCGCCAGACCGGTGCGGAGCAGGTACTCGTCCACCTGGTGGAACATACTGTCGGTGTGCTGCACCATGTCGACCAGCGTCGAGCTGATGCCCCAGGTCAGCGCCATGCGACGGCGGATGCCGGGCTCGGGCGTGAACGCCAGCATGGGAATCCGTGAGCGCAGACGCGAGAGCCTGCGGGCGGAGTCACCGGATTGCGTGAACACACACAGGAACTTCGCCTCGACGAACTCCGCGACCTCCAGGGCCGCGAGCGTGATGGCGCCGCCCTGGGTGCGCGGCCTGTTCGTCAGCGGGGAGATCCGCTCCAGACCGTGCTCCTCGGTGGACTCGATGATGCGCGCCATGGTTTCGACCACCACGACCGGGTATTCCCCCACGCTGGTCTCGCCCGACAGCATCACGGCATCCGCACCATCGAGGACGGCGTTGGCGACATCGGACGTCTCCGCGCGGGTGGGCACGGGACTCGAGATCATCGACTCGAGCATCTGCGTGGCGACGATGACGGGCTTGGCCATCCGGCGCGCCAGCTCGACAGCGCGCTTCTGCACGATGGGCACGGCCTCGAGCGGCAGCTCGACGCCCAGGTCCCCGCGAGCGACCATGATGCCGTCGAACGCGTCGACGATCTCCTCCAGTGCCTCCACGGCCTGGGGCTTCTCGATCTTGGCGATGACGGGCACGCGGACGCCCTCCTCCGCCATGATCTCGTGCACCCGATCCACATCGGCGGCGTTGCGCACGAAGGAGAGCGCGATGAGGTCGGCCCCCGTGCGAAGCCCCCAGCGCAGGTCCGCCTCGTCCTTCTCGCTCAGAGCGGGGACGTTGACGGCGACACCGGGCAGGTTGATGCCCTTGTTGTTGGACACGGCACCGGCGACGACCACACGGGTGGTGACGACCGTGCCGTCGGTGTCCACGACCTGGACGCGCACTTTGCCATCGTCGATGAGCAGGAAGTCACCGGGCTTGACGTCCTGAGGAAGGCCCTTGAACGTCGTGCCGCAGATCTCCCGGTTTCCGGTGATCTCCTCCGTGGTGATCTTGAAGATGTCGCCGACGGCGAGCTCGTACGGGCCGTCCTCGAACCTGCCCAGGCGGATCTTCGGCCCCTGCAGGTCGACCAGCACCGCCACGGCGCGCCCCGCATCGTCGGCCGCGCGGCGCACGTTCGCGTAGTTCGCGTCGTGCACCGCGTAATCGCCATGACTGAGGTTGAGCCGGGCCACGTCGACGCCGGCCTCGATCAATGCACGGACCGTTTCATAGGTCGAGGTCGCAGGCCCGAGCGTGGCCACCATCTTCGCGCGTCTCAACGGCATCTCCAGGGTGGGAAGGGTGAAGGGGGGATTCGGCGATGTCGCCGCGACCAGCCTACGCGGGCCGGACACGGAGTGCGACATCCGTTGCAGAGACCGGGGCGGGCAGCGAGGTCGAGCCTCGCAGGTCGCGGTCGATCGTCGCCGCGGCAGCACGGCCCTCCGCGATGGCCCACACGATCAGGGATTGTCCGCGGCCGGCATCGCCGGCGACGTACACGCCCGGCTGCGTGGATGCGAAACGGCCGTCGCGGCGGTACAGGCCGCGGCGCCCGGTCACCGGCGCGTCCGTGCCGAGGACGTCCGCGTCGGGCCCCGTGAAGCCCATCGCGATCAGGACCAGATCGGCGGGGATCTCCCGCTCGGTGCCGCTGCGCGGCACCCGTCGTCCGTCGACGAAGCTCGTCTCGGCCACGCGCAGTGCGCGGAGCGCACCGTGCTCGTCGGCGAGGAACTCCACGGTGGAGGCGAGGTACGTCCGTTCGCCGCCCTCCTCGTGCGAGGACTGCACCTCGAAAAGGTTCGGATGCGTGGGCCAGGGCTGCTGCTCGGTGCGCTCGTCGGCGGGTCTGCGACCGATGGCGAGGTTGGTGACGCTCAGCGCACCCTGCCGGTGAGCGGTGCCGATGCAGTCCGATCCGGTGTCGCCGCCGCCGATGACGACGACATGCTTCCCCGCGGCGCTGATCTGCTCCGGGACCTCGTCGCCGGCGACCACACGATTGGCCTGCACGAGGTACTCCATCGCGAAGTGCACCCCCGGCAGGTCACGGCCGGGGATCGGCAGGTCGCGCGGCTCGGTCGCGCCCGTCGCGACGAGCACGGCGTCGTAACGGGCGCGCAGCTCGGCCCACGACATGTCCGTGCCGATCTCGACGCCGGTGCGGAAGCGCGTGCCCTCGGCCTCCATCTGCGCGACGCGTCCGTCGACGAGATGCTTCTCCATCTTGAAGTCCGGGATGCCGTAGCGCAGCAGCCCGCCGATGCGGTCGTCGCGCTCGTACACGACGACGGTGTGCCCGGCGCGGGTGAGCTGCTGAGCGGCCGCGAGTCCCGCCGGCCCGGACCCGACCACGGCCACCGTCCGACCGGTGAGGCGCTGCGGGGGCTGCGGCTGCACCCAGCCGTTGTCGATGGCGTCGTCGGCGATGGTCTGCTCGATGCGCTTGATCGTGACAGGAGGCTGGTTGATCCCCAGCACACAGGCGCTCTCGCACGGCGCCGGGCACAGCCGCCCGGTGAACTCCGGGAAGTTGTTGGTGGCGTGCAGCCTGTCACTGGCCGCGCGGCCCTCGCCGCGCCAGGTCAGGTCGTTCCATTCCGGAATGAGATTGCCCAGCGGGCACCCGGAGTGGCAGAACGGCACGCCGCAGTCCATGCAGCGGCCGGACTGCCGGTGCAGCATGTCGTGGTCGGTCGGTTCGTACACCTCCTCCCAGTCCATGATCCGCACGGGAACCGGCCGGCGCGCGGGCAGTTCACGCTCCGTCGTCTTCAGAAAACCCTTGTGATCAGCCACGGGTCACCTCCAGGATCCGGTTCCAGACACCCTCACCGTCAGGGTCCTCCCCGACGGCCTCCGCCTCTCGACGGATCTCCTGCACGGCCGCGTAGTCGCGCGGCAGCACCTTGACGAACGCGGCGCGGAGACCCGCCACATCGGCCAGCAGCTCGGATGCCAGCGGCGAGCCGGTCCGTTCGACATGCTCGGTCAGCAGACGCCGCAGCAGCGCCACGTCGTCATCGTCCGGCTCGAGGAGCCGGAGCTCTCCCGATGCCAGCGCATCCGCGTTGACCTGCGATTCCCGCAGGCCCTGCACGTACGCGACGCCCCCCGACATGCCGGCACCCAGGTTGCGTCCAGCACGGCCCAGCAGCACCGCGGTGCCACCGGTCATGTACTCCAGTGCGTGGTCGCCCACGCCCTCCACCACGGCGGTGGCGCCGGAGTTGCGCACGAGGAAGCGCTCCCCGACGATTCCCGAGATGAACAGGCTGCCGCCCGTCGCACCGTAACCGATGACATTGCCCGCGATGACATTGCGATGCGGAGCGAAGACGGCTCCGCGGGGCGGTCGGATCGCGATGTCTCCGCCGGAGAGGCCCTTCCCGACATAGTCGTTGGCATCGCCCTCCAGGCGCAGCGAGATGCCGGCGGGCAGGAAGGCGCCCAACGACTGTCCCGCCGTTCCGCGCAGCGTGATGTCGATCGTCTCCCTCGGCAGCCCTGTGGCACCGTGGGCGGTCGTGACGTGATGGCCGAGCATCGTGCCCACCGCGCGGTCGGTGTTTCGGATGGGAAGGTCGATCCGCACCGGCTCGCCGTGATCGAGGGCGTCGCCGCAGAGCGCGATGAGCGCCGAATCGAAGTGCTTGCCCAGCTCATGATCCTGGCCGCGCACGCTCTTGCGCGGTTCCCCGGCGGGGAACGCGGGGCCATGCAGGATCGGAGAGAGGTCGAGGCCGGCGGCCTTCCACTGATGCACGGCCGCGTCCACGCGCAGCAGGTCGGTCCGACCGATGACCTCGTCGAGACTGCGGAAGCCCAGCGCGGCGAGATGCTCTCTGACCTCCTCGGCGATGAACTCCATGAAGTTGACGACGAACTCGGGCCTGCCCGTGAACCTCGACCGCAGCAGCGGGTTCTGCGTCGCGACGCCCACGGGGCAGGTGTCCAGGTGGCAGACCCGCATCATGATGCAGCCGCTGACCACGAGGGGCGTCGTGGCGAAGCCGAACTCCTCCGCACCCAGCAGCGCGCCGATGATGACGTCGCGGCCGGTCTTGAGCTGGCCGTCGACCTGCACCACGACACGGTCGCGCATGCCGTTGAGCATGAGCGTCTGCTGCGTCTCCGCCAGTCCCAGCTCCCACGGTGTGCCCGCGTGCTTGAGCGAGTTCAGCGGGCTCGCCCCTGTGCCGCCGTCGTGGCCCGCGACGAGGATGACGTCGCTGAGCGCCTTGGCGACACCCGCGGCGACGGCACCGATGCCGGACTGGCTGACCAGCTTGGTGTGGATCCGCGCCTTCGGGTTGGCCCGCTTGAGGTCGTAGATGAGCTGCTTGAGGTCCTCGATCGAGTAGATGTCATGATGCGGCGGGGGCGAGATCAGCCCCACCCCGGGTGTGGCGTGACGGGTCCTGGCCACCCACGGGTACACCTTCTGCGGAGGCAGCTGGCCGCCCTCCCCCGGCTTGGCGCCCTGAGCCAGCTTGATCTGGAGGTCCGTGGCCTCGGTGAGGTACTGGCTCGTGACGCCGAACCGTCCCGACGCGACCTGCTTGATGGCGCTGCGACGACGCGGGTCGACGAGCCGGTCGGGATCCTCGCCGCCCTCGCCGGTGTTGGACTTGGCGCCCAGGCTGTTCATGGCGACGGCGAGCGTCTCGTGCGCCTCCTGGGAGATGGAGCCGTAGCTCATCGCCCCGGTGGAGAAGCGCTTGACGATCGCGCTGACCGGCTCGACCTCGTCCAATGGCACGGGCGGACGCTCTCCGGTGCGCAGTTCGAACAGTCCGCGCAGGGTCTTCAGCTCCTTCGACTGGTCGTCGACGAGCCGGGTGTACTCCCGGAAGATGTCGTACCGGCGCGTGCGCGTGGAATGCTGCAGCCGGAACACGGTGTCGGGGTTGAACAGGTGCGGA
Source organism: Microbacterium soli (assembly GCF_039539005.1). Taxonomy (NCBI): domain Bacteria; kingdom Bacillati; phylum Actinomycetota; class Actinomycetes; order Micrococcales; family Microbacteriaceae; genus Microbacterium; species Microbacterium soli. The sequence goes on from NZ_BAABCP010000002.1 coordinate 124,419, forward strand.
GGCCCGTCGCGACGCCACTGGTACTCGCCGCCGGTCCACAGCCGCTCATGCGCGCGGGCGGCGGAGTCCTCCGGATAGGCGAAGTCGTGGCGGGCCTGGTTCTCCGCGAAGACGTCCTCGATGCCGATGCCGCCCAGACGCGTCAGGGTGCCCGTGAAGTACGCGTCGACCAACTCCTGGCTGAGCCCGACGGCCTCGAACACCTGCGCGCCCGCATAGGAGGACACGGTGGAGATCCCCATCTTGGACATGATCTTCAGCACACCCTTGCCGAGTGCATGGATCACGTTGTGCACGGCCTGATCAGCGGAGATCCCGGTGATCCAGCCGGTGCGCACGAGGTGCTCGACGGTCTCCATGGCGAGGTACGGGTTGACGGCGGATGCGCCGTACCCGATGAGCGTCGCGACGTGGTGCACCTCGCGCACGTCGCCGGCCTCGACCACGAGACCCACCTTCATCCTGTTCTCCCGGCGGATCAGGTGGTGGTGCACGGCGGCGACCATGAGCAGCGACGGGATCGGGACCAGATCCTTGTTGGAGTCCCGGTCGGAGAGGATCAGCAGCTCGGCGCCGCGCTCGATGGCGGCATCCGCCTCCTCGCACATCTGCGCGAGGCGCTCCTGCAGCGTGTGCGGCCCTGCGTCGAAGTGATACAGACCGCGGATGGTGGCACTGGAGCGACCGGGCAGGGCCCGATCGATGTGCCGGAGCTTCGCCAGCTCGTCGTTGTCGATCACCGGGAAGTCCAGACTCACGGTGCGTGCGTGCTCGGGCCCCCAGTCCAGCAGGTTCCGCTCGGGGCCGAGTCCCAGGCGCAGGCTCGTGACGACCTCCTCGCGGATGGCGTCCAGCGGCGGGTTGGTCACCTGCGCGAACTGCTGGACGAAGTAGTCGAACAGCAGGCGGGGGCGCTCGCTCAGCGCGGCGATCGGGGTGTCGGTGCCCATCGCCCCGAGCGGCTCCGCGCCGTGCTGCCCCATGGGCGTGAGCAGGATGCGGACCTCCTCCTCGGTATAGCCGAACGTGCGCTGACGGCGCGTGATGGAGGCCTCCGGATGCACGATGTGCTCCCGCTCGGGCAGATCCGCCAGGCGCACGGCGCCCTCGTCGAGCCATTCCTGCCAGGGATGCAGGGATGCCAGGTCGCGCTTGACCTCCTCGTCCTCGATGATGCGGTGCTGCGCGGTGTCGACGAGGAACATGCGTCCGGGACGCAGGCGTCCGCGTCGCTTGATGCGTTCGGGGGCGAAGTCCAGGACTCCGGTCTCGCTGCCGATGACGACGAGTCCGTCGGTGGTCTCCGTCCACCGTCCGGGACGCAGCCCGTTGCGGTCCAGGGTGGCGCCCACCTGCACGCCGTCGGTGAAGATCAGCGCGGCGGGGCCGTCCCAGGGCTCCATCTGCGCGGCATGGTATTCGTAGAAGGCACGCAGATCGGGATCCAGATCTCGCTGCTTCTCCCACGCCTCCGGCACCATCATCATGACCGCGTGAGGCAGGCTGCGTCCGGTGAGCGTGAGCAGTTCCAGCACCTCGTCGAAGGATGCCGAGTCGCTCGCCCCCTCGGTGCAGATCGGCAGCAGCGGGGTGATGTCCCCGAGGAGTTCGGACTCCAGCTGCGACTGGCGTGCGCGCATCCAGTTCCGGTTCCCGCTGACGGTGTTGATCTCGCCGTTGTGCGCGACCATCCGCAGAGGCTGGGCCAACGGCCAGGACGGGAACGTGTTGGTCGAGTACCGGGAGTGCACCACGGCCAGCTCCGAGACGAACCGCTCGTCCTGGAGATCGGGGTAGAACGGCTCCAGCTGCAGCGTCGTCACCATGCCCTTGTAGCAGAGGGTGCGCGCGGACAGTGAGACGAAGTAGGCGCCCAGCTCGTGGCCGGCTCTCTTGCGCAGTCGATACGCGAGGCGCTCCAGGGTGAGGCCGGAGGCCCCGCCGCGGGCGGCGACGAACAGCTGCTCGAACGCCGGGCGCACCTCGTCGGCGAGCCTGCCGAGATGTTCGTTGGCGGTGGGGACCTCGCGCCAGCCGAGGACGCTGAGGCCCTCGTCCGCGGCGATGCGCTCGATCCCGGCCTTCTGCTCGCGGCGGGCGCTCGACTCCCGGGGGAGGAACGCGAGGCCTGCGGCGTACTCGCCGAGCGGGGGAAGCGCGAAGTCGGTGACCGACCGGAGGAACGCGTCCGGCATCTGCGTGAGGATGCCGGCGCCATCGCCGGTGCCGGCGTCCGAGCCGATGGCACCGCGGTGTTCCAGGTTGCGCAGTGCCTGAAGCGCCAGCGCGATGATGTCGTGGCCTGGTTCCCCGCGAAGCGTCGCGACCATGGCCAGGCCGCAGGCGTCCTTCTCGAAGGCGGGGTTGTAGAGCCCCTGCTCAGGGGGGTATGCGCCGGAGGCGCCATAGGGAGGCTGGAAGTACACCAGTCACCGTCCTCAGTGTCGAGTGAAACCGGGGACAGCGCTGGCCCGCTCGTTCAGTGTGAATGGATCACAACGCTGCGGGACGCCGAGAGTCGATGACGCGTCCGCTCTAGGGAGCGGTGCTCGTGGCGGCTGCTCCTGCGTCGATGTCGTCGGCCGGAGGCTCGCTCAGATCGACGTAACCGTGGGAATCGTCCTCAGAGTCTACAACGGGTTCGGCGGGCTGTCGGCCGTCCCTGTACGCGGACGGCTCCACGCCGGTGTGACGACGCCCCTGCACGACGAGGATGACGATGCCGACCGCGACGCCGATGATCGCCGCCCACACGTTGCTGCGCAGCCCCAGGAGAACCTCGCTGGGGTCGATGCGGATGGACTCCCACACGACGCGCCCGGCGCTGTACCAGATGAGGTAGCAGGCGAACAGTCTGCCCCACTGCAGCGTGAATCTGCGGCCGAGCCAGAGCAGCACGAGCACGCCCAGACCGTTCCACACGACCTCGTACAGGAACGTCGGGTGGAACAGGGTGTCGGCTGCGAGCCCCGGGGGGAAGGCGGGGTTGGCGGGATCGATCTGCAGGCCCCAGGGCAGGTCGGTGGGCAGGCCGAACAGCTCCTGGTTGAACCAGTTGCCGAAGCGTCCCATCGCCTGGGCGAGCAGCAGTCCCGGCGCCAGCGCGTCGGCGAAGGCCGAGAAGCGGATGCCGGTCCACCGGCAGCCGAGCCAGGCACCGATCGCCCCGCCGATGAGGGCGCCGAAGATGGCGATGCCACCCTCCCAGATCGCCCACACCGAGCCGTGCTCGAAGGGGTTCCACGGATTGCTCCCCACCCCGAAGTAGAAGCCGGGGTGGGTGAGCACGTGGAAGATGCGCGCCCCGATGATCGCCAGGGGCACGGCGAGGATCGCGATGTCGATGACGATCCACTTCTCCGCACCGCGTCGGGTGAGCCGGTGGTTGGCGATCAGCCCCGCCACGATGATGCCGGCGATGATGCACAGCGCGTAGTAGTGGATCGTCAGTCCGAACACCGGGAATGTGCTGGCCGGAGGGCTCGGGATGCTGGCGGGCACGGTGGCGGTGAGGCCGTGAAGCGCGAGGGACATGAGTGAGAGTCTAGTTTCCTGTGTCGAATCTCGCCGACGGCGTGCCGCCGGTGAGGGCCCGGGTGGTGTGTGCGAGCTGGTCGAGTCCGCCGTCGCGGAGCGCCTTCACCAGTGCGGTGCCGACGATGGCGCCGTCGGCGTATTCGATCACGCCGGCGACCTGCTCGGCGTTGGAGATGCCGATGCCGACGCACGCCGATCGTGCTCCCCGTGCGCGCATGCGCTGCACGAGAGTGCGTGCCGCCTGGTCCAGGGCGGCCCGCTCTCCGGTGATGCCCATGGTCGAGACGGTGTACACGAAACCGGTGGACGAGGAGATGACCAGGTCGAGGCGTTCATCGGTCGAGGTCGGAGCGGCGAGGAAGATCCGGTCCAGTCCCGTCCGGGTGCTCGCGGAGATCCACTCCCCTGCGGCCTCCGGCGTGATGTCGGGGGTGATGAGCCCTGCGCCGCCGGCGGCGAGGAGGTCATCGGCGTAGCGGTCGACACCGTACTGGAGCACGGGATTCCAGTAGGTCATGACGACCACCGGGACATCGGTCTGCGAGGTGATCGCCTCCACGGCGGTGAACAGGTCGCGGGTGCGGTATCCGTGCGCGAGGGCGTGCTGGGTAGCCTGCTGGATGACCTCGCCGTCCATGACGGGATCCGAGTAGGGCGGCCCGAGCTCGATGATGTCCGCGCCGTTGCGCGCGATCGTCAGGGCGGCGTCGATGCTGGTCTGCAGATCAGGGAATCCGACGGGGAGGTATCCGACGAACGCGCCCCGACCCGCCGCGTGCGCCTTGCGGATGGCATCCTCGACACGGCTCACGACGCGTCCTCCTCGTCGTACAGGTGGAAGTATCGTGCGGCGGTGTCCATGTCCTTGTCGCCGCGCCCGGACAGGGAGACGGCGATCACGGCATCCGGGCCCAGCTCGCGACCGATGCGCAGGGCGCCGGCCAGCGCGTGCGCGGACTCGATGGCGGGGATGATGCCCTCGCTGCGGCTGAGCAGCCGCAGCGCCTGCATGGCCTCGTCGTCAGTCGCCGGGATGTACTGCGCACGACCGATGTCGCTCAGCCAGGCGTGTTCGGGACCCACGCCCGGATAGTCCAGCCCGGCGGAGATCGAGTGCGACTCGACCGTCTGCCCGTCCTCGTCCTGCAGCACGTACGTCTTCGCGCCGTGCAGCACGCCGGGGCGGCCCCGCTCGATCGATGCCGCGTGCTTGAGCGTGTCGACGCCGGAACCAGCGGCCTCCACGCCGTACAGCCGCACACCCTCGTCGTCGAGGAAGGCGTCGAACATCCCGATGGCGTTGGAGCCGCCGCCCACGCAGGCGATGACGGCATCCGGCAGCCTGCCGGCCTCGGCCAGCAGCTGCTCGCGCGCCTCCTCGCCGATGATCTTCTGGAAGTCGCGCACCATGGCCGGGAACGGATGCGGCCCGGCGGCCGTGCCGAAGACGTAGTTCGTCGTCTCGACGGTGGCCACCCAGTCCCGGTACGCGTCGTTGATGGCGTCCTTGAGGGTGCGGGATCCGGTCTTCACCGCGACCACGTCAGCGCCCAGCAGGCGCATCCTGGCGACGTTGAGCGCCTGGCGCTCGGTGTCGACCTCGCCCATGTAGATCGTGCAGTCCAGCCCGAACAGCGCGGCCGCTGTCGCCGTGGCGACGCCGTGCTGGCCCGCTCCGGTCTCCGCGATGACGCGGGTCTTCCCCAGCCGCCTGGTCAGCAGGGCCTGGCCGAGCACGTTGTTGATCTTGTGCGATCCGGTGTGGTTCAGGTCCTCGCGCTTGAGGAAGATCCGGGCTCCTCCGGCGTGCTCGGCGAAGCGCGGCACCTCGGTGATGGGCGACGGACGCCCGGCGTAGGAGTGCAGCAGCGTCGACAGCTCTGCGCGGAAGCCCGGATCCACCAGCGCCGCCTCATAGGCGGTCGTCAGCTCGTCGATGGCCGCGATGAGCGACTCCGGCATGTACCTTCCGCCGTACTCGCCGTAGAACGGCCCCTGCTGATCTCGCAGTCCCACATCGATTCCCTTCGGCCGCTCAGCGCGGCGCATGCTCACTGGATGCCCGGCGCACCGGGATGTCCCCGGCGGCGAGGAAGCCCTGCAGCGTCGCGACGGGGTCGCCGGTGACCAGCGCCTCCCCGATGAGCACGACGTCCGCTCCCGCTTCGCGGTACCGACGCACGTCGTCCGGCGCGAGCACCGCCGACTCCGCCACACGGATCGCGCTGTCCGGGATCCGCTCGGAGAGCCGGGAGAACAGGTCCCGGTCCAGCTCGAAGGTCTTCAGATTACGGGCGTTGATGCCGATCAGGTCGGCGCCGAGGTCCAGCGCGACCTCGAGCTCGTCGGCGGAGTGCGTCTCCACCAGCGGTGTCATCCCGAGGTCGTGCACGAGCGCGTAAAGCTCCCCCAGCATGCTGCGGCTCAGACCCGCGACGATGAGCAGCACGAGATCCGCTCCCGCCGCCCGCGCCTCGAAGACCTGGTACGGGGTCGCGATGAAGTCCTTGCGCAGCACGGGCACTGAGACCCGGTTCGCAACGGCCTCGAGATCGGCCAGGCTCCCGCTGAACCGGCGCTCCTCCGTCAGCACGCTGATGGCGCTGGCGCCGCCCTGCTCGTACAGTGCGGCCTGCAGCGCGGGGTCCGGGATCTCCGCCAGGCGGCCACGAGACGGGCTCGCGCGCTTGACCTCGGCGATGATCTTCACACGGTCGGACGGAGCGAGCACCGCCAGGACGTCCTGCGCGGGCGGCTGAGCGCCTGCGGCGCGCTCCACCTCGGCCAGGGGCCGGGCGAGAGCCCGTCGTTCGGCATCCTCCACAGCGCCGGCCGTCAGGTCGGCGAGGATCATCAGTGCGCCTTCGGGGTGTACTTCGGGCCCTTCACGCCCCAGCCAGCCTTGGCGAGGATCCAGCCGGTGATCGCGCCGAGCACGATGACCGCCCCCGAGATCCAGACGCCCACCGCGCCCGACCCGTCGGGGAAGCAGAAGAAGACGGTGCCCGCGGCGAAGCCGACGAGCATGATCACGACGGCGGTCCAGGCTGCAGGCGAGTGTCCGTGTCCGGGATCGGCGATCGGGTTGGTCATGTTCTCCTCCGGGAGGTCGGCGATGCGTCCATTCTATCTGGATGGTCCGGTGGGATCCGAGCCGTGCGACAGCTCGTCCCAGGAATCGACGGCATCCAACGGCCCGGCGTCGGTGTGTCGGCCGTCGGAGAGCTGCTCGTAGCGTCTGCTGCCGACTCGCCACCTGCGGCCGGTGACCAGCACGAACACCGAGGACGCCAGCAGCAGCACCCAGGCGCACAGCGCGGCGACGGGCCAGCCGCCCGGCTGCAGGTCGTCCACGATGGATCGCAGCGTCGTCTCACCGCTCAGTCCGGTGGCCGCGGTCAGCGCCGATGCGGCTGTGGAGAGCGGTGGGTCGATCATGATCGGGAACGTGCCCGTCGCGAGGACGACGGCGCTGAGGATCCCGAGCCCGGCGAGCACGTGGCGCAGCACGGTCCCGGCGATGGACAGCGCCGCGCCGAGTGCGAGCACCGCCAGTGAGAGGGCCGTCAGCAGCGGCATGGCGTCCGCTCCGGGGACGAGCAGCGGCTCGCCGCCGTCCGTCCGGGTGACGGAGATCCACGTCTGGGTGGCGGAGATCACGCCGACGCCGCCGGCCAGGAGGAAGCCCAGCACGGCGCACAGGCGTGCACGTCGGATCATCCTCGCTCGCCTCCGTCGCTCCCGAGCCGGAGCCCGCGACCGTCGAAGCAGGTGCGGGTGCCCGTGTGGCATGCAGGTCCGTGCTGGTCGACGGTCAGGAGGATCGTATCGCCGTCGCAGTCGACGGAGACTCCGCGCACCTCCTGTGTGTTGCCGGACGTGTCGCCCTTGCGCCAGTACTCGCGGCGCGATCGGGACCAGTACACGGCGCGCCCGCCCGTGAGAGTGCGCCGCAGCGCTTCAGCGTCCATCCAGGCCAGCATGAGCACCTCGCGCGTGTCGAACTGCTGCACGACGACGGGTGCGAGTCCGTCGCCGTTCCAGGCGACGCGCGCGAGGTCGGCGTCCACGGTGCTCACCGGACCACCACGCCTTCCGCGCGCAGCGCGTCCTTCACGTCTCCGACGGTCAGCTGACCGCTGTGGAACACGCTGGCCGCCAGCACGGCATCCGCACCCGCCTGCACGGCCGGTGCGAAGTGCGACACGTCCCCGGCGCCGCCGGAGGCGATCACCGGCACGGCGGAGGCCTCCCGCATGAGGCCCACGAGCTCCAGATCGAAGCCGTTCTTCGTGCCGTCGGCGTCGATGGAGTTCACCAGCAGCTCGCCTGCTCCGCGCTCGATGGCCTCACGCGCCCAGTCGACGGCGTCGAGGGTCGTCTCGGCGCGCCCGCCGTGGGTGGTCACGACGAACCCGGATGCGGTGCTCGGGGCGCGCTTGACGTCGAGGGAGAGCACGAGCACCTGCGCGCCGAAGCGGTCGGCGATCTCGTCGATCAGCTCGGGGCGCGCGATGGCGGCCGAGTTCACACCGACCTTGTCCGCGCCGACCGACAGCAGTCGCGCGACGTCCTCGACGCTGCGCACTCCCCCGCCGACGGTGAGGGGGACGAACACGTGCTCTGCGGTGCGCTGCACCACGTCGAAGGTCGTCGAGCGGTCGTCGACGGTGGCCGTGACATCGAGGAAGGTGATCTCGTCCGCGCCCTGTGCGGCGTAGTGGGCGGCGAGCTCGACGGGATCGCCCATGTCCCGCAGGTCCTTGAAGTTCACGCCCTTGACGACGCGGCCCGCGGCCACGTCCAGGCACGGGATGACGCGCGCGGCGACAGCCATCAGAGCCTCGCCGCGTGGATCGCGGTGACGAGGATGGCTCTCGCCCCCAGCGCGTACAGGTCGTCCATCACCTGGTTCATGCCCTTGCGCGGGATCATGACCCGCACGGCCACCCACTCCGGGTCGCGCAGCGGGGAGATCGTCGGGGACTCACGTCCGCCCGCGATGGCCGTGGCCTGGTCGACCAGACGCGCGGGCAGGTCGTAGTCCAGCAGCACGTACCGACGTGCCACCATCACGCCCCGCAGCCTGCGCAGCAGGCGCTCCGTGCCCGGCGCATCGCCGGGCCTGCTGATGAGGACGGCCTCGGACTCGATGATCACCGGTCCGAAGATCTCCAGCCCGGCCTGCCGGAGGGTCGTGCCGGTCTCGACGACGTCGGCGATGACGTCGGCGACGCCCAGCTGCACGGCGGATTCCACGGCCCCGTCCAGGGGCACCAGCGTGGCGTTGACGCCATGACGGCGGAGGAAGTCGTCGACCAGACCGGGATACGCCGAGGCGACACGGACGCCCTCGAGGTCCTCGACGGAGGAGTACCGGCCGGGCGGGGCCGCGAAGCGGAAGGTCGAGCGGGCAAAGCCCAGCTGCTCGATCTCGCGGGCGTCCTCCTGGCGCACATCGCACAGCAGGTCGCGCCCGGTGATCCCCACATCCAGGGCACCGGAGGCCACATAGGTGGCGATGTCCCGCGGACGGAGGTAGAAGAACTCGACGTCGCTGTCGGCGTCGATGACGTGCAGGGTCTTCGGGTCGCGGCGACCGGCGTAGCCGGCCTCCGCGAGCATGTCGGCGGCTGTCTGGGAGAGCGAGCCCTTGTTCGGAACGGCGATGCGCAGCATGGATGTCCTTCTGTTCGAGCGGTCGGAGCGGGACGCGCTCACAGATGTCGGTAGACGTCCTCCAGGCTCAGCCCCTTGGCGAGCATCATCACCTGAAGGTGGTAGAGCAGCTGGGAGATCTCCTCAGCGGCGGCGTCGAGCGTCTCGTACTCCGCGGCCATCCACACCTCGGCGGCCTCTTCGACGATCTTCTTGCCGATTGCATGCACGCCTCGGTCCAGCTCCTCGACCGTGCGCGATCCGGCGGGGCGGGTCGCGATGGTGTTCTGGAGCTCGGCGAACAGCTCGTCGAATGTCTTCACGCTTCCAGGCTAGCCTTTCCTGCGAGCTCTCGAAGCCGGGTGACGGCCGCCTCGACGTCATCCGCGCCGTACACGGCAGAACCGGCGACGAAGGTGTCGGCCCCGGCCCGTGCGGCCTGCTCGATCGTCGCGTCGGAGATCCCGCCGTCCACCTGCAGCCATACGTCGGAGCCGCGACGGGCGGCCTCGTCCCGCAGCGCGCGCAGCTTCGGCATCGTGGCGGGCATGAAGCCCTGTCCGCCGAAGCCCGGCTCGACGGTCATGACGAGGATCTGGTCGAACTCCCCCATGATGTCGTAGAGCTCCTCGCCCGCCGTGCCGGGCTTGATGGCGACGCCCGCGCGTGCCCCGATGGAGCGGAGCCTGCGCGCGAGGGCGACGGGCTCGGTCGCGGCCTCGAGGTGGAAGGTGACGCTCGCCGCGCCGAGCTCGGCGTAGCCGGGGGCCCAGCGATCCGGATCGGAGATCATGAGGTGCACATCGAGCGGGATGGGGCTGGTGGCCTGGATGCGCTCGACCATCTGCGGACCGAAGGTGAGATTCGGGACGAAGTGATTGTCCATGACGTCGACGTGCACGAAGTCGGCTGTCGCGATGCGCGCGAGCTCCGCCTGCATGTTGACGAAGTCGGCGGCGAGGATGCTGGGATTGATGCGGGGCGAGTCGGGCAGATTCACTGTCGTCCTTCCGGGGATGTGCGCTGCAGGAGCGCGAGGAACATGGCGTCGGTGCCGTGGCGATGCGGCCACAGCTGCACGCGACCCGTGCCGTCATCGGCGAGGTCGATGGGGGCCGAGGAGATGTCCGAGACCACGGCTCGCGCGTCCAGGGCGGTGATGTCGTCGCGGTCGCGCAGCACCTCCGCGATGACACCCGAGGTTTCGGCGAGGTGCGGCGAGCAGGTGGCGTAGGCGACGATCCCGCCGGGTGCCAGGGCCCCGAGTGCGGCCTCCAGCAGCTGCGTCTGCAGCGTCACGAGCTCGGGGACGTCCGCCGGGGTCTTCCGCCAGCGCGCCTCGGGGCGTCGGCGCAGCGCTCCCAGCCCCGTGCACGGCGCGTCGAGGAGGATCCTGTCGAAGGCGCCCGGATGCCGCGCTGCGAACTCCCGTCCGTCCTCCTCGTGCACGGGCACCTCGATCGGCAGCGGGCGCACGGCGTCCCGCACCAGATCGGCTCGGTGCGGGATGACCTCGTTGGCCTCCAACCGTGCGCCGTCGCGATGCGCGACGGCCGCGAGCAGCGCGGTCTTGCCGCCGGGTCCGGCGCAGAGATCGAGCCAGCGCTCCCCAGACCGCACCGGTGCGGCTCCCGCCAGGGCCAGGGCCACGAGCTGGGAACCCTCGTCCTGCACGCGGATCAGTCCGCCGGACTCGTCGATCACGGCGCGAGGATCCCCGCCCGGGGAGCCGAACGCCGTCGGCGCATACGGGCGCGCGGGACGCCCCGGCTCGGCGAGCCCCGGCAGCGCCACGAGGGTCACCTCGGGGGCGGCGTTGTCGGCCTGCAGCAGCGCATCCAGCTCGCCGGCCCGCCCCTCGGCCGCCAGTGCCCTGCGCAGGGCCCGGATCACCCACACCGGGTGCGCGGTGCGCAACCCGAGCCGTTCGTCGTCGGAGCGCGCCAGACGCTCGACGCGCTCCTGCCAGGCATCCGCGTCATCCCGGCTGATGCGGCGCAGGACGGCGTTCGCGAAGCCGGCCGCGCCGCGGCCGACTTCCGCCGCCACGAGGTTCACGGATTCGTTGACCGCCGCGTGAGACGCGACGCGGGTGCCCAGCAGCTGATGCGTCCCGAGGCGCAGCGCATCCAGCACCGGAGGGTCGATCTCCGCCACAGGTCGGCCGGCGGCCTCCGCGATGACCGCGTCATAGCTGCCTCGGCGGCGCAGAGTCCCGTATGTGAGCTCGGTCGCCAAGGCGGCGTCCTGAGCGTTCAGACGTGCCTGTCCGATCAGCCCCGGCAGCAGGAGATTGGCGTAGGCGTCATCGTCGGAGACCGCCCGCAGGACGTCGTACGCGACCCATCGTGCGGGCTGGATGCCGCGTGCGGAGCTCACGATCCGACCCGCACGGATGCTGCGGTGCGCAGTCCGCGCCACCAGTCCGCCGCGCTCATCGGGCCCTTGCCGGCCGGCTGGACCCTGGTGACCGCGAGCGCACCCGTCGCCGTCCCGATGAGCACCGAGGTCTTCTCGCCCCGCATCTCGCCGGGCGAGAGTGCGGGCGCGACGGACGCGTCGGCGGGCGCGGCCGCGAGGATCTTCAATCGCGCACCGGCGAGGGTGGTGTGCGCGCCCGGTTCCGGTGTCACGCCGCGGTAACGCGCGTACACGGAATCCAGCGGCTGGGTCCAGTCCAGCAGGCCGTCCTCGAGTCGCAGCTTGGGTGCGAGAGTGGGAATCCCCTGCTGCGGGGTCGCGGAAGCGGTGCCCGCGGCGATGGCGTCCACCACGTCGGCGGTCAGGGCCGCGCCTTCACCCGCCAGCAGCGTGAGGGCGTCATCGGCTGTCGCGTCTGCGGGTACGGCGACGGGCCGGGCGGCGAACACATCGCCCGCGTCGAGCTCGGGGACCAGCTGGAACACGCTCACACCCAGCTCCGCGTCGCCGGCGATGAGGGCGCGCTGCACGGGCGCCGCTCCGCGCCAGGCGGGCAGCAGGGAGAAGTGCAGGTTGATCCAGCCGTGCTCGGGGAGGGACAGCAGGGGTTCGCGGACGATGCCGCCGTAGGCGACGATGACCCCGAGCTCGGCGCGGAGACGCGAGACGGCCTCGGTGGCGGGTTCATCGAGGCGTGCGGCCCTGATGACGGGCAGTCCCGATTCCTCGGCCGCCGCCGCGACGGGCGACGGCGTGAGGACGCGCCGGCGTCCGAGGGGGGCGTCGGGGCGCGTCACGACGCCGACGATCTCATGCCGAGTCGCGAGGGCGCGCAGGGTCGGCACGGCGGCGGCCGGCGTGCCGGCGAAGACGAGGCGCATGAAGGACTCCCTCTCGTGTGACGTGCTGCCGAGTGCGATCGGTGATCGGGTCGCTCGTCAGAGCTCCGGTTCGAGGATATCGAGGTGCACGGACAGGGAGACGCGGTGTCGGTCCCTTCCGCGTCGGCCCTGGGCGGCGTCGGCGATCACGACGGCCCGCAGCGTCTCCGCGACGCGCCGGCCCTCGGCGTAGCCGAAGCGCGCCAGTGCGCGCACGCGCCCCTCAGTGCCGACCGGCAGCGGACCGAGCACCGCGTCGGCCGGAAGTCCCGCGCTGCTCAGTGCGTCGAGCGCCGTGCGGACCGATGCCGGTCGTCCTTCGATCTGCGCGACACGCACGGTCGGGGGCATCCGCAGCGGCAGACGCGCCTCGAGCTCGGTGCGCGCGTAGGCGGCCTGCGACCAGGTGGCGAGGGCCCGGGCGACAGGACCGTCCACTCCCACGAGGTGGACGGGAGCGCCCGGCGCGGCCAGCGCGGCCGCGTTCGTCCACCAGCGCAGACACGCCTCGGCGATGCGCAGCTCGGGAGCCTGCAGCATGCGCACCCCGTCCAGGAGGATGACCGCGCGGTAGCCGCCGGACGCCAACGGTTCGGCGCCGCGCGTGGCGACCACGAGGGCGGGGCGGGCATCGACGCGCTGCACGGGGTGGGTGCCGTCGGAGACGATCACGCGGACACCGGGGAACGCTCGTCCCAGCTCGTCGGCTGTCCGTTCCGTGCCTGAGGACGCCAGTCGCACCTGATCGGATGAGCAGTGCGCACATCGCCAGGAGTTCGCCGAACGCCCGCACCAGCCGCACACCGGCACGGCGCCCCGGCGGGCGGCGCCCAGCGGGCCGCCGCAGTGCACGCAGCGCGCGGGTGCACGGCAGCCGGCGCACACCAGCGTCGGAGCGAAACCCGGTCTCGCGACCTGGACGAGCACCGGCCCCTCGGATGTCGCCGCTCGCGCGGTCGCGAACGCGCTGGAGGGCACCCGCCTGGTCGCCGCACGTTCGAGCTCCTGCGGTGTGCTCAACCGCACCTGAGGGGTCACGCGGCGCGTCGCCGTGATCTCGGACAGCCAGCCGTTCGCGACCAGGCGCGCCGCGTCCGTGGACCGCGCATGAGCGACGAGCAGCAGAGCTCCCAGCTCGTCCTCCTGGCGCAGCAGTGCCGCATCCCGTGCGTGCACATAGGGCGCCAGCGGCTCCGCCAGGAGCGGGTCCCCGTCATCCCAGATCGCCACGAGCCCGGCGTGCACCGGGGAGTACACCGCCGATCTGTTCCCCACCACCACGCACGGCACGTCGCTGAGGGTGCGCAGGAACGCCCGGTAGCGATCGGGGTTCGTCTGTCTGGCGTCATGACGGACCACGGCGTCATCGGAGAGCAGCGTCGCGAGTGCCGCCATCAGCAGGTCCTCGTCGCGATGGTCGGGCACCACGAGGACGCTGGATCGGCCCTGCGCCAGCTGCAGGGCGGCGGCGGACGCCATCAGCAGCGCCCACCCGGGATGATCGTCCTGCTGGAGCGGGATCGCCTCCACCGCCGCCCTGCCGCCCGTGGCGAGCACGTCACGGAGTCCGTCGTACGCCGAGATGATGTCGTCGGCCCGCCGCACGGCATCCGTCTCCGGACGAGGTGACGACGTTGGCGGCCGCCAGGACTTCTCCACCCGCACCTGTCGCTTGGGGATCGCCAGGCGGAGGATGTCGGATGCCGATCCCGCTGCGCGGTCGGCCGCGCGGCGGGCGAGCCTGTGCAGCCGCGCAGGCAGGACGGGCACGGGAGACACGATGCTGTCGACGTCGGACAGCGGACGGGAGCCGTCACGCTCCTCGCCGAGCTCGACGATGTAGCCGTCGACCACGCGGCCGGCCGTGCGCAGCGGAACCCTGACCCGCACCCCCGGCGCCGCCTCGCCGAGCTCCTCCGGGAGGGCGTAGTCGAACAGCCTGTCCAGCTGCGGGAGCGGCGAGTCGATGAGAACGCGCGCGATGCGTCGTCCCGCTCCGTGCCCGGGCAACGTGGACATGCCGCACTCAGACGCCGGCGGCGCGGCGCAGCTCGTCGGCGCGGTCGGTGCGCTCCCAGGTGAAGTCCGGCAGGTCTCTGCCGAAGTGCCCGTACGCCGCGGTCTGGGCGTAGATGGGGCGGAGCAGGTCGAGTTCCTCGATGATGGCCTGCGGACGCAGATCGAAGACCGTATCGATCGCGTGGGTGATGACGTCGTCGGAGACCGCGCCGGTCCCGAACGTCTCCACGTAGAGTCCGACGGGTCGTGCCACGCCGATCGCGTACGCGACCTGCACCTCGGCGCGCTCCGCCAGCCCCGCGGCGACGACGTTCTTGGCCACCCACCGCATCGCGTAGGCGCCCGAGCGGTCGACCTTCGACGGGTCCTTGCCGCTGAACGCGCCTCCCCCGTGCCGCGCGGCGCCGCCATAGGTGTCGATGATGATCTTGCGACCCGTGAGCCCGGCGTCCCCCTTCGGGCCGCCGTTGACGAAGGGGCCGGCAGGATTGATGTAGTACTTCAGCTCCGGGGCCAGATCCAGCCCCGTCTGCAGCAGGACGGGATCGATGACCTTCTCGCGCACGAGGGCCTTCAGCTCGTCCTGGGAGATCTCGGGGCGATGCTGAGTGGACAGCACGACCGCGTCGATGGTTCTGGGCGTGTTGCCCTCGTATCCCAGCGTCACCTGGGTCTTGCCGTCGGGGCGCAGGAACGGAAGCTCACCGGAACGGCGCACCTGGGTCAGTCGCTCCGCGATGCGGTGCGCGGTCCAAGCCGCCATGGGCATGAGCTGCGGGGTCTCGTTCGTGGCGAAACCGAACATGATGCCCTGATCTCCCGCTCCGAGTTCGTCGCGCGGATCCGTGGATCCCCCGTCCCGCTGCTCCTGCGCGCGGTCCACTCCGTGGGCGATGTCGAGGGACTGCTCCCCCACGGACACGCTCACACCGCAGGACGAGCCGTCGAAGCCGGTGTCGCTGGAGGTGTACCCGATGCTGTTGACGACATCCCGCACGATCGTGGGGATGTCCACGTACCCGTCCGAGCGGATCTCGCCCGCGACGTGCACGAGACCGGTGGTGACCATGGTCTCCACGGCGACGTGCGAACCGCGATCGACGGTCAGCAGACCGTCGAGGATGCTGTCGGAGATCTGGTCGCAGATCTTGTCAGGGTGCCCCTCTGTGACGGATTCGGACGTGAACAGGCGCAATGCGCTCATCGGTGCTCCAAAGCGGATCAATCGCGTCGAGCCCGGTCGGGCTCGACGCCAGTGTGCAGGAAACCGCCGACATCCACGTGTGGACGCCGGCGGCTCACAGGATGTGGGAGGTCACTCCGCGTGGCGGATGCGCAGCTTGTCCTCGTGGATCTCGTGGAGCGCGATCGTGAGCGGCTTGTCCTCGACGGACGAGTCGACGAGCGGGCCGACGTTGTCGAAGAGATTGCCCTCGTGCAGGTCCGAGTAGTAGTCGTTGATCTGACGGGCGCGCTTGGCCGCGTAGATCACGAGCTCGTACTTGGACTCGACGCGCTCGAGCAGCTCGTCGATGGGCGGATCGATGATGCCCTGATTGGTTCCGGCCATGGTGGACCTCCTGGTCAGGCGGCGATGTCGTCTGCTGACGGTGTGCCGCGAAGTCGGTGATGGGTCTGGATGTCGCCGGTACGCGCTCCGGGAGCGCTCAGCGCGCGGGACCCGAGGCCAATTCTACGACCTCTCGGGCGGCGGTGGCGACGTCGGCGTTCACGACGAGGTGATCGAACTCGTTCTGGGCGGCCAGTTCAGTGCGCGCGGTGCGCAGCCGACGGGCCCGCTCCTCGGCGTCCTCGGTGCCCCGGCCGACGAGCCTGTGCACCAGTTCGTCCCAGGACGGCGGGAGCAGGAAGATCAGCGTGGCGGACGGCTCCGCCGCCCGCACCTGGCGAGCGCCCTGCAGATCGATCTCCAGCAGCACGGTCGCGCCCGCGTCCAGCGCCTCGTCGACGGGGCCGCGCGGTGTGCCGTAGCGGTACCGGTTGTGCACGACGGCATGCTCGAGGAGCAGGTCCTCGGCGATGAGCCGATCGAACTCGGCATCGTCGACGAAGTAGTAGTGCACGCCGTCCACCTCGCCCGGGCGTGGAGGCCTTGTCGTGGCGGACACGGAGAGTCGGATCTCCGGGTGGGTCTCCCGGATGCGCGCCGCGACGGTGCCCTTGCCGACCGCCGTCGGGCCCGCGAGCACGAGCAGTCGGCTGCGGCCCGGTCGTGCGAGACGAGGGGGGAAACGGCTGTCCAGCCATGTCGACAGCGCGGCCAGCTGGCGCACACCCAGACCGCCCAGACGCTTGACCGGTGAGATGTGCAGCTCCTCCAGGATGCGGTCCCGCTTCCCCGCTCCGATCGCGGGCAGCGCCATGAGGAAGTCGGTGATCCGCAGGGTGGCGGCATCGGAATCGGCATCCTGAATCGCCCGCCTCAGGATCTCCTGGGGAGCGGTGACCCGTGTCGACAGATCGCGTTTGAGCGACGCCCGTCCGCGCCGTCGTTCCACCGCGCGACGCGATGCGGCTGCACGATCGACTTCGGGGACGCCCCGACCTTCAGACACGGACTACCTCCTGATAACGTGCGGCGCGTTCGGCGATCCTCGCCGCGATGGACGCGGGCCCGGCGCTGAGGATGCTGCGGCTCTCGCTCGCGAGCACCTGGGAGGCGACCGAACCGAAGCGCGTGGGCAGATCCTCCGGCACGGCGCCCTGTGCGCCGAACCCGGGAGCGAGGATCGGCGCGCCGCCGAGCACGTCGTCGCTCAAGCCCAGCCCCATGCGATCGACAGTGGCGCCGATCACGAGCCCCACCGGTCCGAGGTCGCCCTCGAACGCCTCGGAGCCGTTGGCCCATGTCACGTCGCGCGCCACGCGGCCGGCGACGGTCTGGTCGTCGGCCGCTGCGACATCGACGGTCCGCGCGGTCTGCAGGGCCGCCGCCTCAGGGTTGCTGGTGCCTGCGAGCACGAACACCCCCTTCCCCTCCCGGACGGCCGTGGTGATCGTCTCCCGCAGCGATTCCGGTCCGAGATAGGGACTGACCGTCACGGCATCCGATTCCAGCGGTGAGCCGGCGACCAGCCAGGCCGACGCGTATCCGGCCATGGTGGAGCCGATGTCGCCCCGCTTCGCGTCGGAGAGGACCAGCAGGCCTGCGGCACGAGCCGCCGCGATCACATCCTCCAGTGCGGCGAAGCCCGCGGAGCCGAAGCGCTCGAAGAACGCCACCTGCGGTTTGACCACGCCGACCCGGCTCGCCGCCGCCTCGACGACGGCGAGCCCGAAGGAGCGCAGGCCCTCCGCACTCTGCGCGAGGCCCCACTGCTCCAGCAGCGCGGCGTGCGGGTCGATGCCCACGCACAGCGGCCCATGGGCATCGAGGGCTGCGCGCAGACGGGCGCCGAAGGGTTCGGTCACAGCGCCGCCCGCCTGTCCAGCTCATACTCCTGGAGACTGCGGACGGTGAAGCCCTCACCGGCCGCGTCCATGCCGCTGACAGCTGCGCCCAGCACCGCCATCGTGGTGAACAGCGCCTTGTCGGCCGCGACGGCGGCGGCGCGGATCTCGTAGCCGTCCGCGCGGGCGGCACCACCGCTGGGAGTGTTCACCACGATGTCGATCTCACCGTCGTTGATGAGGTCGACGATGTTGCGCTCACCGGCCTCCTGCGCGTCGCTGAACTTGGCGGCCAGGGCCACGTCGATGCCGTTCCGGGCGAGGATCTCGGCGGTGCCCTCGGTGGCGATGAGCGAGAAGCCCAGCTGCTGCAGTCGATGCGCGGGCAGGATGACATCGCGCTTGTCGACGTCGGCGACCGAGATGAACACCGTTCCGGAGGTGGGCATGCCGCCGTACGCGGCGGCCTGACTCTTGGCGAAGGCCGTGGGGAAGTCCGCGGCGATGCCCATGACCTCGCCCGTGGAGCGCATCTCCGGGCCGAGCACGGAGTCGACGACCTTGCCGTCCTCGGTGCGGAACCGCTTGAACGGCAGCACGGCCTCCTTCACCGCGATCGGGGCGCCCAGCGGCACCTTGGAGCCGTCCTGCGCGGGCAGCATGCCCTCGGCGATCAGCTCGGCGACGGTGCCGCCGGCCATGACGCGGCTCGCGGCCTTGGCCATGGGCACTCCGAGCGCCTTCGACACGAACGGCACCGTGCGGCTGGCCCGGGGGTTCGCCTCGATGACGTACAGCACGCCGGCGCTGATCGCGAACTGGACGTTCAGCAGTCCGCGCACGCCCACGCCTTCCGCGATCGCGAGGGTCGCGCGGCGCACGCGCTCCACCTCCGTGCGACCCAGAGAGATCGGCGGGAGCGTGCAGCTGGAATCGCCGGAATGGATGCCGGCCTCCTCCAGGTGCTCCATGATGCCGCCGATGTACAGGTCGGTCCCGTCGTAGAGCGCATCGACGTCGAGCTCGATCGCATCGTCGAGGAAGCGGTCGACGAGGAGGGGCTTGCCCTCCTCGATGATGACGTTGCCCGCCGTGCGCACGAAGTACTCGCGCAGCGACGGCGTGTCGTACACGATCTCCATGCCGCGTCCGCCGAGCACGAAGCTCGGCCGCACCAGCACCGGGTAGCCGATCTCCTCGGCGATGCGCACAGCGCCCTCGACGTCGATCGCCGTGCCGTTGCGCGGAGCGACGAGTCCCGCCGCGTCGAGCAGGCGCGAGAACAGCTCCCGCTCCTCGGCGAGGTCGATGGCCTCGGGGCTGGTGCCGAGCACGGTGTAGCCGGCGGCTTCGATGCCCTTCGCCAGGCCCAGCGGCGTCTGTCCGCCCAGCTGGCACACCACGCCGAGGATCTTCCCGCTGCGGGACTCGGCGTCCAGCACCTCGAGGACGTCCTCGAGAGTGAGGGGCTCGAAGTACAGCCGGTCCGAGGTGTCGTAGTCGGTGGAGACGGTCTCCGGGTTGCAGTTGACCATGACGGTCTCGAACCCGGCATCCGACAGCGCGAAGGAGGCGTGCACGCACGAGTAGTCGAACTCGACCCCCTGTCCGATGCGGTTCGGGCCCGACCCGATGATGACGACCTTGGTGCGCTCGGACGGCGTCACCTCGGTCTCCAGGTCGTAACTCGAGTAGTGGTACGGCGTGAGCGCCGGGAACTCCCCCGCGCAGGTGTCGACGGTCTTGTAGACCGGACGCAGACCGAGACCGTGACGGATGCCGCGGACCTCGGGCTCGGCGATGCCGCGCAGCTGCGCGATCTGGGCGTCGGAGAAGCCGTGCTCCTTGGCGTGGCGCAGTGTCTGCGCATCCAGCTCCGACGCCGTCGCGACGGCGTCGGCGACCTCGTTGATGAGCACGATCTGGTCGAGGAACCAGGGATCCATCGCCGTGGCGTCGAACGCCTGCTCGATCGTCGCGCCCTTGCGCAGCGCCTGCTGCAGCACGACGATCCGACCGTCGGCCGGGGTCTTCGCGATCTCGAGGAGCTCCTCGACCGACCTGTCCTCCCTTCCCCAGTGGAACGACGAGCCCGGCTGCTCGAGTGAGCGGAGCGCCTTCTGCAGCGCCGTCGTGTAGTTGCGGCCGATGGCCATCGCCTCGCCGACCGACTTCATGGTGGTCGTCAGCGTGGGATCGGCGGCGGGGAACTTCTCGAAGGCGAATCTGGGCGCCTTGACGACCACGTAGTCGAGGGTCGGCTCGAAGCTCGCGGGCGTGACACCGGTGATGTCGTTGGGAATCTCGTCGAGACGGTAGCCCAGCGCCAGCTTGGCGGCGAGCTTGGCGATCGGGAACCCGGTGGCCTTGGACGCCAGTGCCGAGGAGCGCGACACGCGCGGGTTCATCTCGATGACGATCACGCGGCCGTTGGCCGGGTCCACCGCGAACTGGATGTTGCACCCGCCGGTGTCCACGCCCACGGCGCGGATGATGTCGATGGAGATGTCCCGCAGCTTCTGGTACTCGCGGTCGGTGAGTGTGAGCGCCGGTGCGACGGTGATGGAGTCGCCGGTGTGCACGCCGACCGGGTCGACGTTCTCGATGGAGCAGACCACGACCGTGTTGTCGGCGGTGTCGCGCATGAGCTCGAGCTCGTACTCCTTCCACCCCAGGATCGACTCCTCCAGGAGCACCTCGTGGGTCGGTGAGTCGTGCAGGCCGGCACCGGCGATCCGGCGCAGATCCTCCTCGTCGTAGGCGAAGCCCGAGCCCAGGCCGCCCATCGTGAACGACGGACGCACGACCAGCGGGTAGCCGAGCTCCTCGGCGCCGGCGAGCACCTCGTCCATGGTGTGGCAGATGCGGGAGGCGGCGACGTCAGCGCCGGCCGCGATGACGAGCTCTTTGAAGATCTGACGGTCCTCGCCCTTGCGGATGGCGTCCACCCTGGCTCCGATGAGCTCGACGTCGTACTTCTCCAGGATTCCCCGCTCGTGCAGCGCCATGGCCGCGTTGAGCGCGGTCTGACCGCCGAGGGTCGGCAGGATGGCATCCGGCCGCTCCTTCGCGATGATCGTCTCGATCACCTCGGGGGTGATCGGCTCGATGTAGGTGGCGTCGGCGAAGTCGGGGTCGGTCATGATCGTGGCCGGGTTCGAGTTCACGAGGATCACGCGGACGCCCTCCTCGCGGAGGACGCGGCAGGCCTGGGTGCCCGAGTAGTCGAACTCGCAGGCCTGGCCGATGACGATCGGGCCGGAGCCGATGACCAGGACGGATGCGATGTCGTCGCGCTTCGGCATTACTTGGCGTCTCCTTCTGAGGTGTGCTCCTGGCCGGTGCCGAGAGAACTGAGGACCAGGTCGCGGAACCTGGCGAAGAGGTAGTGGGCATCATGCGGGCCTGCGGCCGCCTCCGGGTGGTACTGCACGGAGAAGGCGGGGATGTCATGGGCGCGCAGGCCTTCCACCACCTGGTCGTTGAGGCCGATGTGGCTGACCTCGACCGCACCGTAGCCGTTCGGACTGTCGAAAGTCTCCTCGCGCGGCGCGTCCACGGCGAAGCCGTGGTTGTGCGCGGTGATCTCCACCTGTCCCGTGGTCCGATCCAGCACGGGCTGGTTGATGCCCCGGTGCCCGAACGCGAGCTTGTAGGTCTGCAGACCCAGCGCGCGGCCGAACAGCTGGTTTCCGAAGCAGATGCCGAAGTACGGCAGCCGGGCATCGAGCACCTGGCGCAGCACGGCCACCTGGTCATCGGACGCGGACGGGTCGCCGGGACCGTTGGAGTAGAACACGCCCACCGGATCGGTGGCGAGGATGTCGGCGAAACTCGCGGACTGCGGCAGCACGTGCACGTCGAAGCCGAGCCGCGCGAGGTTGTCGAGGGTGGACTGCTTGATCCCGAGGTCCAGCACCGCGAGGTTCCCGATCCGCTCCGCCGTGGCGGGGATCACGCGCACCTCGGTGACGGACACCGCCGCCGACAGGTTCCGGCCCGCCATCTCGGGCGCCTCCACGACACGGCGCAGCTGCTCGTCGGCATCCAGCCCGGCATCCGGGCCGGAGAAGATCCCCCCGCGCATGGCCCCTTCCGAGCGGATGCGGCGGGTGAGCGCGCGCGTGTCGATGCCGCTGATGCCGACGATGCCGTCGCGTACCAGCGCATCGTCGAGGGATTCCTCCGCACGCCAGCTGGACACGCGCCGTGCGGGATCACGGACGATGTAGCCCGCCACCCAGATGCGGCCGGACTCGTTGTCCTCGTGGTTCATGCCGGTGTTGCCGATGTGGGGGGCCGTCTGCAGCACGATCTGGCCCGCGTAGGAGGGATCCGTGAGGGTCTCCTGGTAGCCGGACATGCCCGTGGCGAAGACGACCTCGCCCAGTGCGGTGCCGGTGGCGCCATAGGCTCGCCCGCTGTACCTCGTGCCGTCCTCGAGGACGAGCACGGCGGATGCCTGCGGGGACTGCGCCACGCTGATGGAACCGATCAAGACTGTTCTCCGTTCTCCGTGCCGGCGCTCAGCCGCGCCAGCTCCGGCAGGATCTGCTGCGCGCCGACGGACACCGTGCGCAGGAATGAATCGACGAGGACGCCGTCGGCGACCCGCCACACCAGGCGGATCAGCCCGTCGGTCTCCACGACACGGTCGATGGCGACGGTCGCCAGGTCGACCGTCACGAGGGTCGAGGATGCGATGAACACGGTCGGGGATCCGTCCAGGCTCAAGGCCACTCCTCTGTCGGTGAGCGCCAGCTCACCGCGTGCGCGATACGCCAGCGGCTTCATCGCGATGCGCTCGAGAGGCTGGTCGTGCGCCGTGGTGGCGACGTAGAGCACCTCGTGCCGGGCGACGACCTCCGTGTGCTCGGGCACGCCGAGCGGAGCCTCCAGCGCGGCGTCGCGTCGCAGTCGTCGCCGCCAGCCGATGAACATGGCCACGAGGATGAGCACCGCGATGGCCACGGTGATGAGCACCGCCGCTTCTCTGCTCACCGGGCCGCGCTCCTTCCGTCGAGCTGCTCGACGAGCACGCCGTCCTCCACCGTGGGCACGCCGGCATGGATCGTCCACTGCACGCGCCCGGGCAGCTCTCGGCCGAGATAGGGCGAGTTGCGGCTGCGGCCGTGCAGGTCGGCCTCGGTGAAGACGCCGGGGAGGTCGGGGTCGTACAGCGTGATGTGCGCAGGGCCGCCGACCTCGAGCGAGCCGAATCCTTCGAGTCCGCCGATCCGTGCCGGCGCCGTGCTGAGCACGCGTGCGACGTCGCTCCACTCCAGCAGGCCGGTGGCGATCATGGACTGGTGCACGACGCGGAGCGCGCTCTCCAGCCCCACCATGCCGTTGGCGGCCGCCTGCCATTCGCAGGCCTTATTCTCGGCCGGATGCGGGGCGTGGTCGGTGGCGACGATGTCGATCGTGCCGTCCGCGAGTCCCTCGCGCACGGCCAGCACGTCCTCGGCGGTCCGCAGCGGCGGGTTGACCTTGAACCGGGCGTCGTAGTCGCGGACCAGGTCGTCGGTCAGCAGCAGGTGATGCGGGGTGACCTCGGCCGTGACCCGCACGCCGCGCTTCTTGGCCCAGCGGATGAGATCGACGGAGCCCGCCGTGGACAGGTGGCACACGTGCAGGCGGGACCCGACGTGCTGCGCGAGCAGCACGTCGCGGGCGATGATCGACTCCTCGGCGACGGCCGGCCAGCCGGCCAGCCCCAGCTCGGCGGACACGACGCCCTCGTTCATCTGCGCTCCTGCGGTCAGGCGGGGATCCTGCGCGTGCTGGGCGATGACGCCGTCGAACGCCTTGACGTACTCGAGAGCCCGGCGCATGATCAGCGGATCCCAGACGCAGAAGCCGTCGTCGCTGAACACCCGCACGCGCGCGCGGGACCCGGCCATGGCGCCGAGCTCGGCGAGTCGCTCGCCCTTCTGGCCGACCGTGACGGCGCCGATGGGCTGCACGGTGGCGTAGCCCGCGGCCTCGCCGAGCGCGAGCTCCTGCTCGACGACGCCGGCCGTGTCGGCGACGGGCTGGGTGTTGGGCATCGCGAACACGGCGGTGAAGCCTCCCGCGGCGGCCGCGCGGGTTCCGCTGAGCACGGTCTCGGACGCCTCGAACCCGGGCTCGCGCAGGTGCGTGTGCAGGTCGACGAGCCCGGGGAGCGCGACGAGCCCTGCTGCGTCGATGACACGCGCTCCGGCGCGTGTCAGGCCGGTCCCGACCTCGGTGATGACGCCGCGCTCGATCACGATGTCGGAGCTGTCGTCTCCGAGCAGCCGGGCGCCTGTGATGACGAGGGTCTGATTCACTTCACTTCCCCTCGTTCGTCGTCACGCTCTCCCACCAGCAGCAGGTAGAGCACAGCCATGCGCACCGACACGCCGTTCGCGACCTGCTCCAGCACCGTGGAGCGCGCGGAGTCGGCGGCTTCGGATGAGATCTCCAGGCCGCGGTTCATGGGGCCGGGGTGCATGATGATGCTACTCTCCGGCAGCGTCGCCGCGCGCAATGCGTCCAAACCCCAGAGTCGGGAATACTCCCGCTCAGTGGGGAAATATGCGGCATGCATGCGCTCGGCCTGAATGCGCAGCATCATGACCGCGTCGGGCTCCTCCGCGAGCGCCTGATCCAGGTCGTAGAGCACCCGCACCGGCCACTGCGAGACGTTCTGCGGCACGAGCGTGGGAGGAGCGACCAGGCTCACCTCCGCCCCCAGCGTGGAGAGCAGCCAGACGTTGGAGCGTGCGACGCGGGAGTGCAGCACGTCCCCCACGATCACCACCCGCGTGCCTGTCAGGTCGTGTCCGCGGCTGGTGGCGCCGAAGCGGCGCCTGCGGATCGTGAACGCGTCCAGCAGCGCCTGCGTGGGATGCTCGTGGGTGCCGTCGCCCGCGTTGACGACGCCCGCGGAGATCCAGCCGCTCGTCGCGAGCGTGCGAGGTGCGCCGGAAGCGGAGTGGCGCACGACGACGGCGTCGGCCCCCATGGCCTGCAGCGTCTGCGCGGTGTCCTTCAGGCTCTCCCCCTTGGAGAGGCTGGAGCCCTTGGCGGCGAAGTTGATGACATCCGCGGACAGGCGCTTCGCGGCCGCCTCGAAGGAGATGCGCGTGCGAGTGGAGTCCTCGAAGAAGAGGTTCACGACGGTCTTGCCCAGCAGCGTCGGCAGTTTCTTGACCTGACGTGACTGCGTGTCGGACATGTCCTCGGCGACATCGAGGATGCGCAGAGCGCTCTCCCCGTCGAGGGCGCGGGTATCGAGCAGATGCCTCATGATTCGATCGTCACCTCGTCGGCGCCGTCGAGCTCGCGCAGCCGCACGTTCACGCGCTCCGTGCGCGCTGAAGGGATGTTCTTGCCCACGAAGTCGGGGCGGATGGGCAACTCCCTGTGCCCACGATCGACGAGGATCGCCAGGCGGACGACCGAGGGGCGGCCCACGGACTGGATGGCGTCGAGGGCGGCGCGGATGCTGCGCCCGGAGAACAGCACGTCGTCGACGAGCACCACCGTCCGCCCGTCGATGCCGTCCTCGGGGATCTCGGTCCGCTTGGGCGCGCGGGTCGGGTGCCGGGACAGATCGTCGCGGAACAGCGTGATGTCCAGGGAGCCCACCGGGATCTCCGTCTGCGCGATGCCGGAGACGATCGCTCCGAGACGATCGGCCAGAGTCACCCCACGGGTCGGGATGCCGAGCAGGACCAGCCCGTCCGCCCCGCGGTTGGATTCGAGGATCTCGTGGGCGATGCGCGTCAGCGCGCGTGTGATGTCGGCTTCCTGCAGCACAGTGCGTGCAGACAACAGCCACTTCCCTTCTCCGCCTCACGGGACGGGCTTAAAGGATGGGTGATGCGTTGATTCTACTCGCTCCGCCGGACCCTGTCGGGACGCTGCGCAGCCCCGCCCCGAGAAGGGCGTGCACGAGAACAGGAGATTCGGCGAGCACAGGACGGGATGCCACGAGTTGGTCCTGTTCTCGCGCGATCTCCTGTTCCCGGTGACGGTGAACGGGAGAGGCGGAAGCGGAGAAGCGGATGCCGCGACTCAGCCGGCGCGCAGCGCCTCGTCGGTCAGCGGGCACTGCGAGACCCGGATGGGGTGTCCGGTGGTGGTCAGGCAGCGCCCGGTCTTCAGATCCCACTTCCAGTCGTGCATGCTGCAGGTGAGCACGCCGTTCTCATCGATCTTCCCCGTGCGGGTGAGATCGGCGCGCAGGTGCGGGCAGCGGCGCTGCACGACCCAGTCGCCGATCTCGGCGTCCTCGGTCTGGTCGGTCTGCTCCTGGTACCAGTTCTCGACGTACTCGATGCGGTCGACCGAGAGGCACTTCAGGAACGTGGTGAGGAACTCGTTGAACTTGCCGCTGCGACCCACCGAGAACTGCATGGAGAGGAAGATCGAGTTCGACCAGTCGATCTCGTGGTCGCGGATGTTGGTCGAGACGAGATCGGCGGGGATCGTGTACCAGTAGATGCACTCCTCCCCCGCGTACTCGCGCACCTTCGCTCGGGGGAAGTCGACGACCATGTCCAACTCGCCGATGCGGAAGCGCACGTTGCCGCCGACGCCGAGGCGGATCGTACGGGACTTCTTGATGAGCGGCTCCCACCACTCCTTGATGGCGGCGAGCATCTCGGACGGAGGGATGACCTCCGCTCTGGTGGCCTCCTCATCGATGATCTCCTGCTGGCGGGTGGCCTTCTGCTCGGCGAGGTACGCCCACTTGTCGTCGAAGATGCGGTCGATCTCCGCGTCGGTGTACAGCGTCTGCGTCACGGTCAGCTCCCCGTGGTTCACGTCGACCTGCGTGCCGGGCACGAACACGTGCCCGTTGTACTGCGGCGCCTGCTCCTTCAAGTGCGCGAGGAACTGCTTCTGGTCGGTGAAGATCGCGTCGTCGTCGAGCCCCGTGCCGTTGTACTTGAACAGCTCCTCGCGGAGGAACATCGGCGGACCCGCGAACGGGAAGACGTGCGGGGCGTCGACCTTCTCGATGTAGTACAGGGCGCGCTTGTTCTGCGCCTCGCGCTTGAGCCTGGCGAAATTCTGCTTGGAGTCCTGCGGCAGGTCGTAGACCATCGGCCACCAGATCGCTCCGGACACCTGCGTGAAGTAGGCCTGCGGCTTGCCGAACGAGAGCAGTGCGTCCAGATCGAGCGGGTGCGAGTCGTTCTGGTTGAGGATGGATGCCGTGCCGTCGTCGAGGCTCAGCGAGGAGTCGCCGATGGGGCCGTCACTGGGTGCCCGAAGCGGCGTGATCATGAGCTTCAGATCGCCGCGGTGGAAGACCTCGCCCGCGGGCGCGTGGAAGATGTTCTCGTATCCCAGTGCGCGGATGTCGTCCTCGAGATCGTCGGTGACGTACTCCGGCAGCAGCACCTCGATGTCCTTGCGGATGTAGGCCTCGAGCGCCCGCGGGTCGAAGTGGTCGCGGTGACGGTGCGAGATGTACAGGAAGTCGGCGTCGCGACCGAAGCGCTCCCAGTCCAGGCCCCGGTTGTCGGGGAACGGGAACCAGGAGCCGAAGAAGGACGGGCCGATCACGGGGTCGCAGATGACGTTGCCGCCCGCCGTCTCGATGAACATCCCGGCGTGACCGAGCGCAGTGATCCGCATGTCTCTCCTCCTGCTGTGGACAGTGACGATTGTATCGATCGGATGCTGTGCGCCGACCGGATCGATCGGCTCGTGCCGCTCAGCTCTCCAAGAGCCCGCGGATGTCGTCGGCGGTCAGGGCCTGGGAGAACAGTGCCTCGTCATCCATCACCGCCGTGAACAGCCGTGCCTTGCGCTGCTGCAGCGCCAGCACCTTCTCCTCGATGGTGTCGGCGGCGATGAGCCGGTAGACGAACACGCGGCGGTCCTGGCCGATGCGATGCGTGCGGTCGATGGCCTGCGCCTCGGCCGCGGGATTCCACCACGGGTCGAGGAGGAAGACGTAGTCGGCCTCCGTGAGGGTCAGACCGAAGCCGCCGGCCTTCAGGCTGATGAGGAACACGGGCTGCGCGCCTGCCCGGAACTCGTCGACGACGTCGCCGCGACGACGCGTGGCCCCGTCCAGGCGCGCATGGTCGATGCCGGCGTCGGTCAGCCGCCGCGCGGCGAGGTCGAGGAAGCTGGTGAACTGGCTGAACACCAGCGCGCGGTGGCCCTCCTCCTGCAGCTCGCGCACGCGGTCGACGAGCACGTCGAGCTTGCCGGAGGGGATGGCGGTGTCGGCCTCGTCGATCAGTCCCGGAGCGAGGGCGAGCATCCGCAGCATCGTCAGCGAGCGGAACACGATGAACCGGTTGCGGTCCAGGTCCGCCAGCAGCCCCAGCAGTTTCTGCCGTTCGCGCTGGAGGACGGCGTCGTATCGGGCGCGGTGCGCGGGCAGGAGGTCGACGAACACCTCCTGCACCTGCTTGTCGGGCAGGTCGGCGGCGACGAGTTCCTTCGTGCGGCGGAGCATGAGCGGTCGGATGCGGTGGCGCAGTCGCTCCAATCTGCGCCGGCGGTAGTCGCCGCCCTCCTCGGTCTCCGGCACCCTGCCCTTCTCGATGGGCTGCACGTACTCCTCGCGGAATCTGCGTGCCGAGGGGAACAGGCCCGGAGCTGTCAGCGAGAACAGCGCCCACAGGTCGGTGAGACTGTTCTCCAGGGGCGTGCCGGTGACGGCGATCTTCACGCGGGCCCGCAATCCCGCGATGGCCCTGTGCGCTTTGGTCGAGGGGTTCTTCACGAACTGGGCCTCGTCCAGCACGACCGCCGCCCACTCCACGTCGGCGTACTCGTCGTCGTCGAGTCTCAGCAGCGTGTACGACGTGACGATCACGTCGGCGTCGCGCGCCGCATCCGCGATCCGCTCGTCGCGCCGAGCGGCAGTGCCCTGGATGAGCGTGACGCGCAGCCGCGGTGCGAACCGCGCGGCCTCGCTGCGCCAGGTGCCCAGCACGGACGTCGGAGCGATCACGAGGACGGGGCGCCGCTCCCCCTGTTCGCGGGCGTGCACGATGAGCGACAGCAGCTGCAGCGTCTTGCCGAGGCCCATGTCGTCGGCGAGGATGCCGCCCAGCCCGTGCGACCAGAGGAAGGCGAGCCAGTCGAAGCCCTGCTTCTGATACGGGCGCAGCCGCGCCTGCAGGCCGGAGGGGATGTCCGTGGAAGGCACATGCTCCACGTCGCGGAGGCCCTCGACCAGCGCACGCCAGGCGACAGCGGACTCGGACTGATCGGCGAGGTCCTCGAAGTCGGCCCACAGCGCGGTCTGGTAACGGCTGATCCGCGGTCCGGTCTCCCACTCGGCGAGGTGGGCGGCCTCGTCGATCAGCTCTCGCAGCCTCTGCAGTGCGGGATGCGCCAGCGAGAACCAGCTCCCATCCACGAGCAGCAGCTTGGTGCGCCGCATGCTGAGCGCGGTGAACAGCGGGGTGAACGGGATCGACACCCCGTCGATCTTGACGATCACGCCCAGGTCGAACCAGTCCGGGTCCGGAGAGTCGACGGTGGAGACGGTGATCTCCGGCGCACCGGCGAGCTCACGGTACTCCTTGCGCCCGCCGGTGACGACGACGCGCACATCGCCGGCCTCGAAGGCCTGCAGCACCGTCGTCGCCCACTCCGCCGTGGCGACGCCCAGGTGCACGCCCCGCGCCTCGAAGGGCTGGTCCGTGGCCGAGGCCCAGATGCGCTCCAGCTCGTGAAGAGCCTGCAGCTCGGCTTCCGCATCACGGAACGCATGGTCCGCCGGCACCGGCTCACCGACCGTCAGCGGGACAGCGCCCTGGCCGCGGTACTCCCACTCGAAGCGGTGCTCGAGGCGGTCATCGGCGCCGAAGTGGACCCGAAGCACGGGTTCGGGTCTGACCGGATCCGGCAGCTCCAGCCCGTCCGCGGCTGTGACGGGCGCCTGCCGGGCGATGGAGGGGTACGCCTCCGTGAGGAACAGATCGCGATCTTCCGCGGACACCTCGATGTCCTCGGCGGCCGTGATGGCCGCGCGCACGGGTGCGCTCAGCGCCACGGGCGCCAGGGTGACCTCGATCGCCGCGCCGACGACCTCCCAGCGGTAGACGCCGCTCATCCCCACCGGCCGGACCGATGCCGTGGGCGCCTGCTCCCCGTCGAAGCGGATGTCGGCCCCGACTCGCAGTCCGCCGTGCTCGTCGTCCGCGATTCGGATCCCCGCCGTGACGGTGTCCGCCAGCCGGACCGTGGTGTGCTTCTGCACTGCCACGAGGGGAACGCCGATGCTTCCGAGCGAATGCAGGTGCTGCCAGATCAGCGGGGATTCGACCCGGTCCAGGGGGATCCACTCGGTGGCCGTGCCGGAGAGCAGCGAGTCGCGCGCGATGGCGAGGAAGTCGACGAACCAGCGGGCCTGAGCAGGGTCGAAGCGGGTGCCGGGGCGACGCAGCGCGTCCCACGTGACGTCGCCGTGGATCCACTTCCCCGTGGAGGTGCTGCGCAGGAGGGGCCGGACGGCCAGCTGCACCTCGCCGTGGTCGCGGACCAGTGCACGTGGAGTGGCGGTGCGGGCGGGCGCGGCACCCCATCGATCCCGTGTGCGCGGCGGTCGTACGCGCAGCTCGACGCCGAGGGCGAGCGGGACGAGCGCGTCGGCGGGCCGGGTCACCGGGACGAGGCTGCGCCAGGCCGCGCGCTGGGTGTCCCTGCGGGTCTGCGTGACGGCCTGTTCCTCCGCCTCCCTGGCGGGCGCGACGAGCATGGCGGCGACGAGGTGCTTGCACGCGCCCGGCACGGGGCAGGTGCAGCTGGTGCTGAGGATCTGGCCGCCGCGGAACTGCGCGCGGCAGAGATAGGGGGTGCTCGCACCGCCGTACACCTCAGCCGTGAGCGTCTCGGAGACGGCGTCCCAGGAGACGTGCTTGACCCGACCGCGGCGGGCGTAGTCGAGCCCGCGCTGGTAACCGCCGTCGCCCGCCAGCCTGCGCAGCTGCTGGGCGCTGGGCCGGGGAATGCTCATCTGCGCATCCTTCCGCGGGGCTCCGACATCCGCCGAGGACGGTGACGGGCTTCAGGGCCGAGTACGTACGGTGTGACGTCGGCGGGGTCGGCCTGCACGTGTCCGCGCGAGTCAGCGGGAACGATCGATACGCGCGAGGACGCCGTGCACGAACGCCCCGGAGTCCTCTGTGGAGAGGCTCTTGGCCAGTTCCACGGCCTCGTCGATCGTGACCGCGGTGGGCACCTCGTCGTTGAACAGCAGCTCCCAGGTGCCGATGCGCAGCAGCGCCCGGTCGACGGCGGGCATCCTCTCCAGTCGCCAGTCGCGACTGTGCGTGGTGATCTGCTCGTCGATCTCGTCACGGTGATCGATGATGCCGTCGACGATCTCCCGCGCGTACAGCCACGAGCTCAGTCTGGCGGGTTCGTTGGCCGCGCGCTCCGCCGCCGCCGCGAGGGACACCGACAGCTCCTCCCCGCGCACGTCGGCGGAGAAGAGGATGTCGAGGGCGCGCTTGCGCGCCTTGGTGCGTGCGCTCAAAGTCGGTCGCCGACGTCAGTCGTTGACGCGTCCGAGGTAGTCGCCCGTACGGGTGTCCACCTTGACCTTGGTGCCCTGCTCGAGGAACAGCGGCACCTGGATCTCGTAGCCGGTCTCCAGCTTGGCGGGCTTCGTGCCCGCCGAGGAGCGGTCGCCCTGCAGACCGGGCTCCGTGTAGGTGACCTCGAGGATGACCGAGGCCGGCAGCTCGATGTACAGCGGGTTGCCGTTGTTCAGCGCGATCTGGACCTGCTGGTTCTCCAGCATGAAGTTCGCGGCGTCGCCCACCGTGGCGGCGGGGACGTTGATCTGGTCGTAGTCCTCCTGGTCCATGAACACATAGCTGTCGCCATCCGTGTACAGGTACTGGAAGTCACGGCGGTCGACGTTCTCGATCTCGATCTTCGTGCCCGCGTTGTAGGTCTTGTCGACGATCTTGCCGGTGACGACGTTCTTCAGCTTGGTGCGCACGAACGCACCGCCCTTGCCCGGCTTCACGTGCTGAAACTCCACCACGCTCCAGAGCTGTCCGTCGATCTTGATGACGACGCCGTTCCTGATGTCTGCAGTGGATGCCATGCTGGTGAGAGTCCGTTCGTTTCGAAGGTTCCGCGGTCGGGCGCGGATGCGCGCAGAGAAGCGACCGAGAGTCGATTCTATCGGATCCCGGGGTTCGGCCGGTTCGACGGGTCGACCCTCGCCCGTCCGGACCTTGGCGGGCATCCCGTCGGGAAGCCCTGGCCGCTGTCCTCACGCGTCGATGAGCGCGATCAGCTCCCGCACGGCGTGCGCGTAGCCGTCGACGCCCTCGCCGATCACGCGCACAGCGGCGACGTCCTCCAGATAGGAGAAGTGCCGGAACGACTCGCGTGCGTGCACGTCGGAGATGTGGACCTCCGCGAACGGCATCCCCACGCCCGTGAGCGCGTCGCGCAGCGAGACCGAGGTGTGGGTCAGCCCACCGGGGTTGATGACGATGCCCGTGCAGTCCTCGCGGGCGGCGTGGATCGTGTCGATGAGCACACCCTCGTGATTGCTCTGCACTGCGCGCACCTCGTAGCCGAGCGCCGCCGCCGTCTCTGCCGTGAGCTTCTCCACGTCGGTCAGCGTGGCCGTGCCGTACACCTCCGGTTCGCGCGTACCGAGGAGATTGAGGTTGGGGCCGTTCACCAGGAGGAGGCGACGGACGTTCATGCCGCGATCTCCTGGTACGCGGCGAACATCAGTGACTCGTCGGGCGCCTGCAGCACGGTGGGCTTCGCGAGGTCGTCGAGCAGCACGAACCTCAGCATGCCGCCACGAGCCTTCTTGTCGCGCTGCATGGTCGCCAGGAGCGCCTTCCAGGCGCCCGCCCGGTAGGAGGTGGGAAGGCCCAGCGACTCCAGCACGGAGCGGTGGCGCTCCGCCGCGGGGTCGGACAGCCTGCCGACCAGCCTGGACAGCTCCGCGGCGTACATCATCCCGATCGAGACGGCCGCACCGTGGCGCCACTGGTAGCGCTCGGCGTGCTCGATGGCATGACCGAGGGTGTGGCCGTAGTTGAGGATCTCCCGCAGGCCCGCCTCACGGAAGTCGTCGGAGACGACCTCGGCCTTCATCCGGATCGCCAGCTCCACCGTACGACGGAACTCGTCCGTGGTGGGGTCCACGGCCCGCGCGGGGTCCGTCTCGATGATGTCGAGGATCTCCGGTGCCCAGATGAAGCCGGCTTTGACGACCTCGGCGTATCCGGCTGTCGCCTCATTGGCGCTGAGGCTGCTGAGCTCGTCGAGATCGCCGATGACGGTGCGCGGCGCCCAGAACGCACCCACGAGGTTCTTGCCCTCGCTCGTGTTGACCCCGGTCTTGCCGCCCACGGCCGCGTCGACCAGACCCAGCACCGTGGTGGGGACCTGCACGACCTGCACGCCTCGCAGCCAGGTGGCGGCGACGAACCCGGCGAGGTCCGTGACCGCACCGCCGCCGTATCCGACCACGGCGTCCGTGCGGGTGAAGTCCGCCTGACCCATCACCTGCCAGCAGAACGCCGCCACTTCGATGCGCTTTCCCGCCTCGGCATCGGGGATCTCCGCCAGCAGCACCTGCAGCGAGCCGTCCGTCATGAGGCGATCGCGCAGCTCGGCGGCGCGGTCGGCGAGGGTCGGGGGGTGTACGACGAGCACCTTCGCGACCGCGGGATCGAGGGCCGTGCGGACCCTGTCGAGGATGTCCCGCCCCACGATGATGTCGTAGGGGGCCTGTCCGGTGACGCTGATGGTCTCCGCGGTCATTGCTGTTCCTTCCTCCATGCCGCGATCCTCTCCGCCAGTGCTCGCATGGGTGTGCGAGAGGTGTCGACGGTGAGGTCCGCGACCTGTTCGTACCAGGCTCGGCGTGCGTCGAAGATCGTCTGCCATCGCTCGAGCGGGTCGGTCTCACCGGCCAGCAGCGGTCGGCCCGGGCCGGCGATGCGGTGCGCGACGGCCTCCGCATCCACCGTGAGGAACACCACCGGATGCCGGGTGAGCAGCAGCCGGGTGCCGGCATCCGTGACCGCTCCGCCGCCCAGCGAAACCACGCCGCCCTCCGCGAGAGCCTCCGCCACAGCCGCATGTTCCAGCTCTCGGAACCGCACCTCCCCGTGCTCGGCGAAGATCTGAGGGATCGGCCCGTGCGCTGCGGCCACGCGCTTGTCCGTGTCGATGAACGGCACCTTCAGCAGTCGCGCGACCTTGCGGCCGACACTCGTCTTGCCCGCGGCCATGGGGCCGACGAGCACGAGCGTCGACGGCTCAGGAGAGCTCATCATGAGCGAGCAGCGCCGCCTCGGAGGCGGGCGCCGTGCGCAGCCGCTCGGGGATCGCCGCCAGGTACCCCTCCAGGTTGCGACGGGTCTCCCCCACGCTGTCGCCGCCGAACTTCTCCAGCACGGAGTTCGCCAGCTCGATCGCCACCATCGCCTCCGCGACGACACCGGCGGCGGGTACCGCGCACACGTCCGAGCGCTGGT
Organism: Microbacterium soli; assembly: GCF_039539005.1. Classification (NCBI taxonomy): domain Bacteria; kingdom Bacillati; phylum Actinomycetota; class Actinomycetes; order Micrococcales; family Microbacteriaceae; genus Microbacterium; species Microbacterium soli. Next base: position 158,824 of record NZ_BAABCP010000002.1, read on the forward strand.
GGTGCGCGGTCGAATCCTGCCCTGTGGCGATGTCCACCGTGTGCAGAGCATGCGGGACCGTCGCGATGGGCTTCATGCCCGCCCTGACGCGCAGCACCGTCCCCGTGGTCATGCCGCCCTCCGTGCCGCCGGCGCGATCGGAGCCTCGGGTGATGCCGCCGTCGGTCTCGAAGAGTTCGTCATGGGCGGCGGAGCCGCGCCGACGCGTGGTCTCGAAGCCATCGCCGATCTCGACGCCCTTGATGGCCTGGATGCTCATGAGCGCCTGCGCGAGACGGCCGTCCAGTCTTCGGTCCCAGTGCACGTGAGAGCCGACCCCGGGCGGCAGGCCGTACGCCAGCACCTCGACGATCCCGCCGAGCGTGTCGCCGTCCTTGCGGGCTGCGTCCACCTCGGCCACCATCAGTGCGGACGTCGCCGCGTCGAAGCACCGCAGCGGATCCGCGTCGAGTGCACCGACGTCATCCGGCGTCGGCAGGGCCGAGCCCTCCGGGACCCGAATCGGGCCGATCGAGAGGGTGTGGCTGACCAGCCGGATGCCCAGCTCCGAGAGGAACGCCCGCGCGACGGCGCCCAGCGCCACTCGTGCGGCGGTCTCCCGAGCACTCGCGCGCTCCAGGACCGGGCGCGCCTCCTCGAAGTCGTACTTCTGCATTCCGACGAGGTCTGCGTGGCCGGGCCGGGGCCGGGTGAGTGCCGCGCCGCGCCCGCGGGACTTCTCGGTCAGCTCGGTGGGCGCGGGGTTCATCACCTCGGTCCATTTGGGCCACTCGGTGTTCCCGATGCGCAGGGCGATGGGGCTGCCGAGCGAGAGCCCGTGCCGGACCCCGCCGGAGATCGACAGCTCGTCCTGCTCGAACTTCATCCTCGAGCCGCGCCCGTAGCCGAGCTTGCGACGCTGAAGGTCGGCCTGGATGGCAGAGGCGGTGACCGTGACTCCGGAGGGAAGGCCCTCCATGATGGCGATGAGTTCGGGGCCGTGGGATTCACCGGCCGTGAGCACGCGGAGCATGGCTCTAGTCTTCCATGGTCGCCGAGCGCATGAGAGCAACGATGACGTCCTCATCCGGCAGCGCGCGGTCCTGGGTGCCGTGCAGGAAGATGCGGATCTGGCGCACCGCCTGGTACAGCAGCATCTCGAACCCGGAGATGATGGGGCCGCAGGCCCACCCCGCCGCCAGTGCGGACGGCCACGGCGCGTAGGCGGCTTCGAACAGCACGCCTCCCCGAGTGCCCATCGCAGCAGCGATCCCGGTGTCCAGCACCGTGCCGCTGGGCAGCGTGGCGATGGTCGCGTCGACGGGATCCGCGGGTTCGTGGAAGGCCGCCACGGCGATCGGCATCCCCAGCTCCCCGGCGATGCGTCGCATCCGCTCCGCGGACTCGGGGCGCCTCGCGCGCACCTCCGCACGACGTGCGCCCAGCTCACCGGCCGCGACCAGGGCGGATGCCGCCGTCGCGCCGGCGCCGAGGATCCGCACCGATCCGACACCGTCGATCCCCGCGTGCCGGAAGGCGTCGACGATGCCGCCGACATCGGTGTTGAATCCCAGAACCCGCTTTCCCAGCAGCAGTGTGTTCACGGCGCCCGTGAGCCGGGCGTGCGCGTCGACCCGGTCGGCTGCGGCGTGCGCGGCCTCCTTGAGAGGCATGGTCAGCGACAGCCCCCGCCACGTGCCGTCGAGTGCGGCGAGGGACGCAGCGAACCCCGCGGCATCGACCTGCGCTCTTGCGTACTCCCAGTCCAGTCCCAGCTGCCGGTAGGCGGCTCGGTGCAGGGCCGGTGATCGACTGTGTCCGATGGGGTCGCCCCAGACGGCGAGTCGTCGGCGCCCGTCGGTCGGTGTCACGTCCGCCATCAGCATCCCTGGTAGCCGGGGTTGCCGCGGCACCACGCGCGCATCTTCTCGATGCCCTGCTCGTGCTCGGCCAGCGTCTGGGAGAACTGCGTCTGACCCGTGCTGAAGTCGATGGTCACGAAGTACAGCCATGGTCCGTCGACGGGGTGCATGGCGGCGTCGATGGCGGCATCGCCCGCATTCGCGATCGGAGTCTCCGGCAGACCGGTCACGTAATAGGTGTTCCACGGGTTCGGGTCGTGCTGGGCCTCCTTGGAAGTGCTGGCCTTCCCGGCGTGGAGCTCGCCGTAGCCGTACTGCGCGGTGGAGTCCATCTGCAGCTTCATGCCCGTGTCCAGACGGTTCTGGATCACGCGGGAGACCTTCCCGAAGTCGGGTGTGCGCGCCTCGCGCTCGATGATGGAGGCGATCGTGAGGATGCGCTGGGCATCGGCGTCCGCCACGCCCGCGCTGCGCAACGACTCCCTGGTGCGGTCGACCATGCGCGCGATGACGTCCTCCGCGGTGACGTCCGGGTCGAAGTCGTAGACGGCCGGGAACAGCCAGCCGTCCAGTCGTTCGGCGTCGACGCCGTACGCCGACGGATCCGACACGGCCGACTGCAGCTCCTCGAGCGGGATCCCCACGCCGTCGGCGATGAGCGGCAGAGAGGACTCGACGGTGCTCCCCTCCGGGATGCGCACGGTGTTCTCCATGCGGTTGGCCGGATCCTCGAGGGCGGCCAGCGCGTCCGCGGCGGTCATCATCTTCTGCAGTCGGTACACGCCCGGGTAGAAGGTCACGCTCGGGTGCTCCTTCAAGAGGTACTCGTAGAACACCCGGTCGGTCTTGGTGACGCCCGCTTCGTACAGGGCCGTGGACACCGGCGAGCCCGTGTCGCCCTGCTTGATCGTGATGAAGGCCTCTCCGGTGGCCTGCCCCGCCTCGTAGTCCTTGGGTTCGCCCCAGCCCATGACCTCGTCGATCTGCGGCTTGTAGGTGTGATATACCCATGCTCCGCCGGCGGCGATCCCGCCGAGCACGACGAGCACGACGAGGAGCCCGATCAGACATCCCCGTCTGCGTTTGCGCCGTCGTGGCGCGGGAGCGGTCTGCTCAGGGGCGAAGAGGGCCTCCAGCGAGGCGTGCACGTCGAGATCCTCGGCACCCGCCGTGTCCGGCGCGGATGCCGACTCCCGACCGTACGGAGCGTCGGACGGGCTCGGGCCGGTGGTGGGCGGCTCTTCGCGTGCTCGGTCTGCGGCATCGGGCCGGGAAGCGGATTCCGCGGCGGTGGCCGCCTCGCGCGCCTCCCGGATCGCACGGCGGGAGCCGGGTGCGGGGGGTTCGCTGCGCGGGGACCGGTGAGCGGGCCGGGAAGCGGCGGTGGGCAGGTCGTCGAAGAGGTCGCCGAGCCCGTCCGTCTGCGGGTGCGTGTCGGGATCAGACATCGGGAACCGTCTCCTCGGGGAGGTCGATCAACTCACCGGCGGGTCTTCCGGTGTTCTTCTCGATGTCCACCGCGTGCTGGAGGAGCACGACCGCGGCCACCTGATCGACGATGCTACGAGAGTTCTTCTGGGATCTTCCCGAGGCGCGCAGCGCGGCATGCGCGGTGACGGTGCTCAGCCGCTCGTCGATCATGCGCACCGGCAGACGGGTTCTCCTCGCCAGCTGCGCGGCGAAGTCGCGGGCATCCGTCGTGGATCCGGTCTCCTCGCCGCGCAGGTTCACCGGCAGACCGACGATGAGTTCGATCGGCGACCATTCCTGCACGATCTCGGCGATCCTGTCGATCGGCGACCTCGCACGGGGCACCGTCTCCACCGGCACCGCGAGCATCCCATCGGTGTCGACGCGGGCGATCCCGACGCGAGCCTTCCCGACGTCGACGCCGAGACGCACACCGCGACGGAATCCGATCACGCTGTCGTGAGCTCCGTGACCACGGCCTCGAGCGCGGCCTCCAGGGCGGATGCATCGGTGCCGCCGCCCTGGGCGACGTCGTCCTTGCCGCCGCCGCCGCCGCCGAGCACCCCGGCGCTGAGTCGGACGAGAGCGCCCGCCTTCGCCCCGGATGCACGCGCCGCATCATTGGTGGCGATGACGACGACGGGACGCCCCGCCGCGACGCCGCCGAGGGCGACGACCGCCGCCTCGGATCCGAGCCGCTCCCGCACGCTCAGCGCGAGAGTGCGCACGTCGTCGGCGGAGCCGACCTCGCCCAGCGAGGTGGCGACGACCCGGTACGAGCCCGCGTGCACGGCGGAGTCCGCGAGCGCGGGAACCCGGCCCGCGCGCTCCTTCGCCTCGAACTGGGCGATGCGCTTCTCCGCGGCCTTCAAGTGGGATTGCAGTTCTTCGATGCGCGCTGCGAGCTGATCCCGCGGAGCCTTCAGCGCCGCCGACAGCTGTGAGACGATCGTGCGCTCCGCGGCCAGCTCGCGGAACGCGTTCTGACCCACCAACGCCTCGATGCGTCGATTCGACGAGCCCACCGACGACTCGCCGACGACGCTGACCAGGCCGATCTCGGAACTGGTGGAGACATGAGTGCCTCCGCACAGCTCACGGGACCATGGACCGCCGATGTCGACCATGCGCACGACATCACCGTACTTCTCCCCGAAGAGCGCCATCGCGCCGGCCTCCTTGGCCTCATCGAGCGAGACGACGCGCGTGGTGACCTCGAGGGCGTCGTCGACGGCTCGGTTCGCGATGTCCTCGATCTCCGAGCGGGTCTCCGGAGACAACGGCTGCGACCAGGTGAAGTCGAAGCGCATGTAGCCGGCGCGGTTGAGCGAACCGGCCTGCGTGGCCGTCTTCCCGAGCGTGTCCCGGAGTGCGGCGTGGATGAGGTGTGTGGCGGAATGCGCCTGGCGCGCCGCGTGCCGGTTGGCCGCGTCCACGACGGTGGTGGCGCGGTCGTCGACGGCCACGCCACCGGAGTCCACGTGCACGGTGTGGCTGATCAGCCCCGGGACGGGGCGCTGCACGTCGAGCACATCGAGCTCGAAGCCCGCACCGACGATGGTGCCCTTGTCGGCGACCTGGCCGCCGGACTCCGCGTACAGGGTGGTCTCGGCGAGGATGACCTCCGCCACCTGACCTTCGGTCGCCTGCTGGACGGGGACGCCGTCGACGATGATGCCGAGGATGCGGGAATCCGTGCGCAGGTCGGTGTAGCCCGCGAAGACGGTCTCCCCCGCCGCGCGGAGGTCACGATACACGGAGACGTCGGCGCGCTGGCGCTTTCGGCTGCGCGCATCGGCCTTGGCGCGCTCGCGCTGCGCACGCATCAGCTCGTCGAAGGCGGGACGGTCCACGTCCAGGCCCGCCTCCTCGGCGACCTCCATCGTGAGGTCGATCGGGAAGCCGTAGGTGTCGTGCAGCAGGAAGGCCTCGGAGCCGCTGAGTGTGGAGCCACCGGCCTTTCTGGTCTCGTCCAGCGCCAGATCGAGGATCGTCGAGCCCTGCGCCAGCGTGCGACGGAACGTCTCCTCCTCGGCGGCGGCCGACGCCGAAAGCGTCGCCCACTCCTTCTCCAGCACCGGGTAGGCGGTCTTCATGGCCTCCTTGGACGCCAGGAAAAGCTCGGGGAAAGCCGGTTCGTCCACGCCCAGCAGGCGCATGGCTCGCACTGTGCGTCGCATCAGCCGCCGCAGAATGTAGCCGCGGCCCTCGTTCGAGGGGCGCACACCGTCGGAGAGCAGCATGAGCGAGGAGCGCACATGATCGGCCACGACGCGGAAGCGCACGTCGTCCTCGTGCACGGCGCCGTACGGGCGCCCGGACAGCTCGACGGCACGGTCCAGCACAGGACGCACCTGGTCGGTCTCGTACATGTTCTCGACGCCCTGCTTGAGGAAGGCGACGCGTTCCAGCCCCATGCCGGTGTCGATGTTCTTCATGGGCAGCTCGCCCGTGATGTCGAACTCCGTCTTGCCGCGGATGTTGTCGATGAGGTCCTGCATGAACACCAGGTTCCAGATCTCCAGGAACCTCGTGTCGTCGGCGGCGGGGCCACCATCCTTCCCGTACGACGGACCGCGGTCGAAGAAGATCTCCGAGTCGGGTCCGCCGGGGCCGGGCTGGCCGGTGTTCCAGTAGTTGTCCGCGCGTCCGAGACGCTGGATGCGCTCGGGCTTCAGGCCGATGACATCCCGCCAGATCGCCTCGGCCTCGTCGTCGGTCTCGTAGACGGTGACCCAGAGGTCCCTCTCGTCGAAGCCCAGTCCGCCGTCGGACTCGGAGGTGGTCAGCAGCTCCCAGGCGTAGCGGATCGCGCCTTCCTTGAAGTAGTCGCCGAACGACCAGTTGCCGAGCATCTGGAAGAAGGTGCCGTGGCGCGCCGTGCGGCCGACCTCCTCGATGTCGTTGGTGCGGATGCACTTCTGCAGATCCGCGATGCGAGGATGCGGGGCGGGGACGACGCCGGTCAGGTACGGGATCATCGGGACCATCCCCGCCACCGTGAACAGCAGTGACGGGTCGTCGCTGACCAGAGAGGCGGAGGGGACGATCAGGTGGTCCTTCTTCTCGAAGAAGTCGAGGTAGCGCTGCGCGATCTCCGCAGTTCTCATAGTGCTCGTGGGTGTCCTTGCGTGGAAGTGCCGCGTCCCTCGGGGCGCGGCGGGATTCGGGTCGTGTTCAGTCGTCGGAGGTATCCGCCAGGCGGGCCTCCTGCTGGCGGTACGCCTCGCCGAGGATGCCGGTGAACTCCGAGATCCGAGCGTCGATGTCGGCGAGGATCTCCTGACCCCGGGGATCCTTGTTCATGAAGTGCGCGACGACGAACCCGCCGATCACGCCGATCAGGAACCAGCTCAGATTCTTCATTCCGCCATCCTACGACGAGAGGCGCCGGGGATTCCCCGACGCCTCTTCGCCTGCGCGGGTCGGCGTGCCATGATGAGCGCGACGACCCGCTGGAGTGATGTCAGCGAGCAGCGTAGTACTCGACGACCAGCTGCACCTCGCAGGTCACGGGGACCTCGGCGCGCTTGGGACGCCGGACCAGGCGGGCCTGCAGCTTGTCGAGCTCGACCTCCAGGTAGCCCGGAACGGGGGGCAGGACCTCGGCGTGACCGCCGGCGGCTGCGACCTGGAAGGGCTCGAGGCCCTCGGACTTGGCCTTGACGTGGATGAGCTGACCCGGCTTCACACGGAAGGACGGGCGGTCGACGAGCTGACCGTCGACGAGGATGTGACGGTGCACGACCAGCTGGCGGGCCTGCGCGGTGGTGCGGGCGAAACCGGCGCGCAGCACGAGGGCGTCCAGGCGCATCTCGAGCAGCTCGACCAGGTTCTCACCGGTCAGGCCGTCCTTGCGGCGGGCCTCGTTGAAGGCGATGCGCAGCTGCTTCTCGCGGATGCCGTACTGTTCGCGCAGACGCTGCTTCTCGCGCAGACGGACGGCGTAGTCGCTGTCGGCCTTGCGCTTGGTGCGGCCGTGCTCACCGGGAGCGTAGGGACGCTTGTCGAGGTAGCGCGCGGCCTTCGGCGTGAGCGGGATGCCCAGCGCACGGCTGAGACGGACCTTGCGGCGGTCCTGGGACTTCGTGACCACGAAGTGTTCCTTCCATGACGCGGTCGTGTCTCTCACGACTCGCGGGCGTATCGCCTCGGTTCCCCCTTCCCGTCGCGCACGCCGGGGCGCGTCGAGAAGTGTTCCAGGAGTGGAGGGATGCCCGAAAACTCGGTTTCGAGCCGATCAATGATATCAGACCGCGGTCAGTCCACCGGGGTGAGTGCGGAGACGACCTGCACGATGCCCGCGCCGTACGCACGGTCGTATGCGCGCTGGGCGGTCCCGTCGTCGTAGACGACGTCGACGCGCACCGTGCCGGTGATCCCATCGGGCGCCGCCGAGAGCATGCCGACGTGGTCGGCGGTGATCTCATCGGCGATCGTCATCAGCTCCTTCTCCGTGCGCTCTGCCGTGGCCACGCACAGCATGCCTCCCCACTGCTCGCGAAGCGCGGCCTCGGCACCCGCCGCATCCTCCGTGACCTTCACGTTCAGGATCAGCAGTTCCGGATCGTTCATCCGGTCCGGGTCCTCCGTCGGGTTCGGGGACTGGTCGACCCAGACGGCGGAGTAGCCGGGCAGCCGCATCGCCGTGCCCACCGCGGCGTCCAGAGCCGTCGATGTCGTCCGCGCCGGGTCCGGCACGCTCCAGCCTCCCTCCGGTGCCTCGCATGGCGTGACGAGCCGTTCGAGGGCATCATCGACGCGAGCAGGCGTCGCGTCGTCGGGCGCCACGGCGGTGCGGACGGTGAAGCGATCCTGTTTCGGGTCGTACCAGCCGGTGACGACGAAGCTCCCCCACCGCACCCCGGCCGCGTCCTCGTGATCGCCGGAATGAGCGGACCAGTCCCAGCCGATCAGCGCCGGACCGCCGCACTGCGGCGGATACGACATCGCCATGGCCCCCAGGCACAGCTCGGGGCCGTCACCGTCGTCGAGGACCGTGACCGCATGGCCGGTGGTGACCGGCTCGCCTGGCCCGGCGCCGCCGACCGGCACCGGCCCGTCGGTCGGCGGGGTCGCGCAGGCGGTCAGGGCGGTCAGCAGCATCGTTCCGAGCACAAGGGCGGGGCCACTTCGTCGCCGACGAATTCCAGGCATCCGTGCTCCTCCTTCGCAGGCGCGACCCGCGCGCCCTCTCCACCAAGAGGTGTCCCGGGGGCGCGGATCGTCTCATCCTCCGCCGAGGATGCGTCTGATCCGCTCGAGCCTGGCCGACACGTCGCGCTCCGCGCCGAGCTGCTTCGGCTGGTAGTACTGCCTCCCGACCAGCTCGTCGGGAAGATACTGCTGCGCGAGGATGCCGGCGTCGCTGTCGTGCGGATACCGGTAGCCCTTGCCATGGCCGAGCCGCTTCGCACCCGCGTAATGCGCATCGCGCAGATGGACGGGCACCCGTCCGAACCCGCCCGCCCGCACATCGCCGATGGCGCGATCGATGGCGGTGTAGGCGGCGTTGGACTTTGCTGTGGTCGCGAGGTAGATCGTCGCCTCCGCGAGGGGGATGCGCCCCTCCGGCATGCCGATGAACGCCACCGCATCCGCGGCCGCAGTGGCGATGACGAGAGCCTGCGGATCGGCGAGCCCGATGTCCTCCGAGGCCGAGATGACCAGGCGCCGCGCGATGAAGCGAGGATCCTCCCCCGCCTCTATCATCCGCGCCAGGTAGTGCACGGCCGCATCCGGATCCGATCCGCGGATCGACTTGATGAACGCGCTGATGACGTCGTAGTGCTCATCACCCTGACGGTCGTAGCGGAGCAGGGCGCGGTCGACGGCCTGGGCGACGTCCTCGTCGGAGACGACCACGGGGGCATCGCCCTCGTCTCGCGACACCGCCACGGCCGCCGCCGCCTCCAGACCCGTCAGCGCGCGCCGCGCATCGCCCGATGCCAGGCGGATGAGCGCACTGCGCGCGTCCGCCGCGACGGTCACGGCGCCCGCCAGGCCGCGCGCGTCGGTCACCGCACGATCGACGAGCACGCCGATGTCCTCGTCCGTGAGCGGCTGCAGCGTCAGCAGGAGCGAACGCGACAGCAGCGGCGAGATCACCGAGAACGACGGGTTCTCGGTCGTCGCGGCGATGAGGATCACCCATCCGTTCTCCACCCCCGGCAGCAGGGCGTCCTGCTGGGCCTTCGTGAATCGGTGGATCTCATCGAGGAAGAGGATCGTCGTCTGGCCGTACAGGTCTCGCTGCGTCACCGCCTCCTGCATGACCTCGCGCACGTCCTTGACGCCGGCGGTGATGGCGGACAGCTCGATGAAGCGGCGTCCGGATGAGCGGGCGATGGCCTGGGCCAGGGTCGTCTTCCCCGTACCCGGCGGGCCCCACAGGATGATCGAGACCGCGCCGGGCGAGCTCGCCTCGGGGTCCGCCAGCGCCACGATCGGCGATCCCGCTCGGAGCAGGTGCTTCTGCCCCGCGACCTCCTCGAGCGCCACGGGCCGCATGCGCACGGCCAGGGGGGTCTGCCCGGAGAGCAGAGAGGCGGGTGAGGTCATGGTCCCAGGCTAGTCGCGACCGCGGACACCGCCGCACCGCGTCCATCCCCTTCGCCGGTAGGCTCGCACCGACGGCATTGCCGACTGGGTCTACGGGAGGAACGAGATGGCAGTTCGCGGGTCTCGCGATGCACAGCGCAGCAGGAAGGAAGCGGAGCGAGCACGACTGTACGTCGCCAGACGGCAGTGGCATGAGCGCCGGATGCGTCGGCGGGCCAGGGACACGGTCATCGTCTCCGTGGCAGGCGGTCTGATCGTGATCGCCGCGATCGTCAGCCAGACCCTGCACGCGCAGGCGACGGCGCCCGACCCGACGCCCTCCGCGCACTCCTCCGCGCCGACGGCGGCGCCGCCGACCACAGGGATGCCCGCATCCTCACAGACTCCCGGCGAGTGAACTAGGCTGAGCGGAGCCCTTTTCCACTCCCGCGGGCGCACCGCGCAAGGAGACACCGTGTCTGACGACAACACACCCAAGCCCACGCCTCCCGTTCCGTCCCCGCCCCGCCGGCCGATGCCGCGGGTGAGTGCGGTTCCCGCCGTCGCCCCGGTGGTTCCCACTCCTCTCGTGTCGGACGCGTCCGAATGGGGTCGCGTCACCGAGGACGGCACCGTCGAAGTTCGCGAAGGGGATGCCTGGCGCCCCGTCGGGCAGTATCCGGACGGGACCCACGAGGAGGCGCTGGCGTACTACGCCCGCAAGTTCGACGAGCTGGCCGTCAAGCTGGGCACGCTCGAGACGCGCGCGCAGAGTGGCGGCAGCGCCGCGTCCGATCTCACCAAGCAGGCCAGGAGTCTGCTGACCGAGGTGACCGATGCCGCCGCAGTGGGCGATCTCGCAGGACTCCGCGACCGCCTCGGTGTGCTCATCGATTCGCTCGCCGAGGCGACCGCTCAGGAGGCGGCGGCCGCCAAGGAGGCGCTCGATGCCGCGATCGCCGAGCGCACCACCATAGCCGAGCGCGCCGAGGCCATCGCCGCACGCGACCTCACGAAGGTGCAGTGGAAGCAGGTCACTGCCGAGATGACCGAGCTGTTCGACGCCTGGCAGGAGCACCAGCGCACTGGTCCCCGGCTTCCCAAGGGCATCGCCCAGCAGCTGTGGAAGAGGTTCCGTGAGGCCCGTTCGACCGTCGACAGAGCCCGCCGCGCGTTCTTCTCCGAGCTCGACGAGGTGCATCGCGCGGCTCGCGACGCGAAGTCCCGGCTCGTCGAGCGCGCCGAGGCACTGGCGCCGCGTGGCGTCGACGGGATCCCGGCGTACCGGGGTCTGCTGGACGAGTGGAAGGCGGCAGGACGCGCCGGCCGCAAGGCCGACGACGCGCTGTGGGCGAGGTTCAAGGCCGCCGGCGACGCGCTGTACGCCGCCCGTGCCGAGCAGGCCGCGGCGGACGAGGCGGATTCGGCGCCGAGGATCGCCGCGCGCGAGGCGCTTCTGGAGGAAGCCAAGGCCGTCGCGGATGAACCCGACCTCAAGCGCGCTCGCTCTCTGCTCACGCGCATCCAGCGGCAGTGGGACGAAGTCGGCCGCATCTTCCCCCGGGATCGCGAACGCGCTCTGGACGACCGGATGCGCACGATCGAGCAGGCGTTGAAGACCCGTGAGGACGTCGACTGGAAGCAGAACAACCCCGAGACCAAGGCCCGTGTCGGCGACATGAGCTCGCAGCTCCTCGACGCGATCGCCAAGCTCGAGGCCGAACTGGCCGCCGCCGAGGCGTCCGGTGATGCGAAGGCCGTCAAGGAGGCCACGGAGGCTCTCGCCGCACGCCGTTCCTGGCTGAACGCGCTGCGAGGCTGATCCGTCCGTTATCCACAGTATGAGCCGTGCCGTCCCGTTCCCGGGCCGCACGGCTCATACTGTTGTGCATGCATCCCGCCCTCCTGTACCTGCCCGGCGGCCGCCTCTCGCTCGCCGAGCTGGGCTCCGCGCGCCTGGACGGCCACGTCGTGGAGATCGGCGAGGGATTCATGCCGGCGGACACCGTGGAGGAGGCGGATGCCAGGGCGGCCGGCGTCGCCGTCCTCATCCCCGCGCACATGGCGGCATGCGGTGCCACGGCCGCGTGGATCCATGGGGCCGGAGACGGGCCACCCGCCCTGCACCACGTTCGGCGGATGGCACCGACCCGTGGACGGGTCACGCACTCCCCGCGCATGGTGTATCACGAGAGGCGCATCGATCCCGACGAGGTGCAGCGCATCGCCGGGGTCGCCGTGACCACGCCGCTGGCCACGGCCGCCGAGCTCGTCTACTCGGCGGCTCTGAGGGGCACTGGCCAGTCGTGGCTGCACGCGCTGATACGGGTGAGGCCCGGGCTCATGGACGAGCTGTGCGAGCGTCTGGAGCGCACACCACGACGTCCGGGACGCCGGCGTGCGCTGGGCATCCTCACAGCGCTCGCGGCGCAGACCGGCGCCCACGACGGTCAGGAGGAGGTCACCCGGTAGACATCGTAGACGGCGTCGATCCGACGAACCGCGTTGAGGATCCGGTCCAGATGCACGGAGTCGCCCATCTCGAAGACGAACCGGCTCAGCGCCAGCCGCTCGTCCGTCGTGGTGACGGTCGCCGACAGGATGTTCACGTGATGCTCGCTGAGCACCCGCGTGACATCGGACAGCAGGCCGGAGCGGTCCAGCGCCTCGACCTGGATCTGCACGCGGAACACGCTCTTGGTGGTCGGCGCCCACTCGACCTCGACAAAGCGCTCGGAGTCGCCGCCGAGGGCCTTGACGTTGACGCAGTCCGCGCGATGCACGGAGACACCGCTCCCCCGTGTCACGAAGCCGACGATGTCGTCGCCCGGCACAGGGGTGCAGCAGCGGGCGAGCTTGACGAGGATGTCGGCGGCACCGCGCACGAGGATGCCCGAGTCCGATGCCCGAGCCTCCCGGGTCGACGCGTGCGCGGGAAGGCGGATCGCCCCCGTGCTGGTGTCCGGTTCGGCTGCGACGAGCGCGGTGACCTTCTCGATGACGGACTGCGTGGAGACGTGCCCCTCGCCCACCGCCGCGTACAGCGCCGACACGTCCTCATAGCGCAGCTGTCGTGCGACCTCTGCGACCGAGCCCTGGCTCATGAGCCTCTGCAGCGGCAGGTTCTGCTTCCGCATGGCGCGGGCGATGGACTCCTTGCCCTGTTCGATGGCCTCCTCGCGCCGCTCCTTCGTGAACCAGCCGCGGATCTTGTTGCGCGCCCGTGTGCTCTTCACGAAGCTCAGCCAGTCCTGGCTGGGTCCGGCGTCGGGGTTCTTCGACGTGAACACCTCGACCACGTCGCCGCTGCGCAGCTCCGACTCCAGGGGCACGAGTCGACCGTTGACCTTCGCCCCCATGGTGCGATGCCCGATCTCGGTGTGCACGGCGTAGGCGAAGTCGACCGGCGTCGCCCCGGAGGGCAACCCGATCACGCGTCCCTTCGGGGTGAAGACGTAGACCTCCTTGGCGCCGATCTCGAAACGCAGCGAGTCGAGGAACTCGCTGGGATCGGCGGTCTCGGCCTGCCAGTCGGAGATGTGCGCGAGCCAGGCCATGTCGGCATCCGTCTTGCGGGTGTCGACCTTGCCGCCGTTCATCCGCTCCTTGTACATCCAGTGCGCGGCGACGCCGAACTCCGCCTGCTGGTGCATCTCGTGCGTGCGGATCTGGATCTCCACCGTTCGGCCGGACGGCCCGATCACCGTCGTGTGCAGCGACTGGTAGAGGTTGAACTTGGGCGTGGCGATGTAGTCCTTGAATCGTCCGGGGAGTGGCGTCCAGCGGGCGTGGATGGCACCGAGGACCGCGTAGCAGTCGCGCACGGAGTTCACCAGCACGCGGATGCCGATGAGGTCGTAGATGTCGTCGAACTCGCGGCCCCGCACGACCATCTTCTGGTACACGGAGTAGAGCTGCTTGGGACGGCCGAACACCTTGCCGCGGATGCGGAGCTCGTGCAGGTCCAGATCGATGGCCTCGATCACCTGCTGCAGGTACTTCTCCCGCTGCGGGGTGCGCTGGGCGATGAGGCTGCTGATCTCGGCATAGATCTTCGGGTGCAGCACGGCGAAGGACAGATCCTCGAGCTCGGACTTGATGGTCTGGATGCCGAGTCGGTTCGCCAGCGGCGCGTAGATCTCCAACGTCTCCTTGGCCTTGCGCGCGGCCTTCTCCGGCGGGACGAATCCCCAGGTGCGGGCGTTGTGCAGCCGGTCGGCGAGCTTGATCAGCAGCACCCGGATGTCCTTGGACATCGCGACGATCATCTTGCGGACGGTCTCGGCCTGGGCGCTCTCGCCGTACTTGACCTTGTCGAGCTTGGTGACGCCGTCGACGAGCATCGCGACCTCATCGCCGAACTCCTCGGTCAGTTCCGTCAGCGCATACCCGGTGTCCTCCACTGTGTCGTGCAGGAGCGCCGCCGCGACGGCCCGCGGGCCGAGCCCGAGGTCTGCGAGGATCTGGGCGACCGCCAGCGGGTGCGTGATGTACGGCTCGCCGCTCTGCCGGAATTGCCCCTCGTGCTTCTCCCGCGCGATGCGGTAGGCATGCTCGATCACGGGGAGATCGCCGCGGGGGTGATTCGCCCTGACGGTGCGGATCAGGTTGTCGAGGTCGTTGACACGCGGTGCGCGCGAGAAGATGCGCGGCACCAGCCTGCGCAGGCTAGAACCCTGCGATGCGACCTGCGAATCCGCCATTGTGCTCCCGTCCCCGCGATCACCCCATCCTACGCGGGAGCGGACCCGACTTCCGGTTCCGGGATCACGCCGAGACGGCGGCGCGCTCGCGCGCCTTGAGCACCTTCTTGTCGTGCGCGATGATCTCCTCTTCCCCCTGCCGGAATGCCGCGTACAGCGGCGCGGAGACGAAGAGCGTGGAGTACGTCGCGACGAGGATGCCGACGAAGATCGACAGCGAGATCGAGGACAGCGTCTCCGCGCCGAACCACAGCGCGCCGATGAACAGGATCGCGCCGACCGGCAGCGCCGCCACGATGGATGTGTTGATGGAGCGCACCAGAGTCTGGTTGACCGCGAGGTTCACCGACTCCCCGAAGGTCCGACTGGTCTGATCGGCGTCCTCCGTGGTGTTCTCGCGCACTTTGTCGAACACGACGGTCGTGTCGTAGAGCGAATACGCGAGGATGGTCAGGAACCCGATCACCGCCGCCGGAGAGATCTCGAAGCCGGCCAGCGCATAGATGCCCACGGTGATGATCAGCACGTCCAGCAGACCGATGATCGATGCCGCCGACATCTTCCAGGTGCGGAAGTAGATGCCGAGGATGAGGAAGGTCAGCGCGAGGAAGATCGCCAGGCCCCACAGCGACTGGCGCGTGACGTTCTCTCCCCAGGCCGGACCGATGAACGAGTCGGCCACCTCATCCACCGGCACCTGGTAGGCCTTCGCCAGCTCGGCCTTGACCTCCTGGGTCTGGTTCGGCGACATCTGGTCGGTCTGAACGCGGATGTCCTTGTCGTTGACGACCACGACACGGGTCGCAGCCTCGGGAACCACAGCACGGACGGCATCCGTGGCGGTGTTCTGGTCCGTCGAGGCCGGCGAGACGACCATGAACTGGGAGCCGCCGGTGAACTCGATGGAGAACTGGATGGGGCGCACCAGCGGCACCAGTACCGATCCCACCACCAGAAGGACCGCGATGATGAACCACAGCCGGCGCTTGCCGACGAACGGGAAGGACGTCTTCCCGGAGTAGAGGTTGTTGCCGAATTCGTTCATGGAAACCATCAGACGTCGGACTCCTTCCCGGCATCCGCGGATCCCGTGGCGACAAGGGCCTCAGCGCGCTTGCGCTCGGCGATGGTCTGGCGCCTCTCGGCTTCTCCCCGAGCGCCCTTGCTGCGCGCGGCACGACCGCTCGATCCCGTCGCGACCGTGCGGAACTCCGTGCGAGCTCTGGCGGGGGCGCCGAGCGCCTCGGCGTTGAGCCCGGAGAGCGGATGACCTCCGCCGAAGAACTCCGTCCGCGCGAGGATCTGCATCACCGGGTGGGTGAAGATGACGAAGATGAAGACGTCGATCAGCGTGGTCAGCCCCAGTGTGAACGCGAAGCCCTTCACCGTGGCATCGGCAAGGATGAACAGCACGACGGCCGCGAGGATGTTGATCGACTTCGCGATGTAGATCGTGCGCTTCGCGCGATCCCAGCCGTATTCGATCGAGCCGGTGATGGTCCTCCCGTCCCGCAGCTCGTCACGTATTCGCTCGAAGTAGACGATGAACGAGTCGGCCGTGAATCCGATCGAGACGATCAGTCCCGCGACGCCCGCGAGAGAGAGTCGGAAGCCCATCCGCCAGGCCAGGATGGCGATGAAGATGTACGTCAGGACGCCCATGACGGCGATCGACGCCATGATCACCCAGCCGAGGGCCCGATAACTCAGCAGTGAGTAGATCGCGACGAGTCCGAGACCGATGAGGCCCGCGATGAGCCCGTACTGCAGCTGCTGCGAGCCGAGCGTCGCCGAGACGGTGTCCGAGCTCTGCACCGAGAAGCTCAGCGGCAGGGCGCCGTACTTGAGCTGATCGGCGAGGGCCTTCGAGCTCTCCTGCGTGAAGTTCCCGGAGATGCTGGGCTTGCCGTTGAGGATCGTGGCCTGCATGACCGGTGCCGAGATCACCTTGCCGTCCAGGACGAAGGCGAACTGGTCGCGCGGGCTCTGCTGAGCGAGCCGGTTGGCGTTGAGACGCTGGCTTATCTCACCGAAGACCTTCGTGCCGTGGGCGTCCAGCGACAGGTTGACCGTCCACTTTCCGGACTGCTGCTCGCGGCCGGCCGTGGCGTCGTTGATGACGGTGCCGTCCAGCTCCATCGGTCCGAGGATGTACTTCGCCGTGAAGACGCCCTGGTCGCCCTCCTCGCAGGCGATCAGCGGCTGGTCCTCCGGCGGATTGCCGTCCTGCTCGGCGCTGCAGTCGAACGCCTGGAACTCGGCCTGCAGCTTCGGGGTGAGCCAGGCCGGGTCGGAGGCATCCGTCGGCGTCGCGGTGGGCGTCGCCTCCAGCGTCGGATCGGGTGCAGGGAACGGCGTGCTCTTGCCGTCCTCGCCGACGAACTCGTTCGCCGGACCGGAGGCCGCCAGAACAGCGCGGAACTCGAGCTTGGCGCTGGCCTGGATCCTGTCCCTGGTCGCCTGATCAGCCGGACCGGGGATCTGGACCACGATGTTGCGCCCGCCTTCCGTCGTGATGTCGGCCTCGCCGACGCCGGAGGCGTCCACGCGCTGACGGATGATGGCGGCGGCCTGGTTCAGCTGCTCGTTGCTCGGTGCGGCACCGTCCGGCGTGCTGGCCTGCAGGATGATCTGCGTGCCGCCCTGCAGGTCCAGCGCGAGCTCCGGTGCCCACGAGCTGGCCGGCTCTCCGGCCTCCGTCTTGAAGACATAGACGCCGAGGGCGTTGATGCCGAACAGCACAGCCGTGACGATGAGCAGGCCGAGGAGGACCCGCCAGGCATGACGGGTGGGGGATGTGGATGCCACGTGGTCAGCTTTCCGGGTGAGAGGAGACGCCGTGCGTCAGTTGTCGTTGTTGCGCTCGAGACGGGCCTTCGTCTCCTCGGGCGTCTCCACCTTGATCGACTCGATGCCGTCGTCGAAGCTCTGCGCCGCGGACTCGTCCGCCTCGTCGTCCTCGTCCTCCTCCACGGACTCGGTCGGGTCGACCACACGTAGGATCGCCTGGCTGTGCACCTCGATGACCACGCCGGGTGCGAGCTCGACCTCGGCGGGCCTGTCCAGGTCGACGGGGTCGTAGGACACGATCGTGCCGTAGAGCCCGCCCTGCAGGAGGACCTTCGCCCCCGGGACGGTCTTGGCAGCCTTCTCCTCCTGCTGCGCCTTCATCTGCTTCTGGCGCTTGCGCGAGTTCATGAACATGAACACGAGCATCACGGCGAGAAGTCCGAAGAGGATGATTTCCATGAGAGCAAGAGCCTTTCGAGGTGCATGCCGAACGCGTCGATGCGCGAGGGTCCGTGAAGTCTTCAGCGATTATAGGTCATCGAGCAATGCCGAACCCTCGGGGTGCGCGATCCCCAGATGCCGGTAGGCGTCCGGCATCGCGATCCGACCGCGCGGCGTGCGCCCGAGGAAGCCGATGCGCACGAGATAGGGCTCCACGACGCTCTCGACGGTCTCGGCCTCCTCGCCGACGGCGACCGCCAGTGTGCTCAGCCCGACGGGACCGCCGCGGAAGCGTCGCACGAGGGCGTTCAGCACAGCGCGGTCGAGGCGATCCAAGCCGATGGCGTCGACGTCGTACAGCTCGAGCGCGGCGCGCACATCCTCGAGCGTGCCCTCGTCTCCGCCACCGTGCACGAGCGCGTAGTCGCGCACGCGGCGCAGCAGCCGGTTCGCGATCCGCGGCGTACCGCGCGAGCGTCTCGCGATCTCCGCGAGGGAATCCGAGGGGAGCCCCACGCCGAGGACTGATGCCGAGCGCGAGATCACCTGCTCCAGGTCGCTCTCGTCGTAGAACTCGAGGTGGCCGGTGAACCCGAACCGGTCCCGCAGCGGGTTGGGCAGTAACCCTGCCCGTGTGGTGGCGCCGACGAGCGTGAACGGCGCGAGATCCAGCGGGATGCTCGTGGCGCCGGCGCCCTTGCCGACCATGATGTCGATGCGGAAGTCCTCCATCGCGAGATACAGCATCTCCTCGGCGGAGCGGGCCATGCGGTGGATCTCGTCGATGAACAGCACCTCGCCGGGGGTGAGGCTGGACAACAGGGCCGCCAGGTCTCCGGCATGTTGGATGGCAGGTCCGCTGCTGAGGCGAAGCGGACGCCCGCTCTCGTGGGCGACGATCATCGCCAGCGTCGTCTTGCCGAGCCCCGGAGGCCCTGCCAGCAGGATGTGATCGGCTGGACGCTCCTGGATGCGGGCGGCTTCCAACAGCAGCTGCAGCTGGCCGCGCACCTTCGGCTGGCCGACGAACTCGCCCAGGCTGGATGGGCGCAGCGCGCCCTCGATCGCGAGCTCGGTCTCGTCGAGGGCCTGCCCGGTCGTGGGGTGATCCTGCGCGCCCTCAGCCACGCGCGGCTCCCGGTCCCATGGCGGCCAGGGCGCGGCGCAGCAGCGCGGAGACGGACTCCCGTTCGGCATCCGTCGCGTCTTCGGCGGACTGCGCGGATGCCTCCGCCGCGACCTTCTCCTTCCAGCCGAGGCCGACCAGCGCGGCCGTCACCTGATCGATGACAGCCGTGCTCGCCGCCGTCGCCGGTGCACTCGCGACGTGCGCCTGCACCTTGCCCGCCAGCTGCAGGACGATGAGCTTGGCGGTCTTGGGCCCGATGCCGGACACCCGGCGGAACGGCGCGTCGTCCTCGCCCGTGACGGCTTCGGCGATCTGGTCGACGGTGAGGTGCGAGAGCACGCCGAGCGCGGACTTCGGGCCCACTCCCGTGACACTCAGCAGCAGCCCGAAGACCTCCAGTTCGTCCCGGTCGGCGAAGCCGTACAGCGTCAGCGCGTCATCGCGCACGATGAGGCTCGTGTGCAGCCTCAGCTGCTGGCCGACGACCGCGGTGTGGGCGACGTCGGCGGGCACGAACACCGAGAACCCGACCCCTCCGGTCTCGACGACGACGCGGTCCGGGGCGGCATGCAGCACCGTGCCGCGCAGGGAGGAGATCATGCGTCCACCCTATCGAGCCTCCGCGTGCTCACCGGTGAACGGGTCCAAGACGCCGATCACGCACCCGTGTGCTCCGCTCGGCGTCGGTCCAGGCCCGCTGTGCGGGCGTGAGCGCGCCGGCGACCGCCCGCGCCGTCTCGCCGCCCCGCCAGGCATGGCAGAGGGCGATCGCCAGCGCATCGGCGGCGTCGGCGGGCTTGGGCAGCACGTCCAGACGCAGGATGCGGGCGACCATCGACTGCACCTGTCTCTTGTCCGCCGAGCCGTACCCGGTCACGGCGGCCTTCACCTCGCTCGGTGTGTGCGTGTCGGCGGGAAGTCCCGCCTCAGCCGCGACCAGGAGAGCCACGCCGGATGCCTGCGCCGTGCCCATCACGGTCTGCACATTGTGCTGGGCGAACACCCGCTCCACGGCGACGGCATCCGGCCGATGCTCGGCGATGACCTCTCTGATGCCCGCAGCGACGGCCGCGAGGCGGGCGGGGAGATCGGCCTCCAGTGGTGTGCGCACGACTCCGACATGGACGAGGGTCGCGCGCCGTGTGCGGTCGACGTCGACGACGCCGACGCCGCACCTGGTCAGGCCGGGGTCGATGCCCAGTACGCGCAGAGTGCTCACTCCCCCAGGCTACGTGCGCAGGAAGGCCCCGGGCGCAGGCGCGCCCGGGGCCTTCGGAAGCCTGTCGGCGGCTCTCACTCCTCGTCGTCGTCCGCGAGTTCGGCCTGCACCTCGGCGGTCAGATCGAAATTCGTGAACACGTTCTGCACGTCGTCGCTGTCCTCGAGCGCGTCGATCAGCCGGAAGACCTTGCGAGCCGTGTCGGCGTCGATCTCGACCTTCAGATTGGGGACGAATTCGACGTCGGCCGATTCGTAGTCGATGCCGGCCTCCTGAAGCGCGGAGCGCACCGCAACGAGGTCGTTCGCCTCGGTGATGACCTGGAAGCCCTCGGCGTGGTCCTCGATCTCCTCGGCGCCCGCTTCGAGGGCCGCCATCATGACGTCGTCCTCGGTGGTGCCCTCCGAGCCCACCACGATGACGCCCTTGCGCGTGAAGTTGTAGGCGACCGATCCCGGGTCGGCCAGTGTGCCGCCGTTGCGGCTGAGCGTCGTGCGCACTTCCGCCGCTGCGCGGTTCTTGTTGTCGGTGAGGCACTCGATCATGAACGCGACCCCGTTCGGCCCGTATCCCTCGTACATGATCGACGTGTACTCGACGGCCTCGCCGCCGATGCCGGCGCCGCGCTTGATCGCGCGATCGATGTTGTCCTTCGGGACGGAGGTCTTCTTGGCCTTGAGCACGGCATCGAAGAGCGTCGGGTTGCCGTCCAGGTCGGCACCACCGAGCTTGGCCGCCACCTCGATGTTCTTGATCAGCTTGGCCCACGACTTGGCACGGCGTGCGTCGATGACCGCCTTCTTGTGCTTGGTCGTGGCCCACTTGGAATGCCCGGACATATGTCTCCGCTCGTCTCGTGTGCCCCGCAGTCGCCTCCAGGGCGTCTTACAGTCTAACGAATCGAGGGCTTTCCGCCGTCAGGCCACGGATCCCGTGCCTCTCATGTCGATGGTGCCGGAAGATGGATGCATCCGGCGAAGTCAGCGCGCGCGGAGAGGATTCAGCCGCGCGCCGCGACCCGGTCCAGGAAGTGCTGATGGAACCGGGGCTCGCCGGAGAGCTCCGGATGGAAGCTGATCCCCACCAGGTCGCCCTGCTGCACCGCCACGACGCGCCCGTCATGGAGCGTCGCCAGCGCCCGGGCATCCGCCCCGACCTCCTCGACCACGGGGCCGCGGATGAACGTCGTGTGCACGGGCTCGGCGCCCAGCGCCGGGATGTCCAGCTCGGCCTCGAAGGACTCCGTCTGCCTGCCGAACGCGTTGCGCCTGGTCACGACGTCCAGGCCGCCGAAGGTCCGCTGTCCTTCCACCCCGTCCACGAGTCGATCGGAGAGCATGATGAGCCCCGCGCAGGTGCCGAGCATCGGCATGCCCTCGCCGATGGCGGAGCGGATGGAGGCGGCCAGCCCGAACAGGTGCGAGAGCCTGTCCATCACGGTGGACTCGCCGCCCGGGATGACCAGGCCGTCCACGAGCGCGAACTCCTCGGGTCGTCTCACCCGCACGACCTCGGCGCCGAGGTGCTCGAGCAGGGCGACGTGCTCGAGCACGTCCCCCTGCAGTGCGAGCACACCGACCCGCGGCGTGCTCACCACCCGCGCTCGGCGAGACGGTGCGGTGCGGGGAGGTCGGCGACGTTGATGCCGACCATGGCCTCGCCGAGACCCCGGGAGACGTCGGCGATGACCTTGGGGTCGTCGTGGAAGGTGGTGGCCTTCACGATCGCCGCAGCCCGTGCCGCCGGGTCGCCGGACTTGAAGATGCCGGAACCGACGAACACGCCGTCGGCGCCCAGCTGCATCATCATCGCGGCGTCGGCCGGTGTGGCCACCCCGCCGGCGACGAACAGCACCACCGGCAGCGTGCCGGTCTCGGCGATCTCGGCGACGAGCTCGTAGGGCGCCTGCAGCTCCTTGGCCGCCACGTACAGCTCATCCTTCGACAGTGCACCGAGGGCGGCGATCTCGCCGCGGATCTTGCGGATGTGCTTCATGGCCTCCGAGACGTCGCCGGTGCCCGCCTCACCCTTGGAGCGGATCATCGCCGCGCCCTCGTTGATGCGGCGCAGTGCCTCGCCGAGGTTCGTCGCACCGCACACGAAGGGAACGGTGAAGCCCCACTTGTCGATGTGGTTGACATAGTCGGCGGGTGAGAGCACCTCGGACTCGTCGATGTAGTCGACGCCGAGCTCCTGCAGCACCTGCGCCTCGACGAAGTGACCGATGCGGGCCTTCGCCATGACGGGGATCGAGACCGCCTCGATGATGCTGTCGATCATGTCCGGATCGCTCATGCGGGAGACGCCGCCCTGGGCGCGGATGTCCGCGGGGACGCGTTCGAGGGCCATGACGGCGACGGCGCCGGCGTCCTCGGCGATCTTGGCCTGCTCGGCGGTGACGACGTCCATGATGACGCCGCCCTTGAGCATCTCGGCGAGTCCGCGCTTGACGCGCTGGGATCCGGTGGTGGGTGTCTGCTCGGTGGCTGCCATCGTGTCTCCTCGGCGGGATCGGATGAGTACAAACGGTTGATTGACCTATGTCAAAAGATAGCACTCTAGAATCAAGACGATGAACGTCGAGATCGCAGGCACCACGGCAGCCGAGATCGCCGACAGCGTGCGAGCGCTGCGCGAGCGCGGGCTGCTCAGCCCCGGCGATGCTCTCCCCCCTGTCCGCGAGCTGGCGGCCACGCTCGGCGTGAACCGGAACACCGCCGTGGCCGCATACCGCCAACTCGCTCACGCGGGTCTCGTGGTGTCGAAGGGGCGCGGCGGCACGCTCATGGCCGGGGCCGCCCACGTCGCTCAGGAGGGCATCGCGGCCGACACCGTGCTGCAGGACATCGGCTCGGGCAACCCCGATCCCCGGTTGATCCCCGACCCGGCTACAGCACTCTCCGCACTGGTTGGCAGGCCCGTCCTGTACGGGGAGCCCGTCATCGACCCCGAGCTGGAGCGGTGGGCTCACGAATGGATGCGCAGCGACCTGCCCCGCAGTGACATGCGCATCACCGTCACCAGCGGCGCGGTCGACGCCGTCGAGCGACTCCTTGCGCAGGCTCTCATGCGCGACGATGCCGTGGCCCTCGAGGATCCGTGCTTCCTGGCCAGCATCCACACCGTCCGCCTGGGCGGTTACCGCGCGGTGCCCATCCCTGTGGACGAGGAGGGGATGACGGTCGAGGGCCTCCGTGCGGCACTGGATGCCGGTGCCCGCGCGATCATCAGCACGCCGCGAGCGCAGAACCCCACCGGGGTCAGCCTCTCCCCCGCGCGCGCCGCAGCTCTGCGCGAGGTGCTGCGCCCGCATCCGTACGTCCTCATCATCGAAGATGATCACTTCTCGATGCTCTCCGTGCACCCGTATTCCACGCTGATCGGACCAGATCACCGGCGCTATGCGCTGCTGCGCTCGGTGTCCAAGTTCCTCGGACCGGACATGTGCCTCGCGCTCGCGGCGACCGATCCCACCACGGCCGAGCGCCTCGCCCTGCGCCTCAACCCCGGCACCACCTGGGTCAGCCACCTGCTGCAGCGGCTCGCCCACGCGCAGCTGTCGGATCCTCGCGTGCGTGCGCAGATCGCGAAGGCCGCCGCGCATTACGCCGAGCGCAACCGCGCCTTCACGGATGCTCTGGTCGAGCGCGGCATGCGGACGCCGTCTTCCGACGGGCTGAGCGTGTGGGTGCGACTGCCGGTGCCGGCGCGCACGGCCGCTGCGCGCCTCATGCGTCGCGGCTGGCTGGTGCGCACGGGCGACGAGTTCCGCATCGACGAGGCATCCCCGGCATCCGACTGTCTGCGGCTGACCGTGCATGATCTGGACGACGACGACACCGCCCGCCTGCTGCGTGATCTGGAGACCGCCGCACGCTGAGCGACGCCGCCGAGGATGAGAGGATGACAGGATGAAGATCCTCTCGATCCAGTCGGCCGTGGCTTTCGGCCACGTCGGCAACTCGGCCGCCGTCTTCCCTCTGCAGCGCATCGGCGTCGAGGTGCTCCCGGTCCACACGGTCACCTTCTCCAACCACACCGGCTACGGCGCCTGGCGCGGTCCGATGATCGCCCCGGACGACGTGCGCGATGTCATCACCGGCGTCGAGGAGCGCGGCGTGCTGCCGCACATCGACGCGGTGCTCAGCGGCTACCAGGGTGGCGAAGGCATCGCCGACGTCATCGTCGAGGCGGTCGCGAAGGTCAAGGCGGCGAACCCGGACGCCGTGTACGCCTGCGACCCGGTGATGGGCAACGCCAAGTCGGGGTGCTTCGTCGCACCGGCCATCCCCGAGCTGCTGCGCGAGAAAGTGGTGCCGGTCGCCGACATCATCACGCCCAACCAGTTCGAGCTGGGCTACCTGACCGGCACGGAACCCGCCGACCTGGAGTCCACGCTGGCGTCCGTGGACGCCGCGACGGCCATGGGACCCTCCGTGGTGCTGGTGACCTCGGTCGAGCGCCCCGATCGTGAGGAGGGCACCATCGAGATGCTCGCGGTCGACGGGCAGGGTGCGTGGCTGGTGGCGACACCGCGGCTTCCCCTGAAGGCCAACGGCTCCGGCGACGTCACGGCGGCGCTGTTCACCGCGCACTACGTCGAGACCGGTGATGCGAGGCTCGCCCTGGAGCGCACCGTGTCGAGCGTCTTCGACCTGCTGCAGAACACCCTCGACTCCGGTGAGCGCGAGCTGCAGCTGATCCAATCGCAGGAGGCCTACGCGAACCCGCGCCTGCAATTCACCGCGTACCGGGTGCGCTGACGCGCGCGACGCCGGCCGTCAGCGCGGCCAGGCGTTCGCTACGGCCTCACGCACCTCGCCGAGCAGCTGCGGAAGCGCCTTGGTCTTGGCGATGATCGGGAAGAAGTTCGCATCCGATGACCAGCGCGGCACGATGTGCTGATGCAGGTGCGCATCCACGCCCGCACCGGCCACATGCCCCTGGTTCATCCCCAGGTTGAACCCGTCGCAGTGCGAGACCTCACGTAGCACGCGCATCCCGGTCTGCGTGAGCGCGCCGATCTCGGCGACCTCCTCGGGCGTCGCCCGGTCGTACGTCGCGATGTGACGGTACGGGCACACCAGCAGGTGACCGGAGTTGTACGGGAACAGGTTCAGCAGCACGTATGCGGTCTCCCCCCGGGCGACGATGAGCCGCTCCTCGTCGGGATGCCGCGGAGCCTCGCAGAACGGGCATTCCTGCCGCAGCGGCTCCGGCCCGGCCTGGATGTAAGCCATGCGGTGCGGGGTCCACAGTCGCTGGAACTCGTCCGGCACGCCCACCAGACGAGCGGCATCCTCCAACGACCCGGAGTCCGTCACGGGGCCCGGATCCGCAGGGGCGGACATCAGGCGAGGTCTTCCGCGGTCATCACCCGCGCGTGCGCGGCGATGGCCGTGCGGATGCGATCGATCGCCGTGTCGATGGGCACGCCGTTCTCCTGCGAGCCATCACGGAACCGGAAGGACACGGTGCCCGCCGCCCGGTCCTGCTCCCCTGCGATGAGCAGGAGCGGAACCTTCGCGGTGGTGTGGTTGCGGATCTTCTTCTGCATCCGATCGTCGGAGTGGTCGACCTCGGCGCGCACACCGGACTCCCTGAGACGGCCGATCACGTCGTCGAGATAGCCACCGAACTGATCCGCCACCGGCACGCCCACGACCTGTGCAGGGGCGAGCCACAGCGGGAAGTCGCCGGCGTAGTGCTCGAGCAGGATGGCGAAGAAGCGCTCCACCGACCCCAGCAGCGCACGGTGGATCATCACCGGACGGTGCTTGGCGCCGTCCGGGCCGGTGTACTCCAGGTCGAAGCGCTCGGGCTGGTTGAAGTCGAGCTGGATGGTGGACATCTGCCAGGTCCGGCCGATGGCGTCCCGCGCCTGCACGGAGATTTTCGGGCCGTAGAACGCCGCCCCGCCGGGATCGGCCACGAGTTCGAGGCCGGAGGCCAGGGCGACCTCGCGCAGCGTCTCGATGGCGCTGGACCACTGCTCGGGCTCGCCGAGGAACTTGTCGTCGCCCTCCTCGTTCGTCGACAACTCGAGGTAGAAGTCGTTCAGGCCGTAGTCGCGCAGCAGATCGAGCACGAGGTTCAGGTTGGCGGTCAGCTCGTCCTGCACCTGGTCCTGGGCGACGTAGATGTGGGCATCGTCCTGGGTCAGACCCCGCACACGGGTGAGGCCGGAGAGCGTGCCGCTCTTCTCGTAGCGGTACACCGTGCCGAACTCCGCCAGGCGCAGCGGGAGCTCGCGATAGCTGCGTCCGCGGGCCCGGTAGATGAGGTTGTGGAACGGACAGTTCATGGGCTTCAGGTAGTAGTCCTGGCCCTGACGGGTCACGGTGCCGTCATCGTCCACCACTTCGTCGAGATGCATCGGGGGGAACATGCCGTCGGCATAGGTCTGCAGATGACCGGAGGTCATGAACAGGTCCTTCTTGGTGATGTGGGGACTGTTGACCAGGTCGTAGCCGTTGCGTAGCAGGTGTCTGCGCAGGTTCTCCTCGATCTCGTAGCGGATGATGCCGCCCTTGGGGTGGAACACCGCCAGGCCGGAGCCGATCTCGTCGGGGAACGAGAACAGGTCCATCTCGATGCCGAGTTTGCGATGATCGCGCCGTTCGGCTTCCGCCAGACGCTCCTGATAGGCGCGCAGCTCGTCCTTGCTGGGCCAGGCCGTGCCGTAGATGCGCTGCAGCTGCGGGTTCTTCTCGCTGCCCCGCCAGTAGGCGGCGGCCACACGGGTCAGCCCCCAGCCGTTGCCGAGCATCCGGGTGCTGGGCACATGAGGCCCGCGGCAGAGGTCCTTCCAGGCGACGTCGCCGTCCTTGGTGACGTTGTCGTAGATGGTCAGCTCCCCCGCGCCCACCTCGACGGATGCGCCCTCTGCGGCGTCCGCACCGGAACCGGGGCCGCCGGCCAGGTCGATCAGCTCGAGCTTGAACGGCTCGTCCGCGAGCTCCGCGCGCGCCTCGTCCGCGGTGACGACCCGGCGGGTGAAGCGCTGGCCCTCGCGGATGATGCGCTGCATCTCCTTCGTGATCGCCTTGAGATCCTCGGGGGTGAACGGATCATCGACACCGAAGTCGTAGTAGAAGCCGTCCGTGATGAAGGGACCGATGCCGAGGTCGGCGGCAGGACGGATGCGCTGCACGGCCTGCGCGAGGACGTGCGCGGTCGAGTGGCGGAGGATGTTCAGACCGTCTGCACTGTCGATGGTCACCGGCTCCACCTCGTCGGTGTCGGTCACGGTGGCGGCGAGGTCCTTCAGCACACCGTTGACGCGCATGGCGACGACGGAACGATCGGTGAACAGGGCGAAGCCGTCACGCGCGTCGGCGTTCGGCTGGGCGTTCTCAGGCACAGAAAATCTCCATCCGGGGTCTGTTCCAGATTACTCGTCCGAACGGGTGCGCCGCGTCATCCTTCCCGTTGTGATCAGCTCAGGCCGAAGGCATCCGCCAGCAGCTCATGCGACCGGCGGCGAAGTGCCGGATCGGCGATCATGTCCTGGATCATGATCTCGTCGGCCTGGCTCTCCTGCGCCATCTGCTCCAGCGTGGCCCGGACGTCCGAAGGGCCCCCGGCGACGAACTTCGGCCAGCGTCCGTCGACGATCTCGGTGGGTTCGTCCTTCTCCGCCTGGGTCATCTCCGCCTCCGCCTGCTGCGGGGTCGGGACCATGACCCTGCCTGCTTCGCTCATGCTGCGGATCCGTGCGAGTCGCGCGTAGAAGCCCTTGGGCGAGCCGGCCAGGTACCGGCCCTCCGCCGTCGTCTCGCCGACCGTGACGTTCACTCCGAGAATGGACCGTGGCTCCGCCAGACCGAAGCCCTGCGGCTGGAACTCTGCACGGTAGCGACGCATTGCGGTGGCCGCGGCAGCCGGATTGATGAATCCTGCGAAGGTGTACCCGATACCCAGCCCCGCGGCAAGGCTCGACCCGTTCAGGCTCGACCCCAGCAACCACGTCTGCGGTCGTGACGGCACGGAGGGCGAGAGCGGATGCCCGTGGAACGGATGGTCCTCGGGGAAGGCGTCGTAGAGCCAGGCGAGCGCTTCGAGAACCTGTTGCTGGTGATCGGCCTGATGCGGCTGCTGCCGGTTCTGCTGCAGGGCGAGGTCCACCACCGGGCCGCCGGTGGCCCTGCCCATACCCAGATCGATGCGGCCGGGGGTCGTCGCCTCCAGCTGCTGGTACATCTCGGCGACCTTGAACGGGCTGTAGTGGTTCATCAGCACCGCTCCCGAGCCGACGCGGATCCGCGAGGTCACGGCCGAGGCCGCCGCGATCAGCAGCTCCGGGTGGTGCGAGGCGCCCGACGGCGACAGGTGGTGCTCGGCGAACCAGATCCGGTGGAAGCCGTGCGCCTCTGCGTGCCTTGCGGTCTCCAGCGATTCGGCGAGCGCCTCCGTCTCGGTGGTGTCCGGCTCGACGGTTCCCAGATCGACGATGGACAGCTTCATGACACGGGCTCCTCCGCAACGTCCTGCACCTTCCCCCGACGCTATCGCATGCCGGTGAGGCGCTCCGAGGCTCGACCGCGCTCCGAGGGGCGGACCGTCGACCCACGACACCCGTAGCCGTGCACCGGCGCAAGGACTATGCTGGCCGCGATCTGACACGTGGGAGTGCGCATGGCTGATTCCGCTCCGTCCGCGCTGATCACCGGCGGTTCGCGCGGGATGGGCGCGCGCCTGGCCGTGCTCCTGGCCGCCGACGGGGTCGAGGTCACGATCACCTACCGACGTGACGCCGACAGCGCGGCGACTGTCGTCGACGGCATCCGCGACGCGGGCGGCTCGGCTCGTGCCATCCGGGTCGAGTTGGAGAGCGCCGACGACATCGCAGCCGCCTTCGCCGGAGGGTCGAGCTTCGACTTCGTCGTGGCCAACGCCGCCGCATCCGCGTTCAAGCCGGTCGCGGGTCTCACGGCGGCGAACCTGCAGCGCTCCTGGGCGACGAACGTGCGCTCCTTCGTGCTGCTCGCGCAGCACGCCGTGCAGACGATGACCGCAGGCGGACGCATCGTCGCGATCACGAGCTACGGTGCGCAGCGCGCCTTTCCCTCGTACGGTGCCCTCGGCGCGGACAAGGCCGCGCTGGAGTCCTGGGTGCGACACCTGGCCGCCGAGCTCGGTCCCCGCGGCATCACGGTCAACGCCGTCAACGGCGGCCTGATCGACACCGATTCGCTGCACCACTTCTACCGGCAGCCCGGCATGCCCGACCTGCCGGAGGTGACGGCCCGCGTGCCGCTGGGCCGTGCGGGCACTGCCGAGGAGATGGCGCGGACCGTGCGCTTCCTGCTGTCCCCGGGCGCCGGCTACATCACGGGTCAGACAATCGTCGTCGACGGCGGGCTGACCATCGTCGCACCGCCGTTCTGGGGCGAGATGGATGCTGCGGCGATCCCCGCCTCACGGAACCCGAGGAGCGAGAACGAGCGTCGAGCAGAGTCGCCGGCGCAGGAGGAGGAGAGATGACAGGGAACACCGATTACGACCCGAGCGAGCTCAAGCGCGTCTTCGAGAGTCACTTCACCTGGGCGGCGGCCTTCGCCCGCAACACGCATCGTTATGCGCACCGCACCGCACTCACCGACCCGCCCTCGGGTCGTTCCTGGACCTACGCCGAGCTCGGTCGTTCCACCGGTGCGCTCGTCGAGGGTCTTCGCGCGCACGGCGTCGGAGTGGGTGACATCATCTGCCATCAGCTCAAGAACACCCCCGAGTTCGCCTTCCTGTACATCGCCGCGCAGGGCCTGCGCGGCGTGAGTTCGCCGATGAACTTCCGGCTGGCACCGGCCGAGACCGCGCACATCCTCGATCAGGCACGGCCCGCGGTGTTCGTGTACGACGGCACGGAGGCCGACGCCGCCGCCGAAGCGCTGCGCATCGCCGCGCATCGTCCGGACATCATCGCTGCCGTGGGCGGAGAGCCCATCGACGGCGCCATCCGCTTCGAGGAGCTGCTCGCGGACGAGACGCCCTCGTTCCGCGCCCCCGAGGGCGCGAGCACCTGGGACGAGACCAGCAGACTGTACACGAGCGGCACCACGGGCATGCCGAAGGCGGTGCCTCTGACCAGCTTCAACGAGATGCTCACCGCACACGACGTGACGATGCACTTCCCCCTCGGTCCCGATGACAGGACCATGAACATGTCCCCCTGGTTCCATCGCGGAGGAAACTACTGCGCGGGTCCGAACACGGCCTTCTTCGTCGGCGCCGAGGTGGTGACCCTCCCCCAGTTCGACCCGGAGACCGTGCTGGACGCCGTGCAGGAGCACGCCCTGACCTACGTCATCGGCGCGCCGACGAACCTGGAGCGCCTTGCGGAGGAGCAGGAGGCGCATCCGCGTGATCTGTCATCGCTGCGCGGAATCGTCACGATGGGCGCGCCGCTCAGCCGGGACGCGGCCCTGCGCTATCAGCGCGTGCTCTCACCCCGTATCGCGAACGGCTACGGCACCACCGAGGCGTTCTGGAACACCTACCTCCGTCCCGGAGATCTGCCGGCCGCCGCCGGCGCAGCAGGTCGAGCCTGCCTCGATGACGATGTGGCCGTCGTCACCGTGCAGCCCGGTCGCATCTCCGCTCCCCATGAGCATGCCCGCAAGGACGGGCAGGAGATCGGAGAGGTGATCATGCGGTCGGTCAAGTCCGGCTATGCGTATCTGGACAACCCCGAGGAGCAGGCCGAGAAGTTCCGGGATGGCTGGGTGTATCCCGGCGATCTGGCCACCTGGGATGAGAACGAGATCGTCACGGTGGTCGGCCGCAAGGACGACATGATCATCTCCGGCGGGGAGAACGTTCACCCCGTCCAGGTCGAGGAGGTTCTCGCCTCCCATGAGGGGGTCGCCGACTCAATCGTCGTGGGCCTGGACGATGAGAAGTGGGGTGAGATCGTGGTCGCCTACGTGCAGCCTCGCCAGGGCAGCCTGACGGATGCCGCCGCCGCGGCCTCGGAGTTGGACGCGTACCTGCGCAACAGCGTGAAGCTCGCCGACTACAAGCGCCCGCGCCGATATGCCTTCGTCACTGAGCTGCCGTACACAGCCACCGGCAAGAAGCAGCACTTCAAGATGAAGGAGCAGACCGTCGCCGACGCCGCGTCGGGCCGTTTCGTCACCCCCTGACCCCGCGGTCCGCTGCCGTCCGGAGTCAGGGCGGCGTCATCAGCGCCTTCCTCCCGGGCGCCGGAGACGCAGGAACGTCACGATCGCCCCCACCGCAAGCAGCACGCCTCCCAGCACCAGCGCACCGATCGGTGCCGTGCCTCCGGTGCGCGGCAGTCCGTCGTGCCCGTCTCCGGGTTTCGAACCCGGAACGCCGGGCGACGGATCCGCCTCCCCCGGCACGTCGCCCGGATTCTCGGATTCGGGGGCGACGACCCGGACCTCGCAGATCAGATGCTCATCAAGGCCCAGCGACACCATTCCGTCCGAAGCGCACGCTCCTGCGATGGCGATGGCGTAGCCTTCCGGCGCGGTCACGGCGGCCGTGTGCTCTCCGGCCGCCAGCGGCGTCGCGTCACCGAACCGTGTCGGAACCCCATCCACCGTCAGTTCGGCGGCCGCGGAGTCGTCAGTGATCAGAACGACCGTGAGCGTGCCGGGGACATCAGAGTAGGTGACCGTGCAGGTTGCCCCGTCGACGGTCAGCTCGACCTCTCCGGTGGCGCTGCAATCGCCTTCGATGACGTATCCGTATCCCGGCAACGGGCTCGCCGTCACGGTGTACGACCCCACGATCAGCGTCCGCTCGGTGCCTGTGGCATCGCCCGGAGCGCTCTCGTCGACGTCGGAGCCGCGCACCGCGATCGTGGCATCGGACGGGACAGCGGAGCCTCCGTGCATGTTGGAGACCTCGGTGACCAGTGTGAGCACGCCCATCACGGGCGGGGCGACGGGGATGTCGTCGAAGACCAGCGTGCAGGAGGCCTCCTGACCGGCATCCAGCTCGATGGCGCCGTCCGAAGCGCAGTCGCCTCGGATCGTCATCGTGTATCCGGGGTGAGCACCCGCGCTGAGCACGTACTCGCCGGCATCCAGAGAGTGCACGGTTCCGTCCGGATTGCCCGGATCCGCGGACAGGTGCGCCGTCCCGTCGCCGAGGACGATCTGGAACTCGGGCGCCGCTGCGAATCCGCCGTCGTCGTTGATCACCTCGGTGAACACCGTCAGTCGGGCCTTCTGCGGCGGTGGGGGTGCGATGTCGTTCAGCACGATCACGCAGGTGACGTGAGCACCGGCGGCCACCGTGACCTCGCCCGCGGCATCGCAGTCGCCGCCGAGGGAGTCGGTGTAGCCCGGCAGCGGCGAAGAGGAGATGCTGTAGGACCCCGGAGCCACTGTGCGGCTCCTGCCCGCTTCGTCTCCGGCCTCCTCCTGGGTCGCTCCTCCGAGGTCGGTGACCGTGACGGTGACGTCGGACGACGATGCCGTGCCGCCGTCATCGTTGATGACGGTGACGACGATCGTCAGCACCCCGTCGTCGGGGGGTGCCACGGTGTCGTGATGGACGATGACGCACGTGCGGACGCCGCCGTCGGGTACGGAGACCGTTCCGTCGGCCAGGCAGTCACCGCCGATGGTCGTGTCGTACCCGGGCAGTCTCGTGGTCTCCACGGTGTAGTCGCCGGGCAGAACCGTGTGCGTCGTCCCATCCGCGTCTCCGTCCGAGGTCGTCGGACCGCTCGGGCCATCGATCGTGACGCGGAAGTCCTCCGCTCCTGCGGTGCCGTCGCCATCATTGATCACGGTGGTGATAACGGTGAGCGTGCCTTCGGGCTGCGCTGTGGGGATGTCATCGTGCGTGATCGTGCAGGTGGCATCCACGCCGATGGCGAGGCTCACGGTGCCGTCCGCGGCGCAGTCGCCGCCGTAGGCCGTGGTGTAGTCGGCGAGACCCGTCGAACCGACCGTGTAGTCCCCGACGGTCAACGCGTGCACCGTTCCCGCCGTATCACCGGCATCCGATGACACCTGACCCGCGACGCCGGTCACCACGGCATCGAAGTCCTTCGCTTCGGCTGTGCCGCCGTCATCGTTGATGACAGTCGTCACCACGGTGAGCGTCGGCAGGGCGAGGATCGTGTCGGTGTCCTCATCGACGTTGTTCGCCGGGGTGAGGTCGTTGCCGTTCGCGCCATCATCGAACGCCTCAGCGCGGAGGGTGATCTCCTCCCCTGCAGCCGCGGTGTCGGACACCGTCACCGTCAGAGTGCGGGTGGTGCTTCCGAGCGATGCGAGGTCGAACAGCGGCCAGCTGACCGTGTTCCCCGAGGCGGTGCCGCCGTCCTCGGCGGAGACGAAGCTCACCCCATCGGGCAGCTCGACCGTCGCCGCGATGTCCGTGGCGCCCACCGCGCCGACGTTGGTGATCGTCGTCGTGTACGAGACCGTCTCCCCGGGGCTGAGATCGGCGCGTCCGTCGTCGATCGACACGGTGAGGTCGGGGCGCTGCACGAGCGCCGTGGCACAGGAGGCCAGCAGTGCCTGCAGCACGGGCTCGGGGTCATCGGCGAATTCGTCGACCTCGAAGACGGCGCCGCCGCTGTCGAGGGCGAGCTGCTGGTAATCCGCGGTGCCGCTGTTGACGGTGACGATCGAGAAGAGGAGCGCATCGTTGTCGGCGAGGGCCTGCGCGGCGTCCTCGACCGTGTGGTTCTCCTGCTGCGTGGACTCATCACCCACCAGGACGATGCATGTCCCCGCGCCTGGGCGCAGGCCGACGTTCGGGCTCAGCGCTTCCACGATGGCGTCGATGCCCGGCTCGGTGCCGCCGCCGGTGGTCAGCGCCGCCGCCGCATCGGACACCTCCTGAAGGTCATCGGTCGCCGGGACGATGATCCGGGGGAGATGACCGGGACGCCCCTCGACGGCGGGGAACCCGCTGCCGAAGCCCATCACCGAGATCCGGTAATCCAAGGATTCGGCGAGCTGGTTCGCGATGCGCACCACATTGTCGCGGATGCGCTGCTGCACGGCTCCCATGCTCCCGGACTCGTCCAGGGTGAAGACGATGTCGCCCGGGGGGCGCTGAACCAGCGGAATGGTGGCC
Organism: Microbacterium soli; assembly: GCF_039539005.1. Classification (NCBI taxonomy): domain Bacteria; kingdom Bacillati; phylum Actinomycetota; class Actinomycetes; order Micrococcales; family Microbacteriaceae; genus Microbacterium; species Microbacterium soli. Next base: position 193,027 of record NZ_BAABCP010000002.1, read on the forward strand.
GTATCGGAAGCGGGGTGATACAGCCTCGAACCGGCGAACTCCGCCCTTAGCTCGCGATCCGCGCCGAGGGGAAGCACGATCAGCGCCTCGCCGACGGCGTCCGTGGTCACGGTCCTCGACTCCGCACCCAGCGCGACGTCCACGGTTGCACCGGCGATCGCCGTGTAGGGACCGTCGGCGTTCCACAGCTTCACCCGCACGGTGACCGTATCCTCAGACGCCGTCCCCGGCACGGGGCTCACGCTGAGGTAGGTGTGGGCCTGCTCGACGACGATCTCGGCGGTGTCCGTCGCGGTGCCGCCGTCCTTGTCCGCCACGGTGAGGGTCGCGGTGTACTCGCCGAGCCCGTAGACGTGCGGCACGCGTCCGGTGGTGGTGTTGCAGGGCTGGACCACATCCGCCGCCGTGCCGTCGCCCCACTCCCAGGTGCAGGTCAGCGACTCCCGGTCGACGGAGCTGGGGTCGAAGACGTTGGGTGTCGGCGTCCATGTCGCCCCGAAGACTCCCGACGACACCTCGCGCACCGGTGAGCGCATGTCCGCGCCGGCCGTCGCCGTCGGATCCTGGTTGGTGACGGTGAGCGTCTGCACGACCTGCGAGGTCATGCCGATGCTGTCGACCAGGGTCAGTGTGACGTCATAGGTGCCGTTGTCCGCGAAGCTCTTGGGCGGCCCCACCGTTCCGAGCCGCGTCGTCCCGTCGTTCCAGTCCCAGACGCGCTCCACGATCGCCCGGTCGGTCAGCGTCGCCTCTGTGACGTCGCTGAACGAGCCGGTGCGCCCCTCCTCCAGGTTCACCGGCACGGTGAACGGCTGGGCCTGAAGCGGCGCGACGACGCGCTGCCTCAGGGTCTTGGAGGTACTCAGGCCATCCCGATCCGTGACGGTCAGCGTCACCGGGTAGTCGCCCGGGGCATCGAACGTGTGCGTGGGGCTCTGCTCCGTCGAGGTGGTGCCGTCGCCGAAGGACCACTCCCAGGAGACGATGTCGTCGTCCCCGTCGCCATCGGTCGAGCGGTCCTGGAAGGTGACGGTTGCCCCGCCGAGTTGACCGGTCAGCGCCTGCAGGCGCAGAGTCGTGGTCGTCGCGCCACCCCGGTTGTCGAGCGGCTCGTACATGAGCCAGCGCCCGGACTGCGGTCTGCTCAGCTCCAGGATCTGAAGGTCCGCGCTGTTCTCGAGTACGCCCTCCCGCACCGTCGCATACCCGGTGGTGGTGGAGGTGCCGGAAAGACTGAAGCGCACGTTCTGCGGACGCTGAGTGGATGTTGATCCCGCCTGCAGCCCGACGGCCTCGATCTGCCATCCCTCTCGCCCACCGCCGAGGTCGATGACCGCCCTCTGATCGGTGGTCAACCCGTTCCCGGTGGTCCATCCGATCTCCGCAGAGGGATAGTCGGTGTCGATCATCTCTGCGGCGCCGGTTCCCGCGCCGCTCTGGCTCGTCCACAGCACCGCCGCGCCACCGTGCTCGACGCGCGCGACGTCGCCCAGGCCCGTCTCGGGGAGCGGGCTGAAGGCGGCGACCGGCGGCCCGGAGACGGGGATCGTGTGGTGCACGATCGGGGACGCCACACCGAGCGCGTCGGTGACGCGCAGGGCGACGTCGACGGATTCCCCGAACGCGTGCGTCGGATTCCGGTCTGTGGAGTCCACGGTGAACGTCGTGCCGTCGTAATCGAAGTCCCACTCCCAGGCCGTGACGCCGTCCGCATCCGTTGACGCATCGGTGAACGTCACCGGGTTGCCGACGAGCGCCGGATCGGGAGAGAACGAGAAGGCCGCCACCGGACGCTCGGTCACGGTGAGGATCTTGCTGAGGGACTCGACGTTGCCGTCCTCGTCCTCGACCGTGAGCGTCACCGTGACGTCTCCCGCGGCGGTGTAGGTGTGTGATACCTCGGCATCCGTGGAGTCCTCGACGCCGTCGTCGTCGAAGTCCCAGCTGCGGGAGACGATCGGGCCGTCCGGGTCGCTCGACAAGTCGGTGAAGACGACCTCTTCGCCCACGATCGCCGGGGACGCCGACACGCCGATGGAGGGCACCGGTGGACCGGTGTCGAGCGTCGTCGGGTCGCAGTCGTCGTCGATACCGTTGCCGGGGATCTCCGCCTGGCCGGGGTGAATGGCCGCATCGTCGTCGCGGCAGTCGGCATTGACGGTCCAACCGTCGCTGTCCTCATCGGCGAGCAGCGGGAGGATGACCCAGTTCGTCGTCGCGGCGCGACCCTGCCCGTCGTCGGTGAGTACGACCAGGTTGTGTGCGCGGCCCGCATCCGCCGCAGTCGGTGCGAAGGAGTACTCCGTACCGGCTCCCACCTCGTCCTCGTCGAGGAACCAGCGCGTGGTGAGCACGTCGCCGTCGGCATCGGTCGGTGTGACGGAGAACTCCTGCGCGGATCCGATCGGCGCCTCCACCACGACGCTGCCCGGGGTGACGGCGGTGTGCTGTGGTGCCCGGTTGGCGCTCCTCACCTCGGTCCACACGAACCGGGTGGACTCGCCGCCCTCGGCGTTCACTCCGCGGGCCCCGATGATGAGGCCTCCGGTCCGTGTGAAGACATGACTGGTGCTCAGGCCGGTCGCATCGTCGAAGGCGCCGTCACCGTCGAGATCCCATTCGACATCTTCGCAGGTCGGGCAGTTCACGGTGAGCGTGCGCGGGGTGTCGATGGTGGTCGTGGCATTGATGCCGTTGATGCCCACGATGCTCGGACGCGGCGTCTCCCCACGCCCCGCGACGACATCCTCAAGTTCGGAGATCACGTCGTTCATCGCGTTCCCGAGATTGGTATAGGCCGCAGCCATCTGGTTGTTGACGCTCGCGAGCGCGTTGACGACTGCCGTCATCGATGCGGGGACGTCCTCACTGCCGAACTGGTCGAGAAGCGTCTCTGCCATCTCCTGCATCTCCGCGGGTGTCGCACCCAGGTTGCGCAGGATGCGCTCGTCCTCGGCGCCGAAGCCATCGGCTTCAAGAGAGGCGAGCTGGTCGCGCATCCGATTCAGTGCGAGATTCGCGTTCACCCCGCCGTTGTACGTCGGGGAGTTGAAGCGGGTGAAGGCGGAGTACTCGTTCGACAGCGCCGTGTTCAACAACCGCGCATAGGATTGGATGTCGCGGGCGTGCATGAGGGCCGCGACGGCGTCATCCTCCAGGGCGGCGCCCTGGTACTTCTCCAGGGAGCCGAGGAAGGCGGCGGAGAGAACGTTGACATCCATGATGCGGTTGCCGTAGCTCGCAATCGTGTCGGCGAGTGCCCCGTCGGCCTCGGGCTCAAGGTAATCACGCGCCTCGGGGAGGCTCGGCTCGGCGAAATCAGGGTCGGGTGGGTCGGCGGCGATACCACGGTAGTAAAGAGCACGATCGACCAGGAGCTTGACCGCATCGAGCTCGAGCTGGATGGTGTCCATGATGCCGACAGTGGGGCACCACGGCGTGACCGGACTGCCCTCGATCGTCGGCATCGCCTCGCACACATAGGTCATGTAGAAGTCGACCCAGTTGGTCACACTGGTCAGCTGGTAGGTGGTGATCGCGGCGAACACGATCGAGTGATCGATCGCCGCCCGCGCCCAGAATTCTCCCTGCGCAGTGGCGCCCGCCTTCATCTCCTGAATACGGAGGTCTGGGAGGATGGGGATGTCAGTGGGGATGACCACCTCGAAGGCATTGCGGAGGATGCTGTCGGTGCCGTTGAAGATCCCGTCCTGACAGGTGTCCTCGACGATGTCGTAGATCCCGGGACCGAGGGTGCCGCCGGGTTCCGTGATCGCGATCAACTCATCGAAGACCCCACCGCCGAGGCCCGTTCCCATCAGAGTGTTCGGGGAGCCCGATGCGTCGCTGAGGGCGCTGCCCTCGCCCACCGAGCCGGCGGGCACGACGTAGATGTCGGACGTGCTCCCGAAGCGATCGCAGTCGTTGGTGAGGGTGCCGATGTCGATCGTCACATAGGAGTTGGGGCCGAAGACGCTTCCGTTCAGTTGGAAATTCGCGGCATTCGCCGATGCCGCGGGCGCCATGCCCACCGCGAGCGACAACAGCAGAATCGTACTTGTGACGGCCGCACCGGCTGCGCGCAGTCGTGTCCTCATCAACGTCCCCCTCGACGCCGGTGCCTGTCGCCCCAGCGCAATGCACGCCAAGATAGCCGAAGAAGCGCGAAGGCCGCAAGAAGTGCCCTTGACCGATTAAAGGTCGAGGAGGATAATTCGTTCAGCGGTCAGAGCATCTGCACAGACACCCCGACTTCTGCGGTCAGGGAGTGATGACCACCTTCATGGGGTCGCCGATGCGATCGCGGATCACGTGGAACGCTTCGCCGATCTCCTCGAGGGAGAAGCGGTGGGTCACGAGCTCCTTGCAGTGCAGCGCGCCCTGAGCGGCGAGGGAGACGGCGCGCCTGACATTGTTCCCGCCCTCGCCTCGTGAGGTGTGCAGTGTGATGTCCTTGCGGATCGCCGCGCTGAGGTCGAACTCGACCTTGTCGTGATAGAACGCGAGGAACAGGATGCTGCCGCCGCGTTTGGTGCCTTCGACGCACAGCTGAGGAACCGGCTGCGCACCGGATGCGTCGATCGTCAGATCCGCGCCCTCCGGGCCGAGGATCGCCTTGATCGCCTCGATCGGGTCGGTCTCACGGGAGTTGATGACATGCTCGATGCCCAGCTCGCGCGCACGATCCAGGCGGGACTGCCGCGTGCCGACGAGGATGACCGTGCCGGCGCCGAGTGCTCGGCACACCTGCGCCGCCATGATGCCGACGGCGCCGGGGCCGTAGATGACGACGCTGTCGCCGGCGATGTAGCCGCCGAGGTGGTCCAGACCGTACAGGCTCGTGCCGGCGGTCGTGATGAGCACGGCATCCTCCGGGGTGAGTCCCTCGGGCATCCGATAGAGCGCGGAGACGTGGTGGACCGCGTACTCGGCGAACCCGCCATCCGCCGTCATTCCCGTCGCGCGGTGCCCCTTGGCGCGGTTGTTGTAGTTCAGGCACGCCGTGTATCGACCTACGACGCAGTTGTCGCAGCGACCGCATCCGCGATGCGCCTCGATGCAGACGTGGTCGCCGACCGCGAACTCATCGACCGTCGCCCCGACGTCGACGACGGTCCCGGTCCACTCATGCCCCGGCGTGAACTGGCCGTACGGCGGGATCTGCGGGAAGTGTCCATCGAGGATCTTCAGGTCCGTTCCGCAGGCGCCGCAGGTCGCGACCCGCACCAGCACCTCGTCGGGACCCGGACGGGGCACGTCCCGATCCACGACGCGCAGGTTGCCCGGCCCGAAGAGCACTGCGGCGCGCATCGTCGGCGGCAGTGCGCTCGGCACGGGTGGGAATTCTACGGTGTCCTGTGTCTGCGCCACGGCGCTACCTCATTCCTGTCTCTTTCGGCTCGGCGCCGATTCCCATGAGCGCCAGCAGGCGCCGAGCCGCCTGCTGGCCGAATCCGTCGTCATTGATGGCCATGGGCAGTTCGCGAATGCTCAGTCCGTCGCCCGCACGTCTCTCGAGCTCCCGGATGAAGGCGCTGTTCGTCTCCGGGTCGTGGAGGATGCCCCCGGGGGATCCGACCTGCGACCAGCCGCGCAGGGGGATCATGACGGCCACCGGTCCCGTCGCCGCGTTCAACCGCTCCGCCATGGTGCGTGCGACCGCGATCAGCTCCTCACTCGATGAGCGCACGTTCGTGTTGTTCGGGTTGTGGTGATGAGTGGCGCGGTCGCGCAGGGCGGCGGGGATGGTCTCGGCCGCTGCGAAGCAGTGGTATTCCAGACCGCCCGGCACGACGACCTGAGGGAGACCGGCCGTGCCGGCCGCTGTCAATCGCCCGGCACGGACGGGGGTGTAGATGTCATCCGGATACAGTTCCGCGAGGAGCTCGTGCGTGGTCATGTCGAGCACGCCGTCGAACATGCCCTCCGCGATGAAGCGCTCCATCGCCGATCCCGATGCCCCGGATGCGTGGAACGGGACGACCTGCACCCCCGCGCGCGTGAACTCCGCGATGGCATGATCGACAGCGGTCTGCGTATTGCCGAAGGCGGTGATCGCGACCCGTGGACCGTGCGGGCGGAACGCCGTCGTATCCGAGGACACCGTGTCCGATGCGGACGCGGCCATCGCCACCACGGCTGCGGTCGCCTGCCTCAGAATCGGGCCGGTGACGGCGTTCGGGCCGCCGAGCAGGTCGCCGACCGAGAACGCGAATACGATGTCGGAGTCTCCGACGTAGCCGCGGATGTTCCCGGAGGCGACGGTCGAGACGATGTACTTCGGCACGCCGAAGGGGAGTTCTCGCATCGCGGCGGCGGCGATCGCGGTGCCCTGATTGCCGCCGATTCCCAGCACCGCGTCCAACGCCCCTTCGCCGCGCCAGCGCTTCAGGAAGTCCGCGGCACCGGCGGCCATCGTGGCCATCGCATGGTCGCGACGCGCGTGAGAGCGCAGCTCGTCGACCGAGCTGCCGGTGATCGCGGCGACCTCCTCGGCATCCACGTCGTCCGGCCCCGTGACCATCCGATCCCGATGCAGCCCGACATCGACGACGACGGCGCGGCAACCGCGAGCGGTGAGCTCGCTGCGGATGAACTCGGTCTCCGCGGCTTTGGTGTCGACGGTCGCCACGACCGCCACGGTCAACGTCATCCGTCGTTCACCTCGGCGAGCGGGTCGACGTCCACGGCGAGCTGGATGTCCTCCGGCCGCACTCCTGCGATCTGAGCGGCCAGATACGCGATCCTCGCGTTGTCCTCGAGGTACTCGGTGCGGTGGTAAGCCGTGCGCAGGTCAGGGCCGATCGTGACAGTGCCGTGTTCGCGCATGAGCACGCCGTGAACCTCCGGGTTCTCGAACTCGTGGATGATCGCGTGAGCCAGTTCTATCGAGCCGGCGGGCATCAGGTCAACCATGCCCAGCTCGCGCAGGTGTCCCCGAGCTGCCGCGTTGACCAGCTTGGGCACTCGGCCCGCCACCGAGAAGGCGACCGAATACGGCGGGTGCAGATGCGCGACGCCACCGATCTCCGGCCGCTCCCGATAGATCCCGAGATGGAACTGCCACTCCTTCGAGGGCTTCCGCCCCGGGTCCAGGACATCGCCCGACGTCGTCACGAGCACGGTGTCCTGGACCGTCATGTCGCCCTGGCAGCACGCGGTCGCCTTGATCAGCACCAGGTCGGTGCCCGGCACGCGAAGACTGTTGTTCCCGCTCAGGCCGGGCACCAGTCCGCGCTCGTATGCGCGCCGCGAGATGGTGACCAGTTCCTCGCGCAACAGGCGGAGAACCGTCGGGGACACGTCCGAAGTCATGACGATGCCTCTCTCGAATCCGGCGGGCCCGAACTCAGGCGCGGCCCGGGTAATCGGTGTTCGTGGTCTCGACGGGGAACTTGCGCACTTCGCGCACGTACGCCGAGAGGTGCTCGGACATGCGGTCCAGCATCCTCAGTCCCTTCTCCCGTGAGGAGCGGAACGGGTTGCCGATCACGGCGGTGTCGCAGTATTCGTGATGATCCATCGGCACCCAGATGTTCTCGGAGCCGAGGAACTTGACCGTCGCGGTGCCGTCGGACTTCGTGAACTCGTCGGTCATGTACGCGGGGACGTGAGCTCGATCCTCGACAGCCCGATCCATGTGCACGAGCTCCTCGCCGGCGGCCATCAGCGCAGACGTCTCCAGCTCGCTGGAGTGCCACCCCGGCGTCTCCTCCGGCGGGTTCTCGAAGATGTCGTCGAGGAAGGACGCGTCGCGCTCGGTCGGCGTCTTGTAGTACGAGATGTAGGCGTTCGTCTCGTAGCGCAGCTGGCGCAGAACCTCGTCGATCGGCTTGACGTTCGAGCCATGATGGCTCACGAAGATCAGACGCTTGAATCCGTGGAAGATGAGGCTGCGTCCGATGTCGTGCATGATGCTGCGGTAGGTCTCCGCCCGCAGGGTGATCGTTCCCGCACCTTCGAGGTGCCGGCCCATGTGATGCGGCGAGTACCCGAAGGGCATCAGGGGCGTGTAGAGGATGTCGGTGGCCTCGGCCGTGCGCTTGACGACCTCCATCGTCACGTAGCTGTCGGTTCCCAGCGGAATGTGCGCCCCGTGCTTCTCCGTGCTTCCCAGCGAGATGAGCACAGTGTCCTGATCCTTCTCCTTGAGCCGCTCGGCGACTTCCGCGAAGGACATCGACAGCATGTTGTGCTTGCGCGACGCATTGTCCGCGTCCTGGCTCACGTAATCCAGATCGCTCATTTCGATCCTCCTAGTTATCGGTTTCAGTAAAGGGTTACATCCGGAATGTAGCACTCGACTCCGAGCCGCACAAGGTGGGTTCGAGATCGTGCGATCCTCCTCGGACCAGGCGTCCGCCGGCGAGCGTCATCCACGCTCCCGCCCGTCCCTGACGGCGTGCCCGCCGTCAGGGGGGTTCTCGGCGCGCCGCCGGGAGCAGACGCCGGCCGCGTTAGACTGGATCGATCACACCGCGCCGCGAGCAGACGCGGCAGTAATGGATTACAGAAAAGGTTGTAGCGATGGCGATCACGATCCGGGACGTGGCCAAGGCAGCAGGCGTCTCCGTCGCGACCGTCTCCCGTGTCGCGAACGGATCCGCGAACGATTATCCCGTTCGTCCGGAGACCCGGGAACGCGTCCTCGAGGCGATCGTCCGCCTCGGCTACCGTCCGAACGACAACGCGCGTCGGCTGCTGCTGAAGCGGAGCGGACTCATCGGCATCGTCGTGCCGGACATCTCGAACCCCTACTACCCCGAAGTCGCGCGCGGTGTCGAGGACGTGGCCAATGCGAACGGCTTCACCGTGATGTTCTGCAGCACCGACAGGATGCCGGAGAAGGCCGCGTCCTACCTCGAGGCGCTGCTGCTCAAGCGCGTCGATGGCCTGGTGATCATCGGAGGCGGTGATGAGATCCAGCTCTCGGACTCATCCGTCGCGACCTACGACACCAAGGTCGTCTTCGTCGGACGCCCCTCGAAGTCGTTCTCCACCGTGCGCATCGACAACGTCGGTGCGGCACGCGACGCCACCGAGCATCTTCTCGCCCTCGGGCACTCCCGGATCGGCTTCATCGCCGCGGGAACGAGTTCGACGACCGTCACGGAGCGACGACGCGGCTACATCCAGGCGATCGAGGCATCCGGAGCGACGGTCGATGACGAGCTCATCGTCGACGGGGATTTCAGTGAAGCCGTCGGCCATGCGGCGGCCCAGCGACTCCTGCGCCTTCCCGATCCCCCGACGGCGATCTTCGCAGCGAACGACAGGATGGCGCTGGGCGCCATGGCGGCGATCGCGGACCTCGGCCTGAGCGTTCCCCAGGACGTTGCACTGGTCGGCTTCGACGATGTGCCGATGTCGGCCTTCCTCCGCCCTGCGCTGACCACCGTGTCCGTCGCCGCTCAGGAACTGGGCGTACGCGCGATGGAGGCGCTCGTCAAGGACATCAACGCGGCAGACGGTCGCACCGTCCGCCGCAGAATCCGCGTCGCCACACGCCTCATCGTGCGTGAGAGCTGCGGGGCCACGCTGCATTCTTCGCACGGAGGCCTGGCCTCTCCAGCCGTCTCGTCCCACTGAAGGACCCGGCCCTCGGACGCCTCATCGCGCGCCGCCTGAGGAGCCGCGCAGCCGGTGAGCCCTCCCAGGTGGCTCTTGACAAATCCCGTCGTGCGAATACTGTTGATGAAAACGGTTACTGAAAGCCATTACCCCGCGCAGGACCGGCCTCCGCCCGTCTTGGGTCCGTTCCTCGGCGCGAGAGCACCCGAAGGAGAGTCCTCTTGGCGCACGCAAGCCTCGTCGCAGACGATCTGGAAGTCCACCTCGGCGACACGACGATCATGCAGCATATGTCCCTCCGGGCCGAGGAGGGCGAGTTCGTCGCGATCATCGGCACGTCGGGATGCGGGAAGACGACGCTGCTGCGCACCATCGCCGGGCTCATCCCGCACCACAACGGCACGATCACGCTCCACGACACGCCCATCCTCGGCCCCGAGGACCGCGTGGCGATGGTCTTCCAGCACTTCGGGCTCTTCCCCTGGAAGACCGTGGAGAAGAACGTCTCCTACGGCCTCGATGTGCTCGGCCGGCCCGATCCGGATGGACGCGTGGATCGGCTGCTCGAGATGATGCACCTCACCGAGAGCCGACGCAAGTACCCGTTCCAGCTGTCCGGCGGGATGAAGCAGCGCGCCGGCATCGCGCGTGCGCTCTGCATGGAGCCGGAGCTGCTCCTGCTCGACGAACCGCTCAGCGCAGTGGACGCCATCACCCGCGAGATCCTCCAGGCGGAGATCCTCCACATGTGGGACGGCCAGAGCGACATGAACGCCCTGCTGGTGACCCATGACCTCGATGAGGCGATCCTCATGGCGGATCGCATCGTCGTCCTCGGCGGTCCCCCGACGAGGGTCCTTCTGGAGACGAAGGTTCCCATCGAGCGTCCGCGCAACCCGCGCACCATCCGATCGCATCCGGAATACGCCCCACTCCGCGCCCGGCTCTGGGAGACCCTGCAGAGCCCGCCGCCGGCGGGCGAGGAGCAGCCGGCGGCTCCCGGCAACGATGCCTCCGCTCCGGCGAAGGGACTGTCCTGATGCACGCCCGGATCGGAACGGACACGGCCACCGTCGTGGCGGTCAGGAGCGGGCGGTCGTCGAAGCGGCGCCGTCACAGCACGACTCCGCACTCGCTCAGCAGCAACCGACGCAATCTCATCGCCACGATCTCCACGATCGTCCTGCTGATCGTCTGGGAGCTCTACGGGCGCTCGGTCAACCCGGTGCTCTTCACGTATCCGACCGCGATCGCGCGCGCGTTCGTCGACATGATCCAGGACGGCACGCTGCTCGCCGCGACCGGCCACACCCTGCTGGTGATGATCATCGGCGCTCTCATCGGCTCGATCGCGGGCATCATCCTGGGACTGTGGGCGGGTCGGAGCGAGACCTTCGACGCGATGATCGAGATACCCCTCAACGCCCTGTACGCGGTTCCCGCCGTGGCGCTGATCCCGGTGATCGTGATCTGGTTCGGCTACGGTGACGTCGCCAAGGTCGTGGTGGTCTTCTTCTTCACGATCTTCCCCGTCCTCATCAACACGATGCGTGGCGTGAAGGAGGTCGATCCCGACCTCCTCGAGGTCTCCCGCTCGTTCTGCTCGAGCGAGCGTCGCCTCTGGGGAGATCTCCTGCTCCCGTCAGCTCTGCCCTACATCGTCACCGGCCTGCGCCTGGCCATCGGTCGTGCGCTGATCGGCATCATCGTCGCGGAGTTCTTCACCGCGGTCACCGGCCTCGGAAACCTGATCGTGACCAATGCCAACAGCTTCCTGACGGCGCGGATGTTCGTGCCGATCGTCCTGCTGTCGCTCATCGGCGTCGTCCTCACCTCGCTGCTCGGCGTGGTCGAAGGAAAGATGGCGCCGTGGCGGCGGACGACGACCTGACGCCGCTCGTCCAGGAGGAGCAGTTCGTTCATACACATCCGGTGGCCCGATGACGGGCGGATCCGGATTCGAAGCAGGGAAGAGGAAAAATGCGAATCACATTCGGAAGGGGTCTGACCGCGGCGGTGTTCACCATCGGTCTCTCCCTCGTCGCCACGGCCTGCTCTGGCCCCACCCCCGCGCCCGTCGATGAGGGGGACGATCCCGGGGAGACCTTCGCTCCCGTCACGATCCGTCTGGCTCTGCCGACGAGCGTCACGAGCTTCTCGAATTCCGACATCGCCGTCGCACGGGAACTGGGCTACTTCGACGAGCTCGGGCTGACGGTGGAGACCACGAACCTGAAGGCCGGCGGGGATGCCGTCAAGGGCGTGGTCAGCGGATCCTTCGACATCGGAGGCGCGAGCATCGAGCCGGTCATCAACGCCTACGTGACCGGGGCGAACCTCAACATCATCGCCAGCTACGCCGATCGTCTCGTCGTCGACATGGTGACCTCGAAGTCGATCACCGACCCTGCTGAGCTCGCGGGCAAGAACCTCGGGGTACAGGAGATCGGATCCTTCCGCGAAGTCATGACGCGGATGGTGCTGGAGAGTGTCGATCTCTCGCAGAGCGATGTGTCCTACGTGCCCACCAACGCGGATGCGATCGTCTCCGGGCTCGTCGCGGGGCAGATACAGTCCGGGATCCTCCAGCCCGAGCAGCTCATCTCCGCGGAGGAGAAGGACCCGGATCTGCACTCCCTCGTGAACCTGTTCCAGATCGAGCCGAAGTACTTCTACGGCACCTACTTCGCCAGTCAGGACTGGCTGAAGGAGAATCCCGACGCCGCCGTGCGGTTCACCCAGGCGCTGACGAAGGCCCACCGCACGATGTACGACGACGAGGCCAAGGTCGTGCCGGTCATCGCCGAGGAGACCGGATTCAGCGAGGACATCATCACGCAGGCCTGGACGGTGTACATGGAGGACATCGAGGCCTTCGCGAAGAACGAGGGCCTCGACCAGGAGAACATCGACTACACGCTGCAGCGGATGGATGAACTCGGAACGCTGCGTCCGGGAGCCACGACGGACGTGTCCGGACTCGTCGATCGCGGCCCGATCACGAAGGCGGTCGAGAACCTCGGAAGCATCGACGGCCGCTCCTGAGACCCGGCTCGTGTCCGATGGCACGGCGCGATGAGCCCGTCATTCCGCGCTCCTGTCGGCTAAGCCGGCGCCGCGCCGGCTTCCCCCGGCCGACGCGCCGAGCGCCCCGTGATCCTGCAAAGGATGACGGGGCGCTCCGTGCGGGAACGTCCGCACCGTCCTCTTCGGCGCTTTCCCACCCGGGCCTGAACGACGCCGCGTCAGAGTGCCGAACGCGCGTCGGCCGTGCCACTGTCTCACCGGAAGCAGAAACCCCGGATGACCGGGGTTTTCGTCTGTGCGCGATACTGGGATCGAACCAGTGACCTCTTCCGTGTCAGGGAAGCGCGCTACCGCTGCGCCAATCGCGCCTGAAAGGCTGTTCAGTTATCGCTGAGAGGTGGCGACGGGATTCGAACCCGTGTAAACGGCTTTGCAGGCCGGTGCCTAGCCACTCGGCCACGCCACCAGAGGTGGATTCGTTACCCACATGCTGAAACCCCGAGGCCGGGGTCCAGCACTCGAGCGGATGACGAGACTCGAACTCGCGACCCCAACCTTGGCAAGGTTGTGCGCTACCAACTGCGCTACATCCGCACTCTTCATTTGTCGTCCCGGCGTCCCCGGCACTGGGAATACATTAGCTCAGTATCGAGCCATCACCAAACCGTCTCTCGTATCCGGGCGTGTCATCCTGACCGGGACAACGGCGCCACGCCCGGCGCTTCCACCGGTGTCGGATCCGGCCTCCGAGTCGGGTATGCTCTTGTGCTGTGCCCACGTGAACGGCACAGCCCGCAGGGGCGATTGGCGCAGTTGGTAGCGCGCTTCCTTCACACGGAAGAGGTCGTCGGTTCGAGTCCGGCATCGCCCACACCGATGGCACCCGCGACGGTGATGGCCTTCGACCCGACCATCCGAGTCACGGGATGCTGAGACGATGATCCGAGCCGTAGATCTCCTCCCCCATGACCTGCCCGGCTTCGCGGCCGCGAACGGATGGAGCTACGAACCCACCGCCGACCCTCCCGCCCTCGGGCACAGCCTGTGGGAGCAGGTCTCTCAGGGCACCGTCCACAACCGCATCAGAGGTGACCGCTGGGAGGCCGGTCGGATCACGGGCGGGGATCGCACGGCCCGGCGCGTCGAGAAGCGCGGCGCATGGACGGTCACGACCAGTGTCAGCATCAGCATTCCGCAGGCGAGCATCGACCTCGGCTATCTCAGCATCCGACTCCCCCGGCGCATGCCGCACATGGTGCTGGATGCCACCGCCAACGATCGCGGGCCGTTCTCCAGCCTTCTGAAACGTCCGCGGGCCGACCAGCGGCTGTCCCTCGAAGGGGACTTCGACTCCCATTTCCGTCTCTACACCCCGAACGGCTACGAGACCGACGCCCTGTACGTGTTCACTCCCGACTTCATGGCCCTGCTGATCGACGAGACCGGCGACCTGGACGTCGAGATCCGCGACGATCACCTGGTCGTCTACCGTCCTGGCGGCTTCGACCTCGCCGATGTCGCCACCTGGGAGCGCTTCGAGCGGCTGCGGCGCATCCTCGCCGCCAAAGCCTGGGACCGCACGGTGCTCTATGCCGACGATCACGATCCCGCCGATCTCGCCTACGACATCGCCGAGCCGGGACGGCGTCTGCGGCAGCGGGCGCCCCGCATCGTCTGGCTCGCCGTCGGCATCCCGATCGGCATCCTCGCACTCGGCGGCGCGATCACCGCGATCGTCCTGACAGCAGTGCCGTGGTGACGCACCTCACCCGTCACCACGGCGGGTCAGGAGCCGTTCAGGCACGCGCCCAGCCGTACCGCCTGACGAGCGCCTGAGCGACACGGTCGTAACGCGCACGGTCGAGAGCCGCCGCCTCCCGCCGCATCCCGTCGTCATGCACGCTGTAGAGCTGCTCGATGTCCACCCAGGACTCGCGTCCCCTCGAGTCCCATCCGCCGGAGCCGATCGACAGGTAATCGCGATCGCCGTCATGCGCCTTGCTGGTCATCCGGACGGCGTACACCCGGTTCGCGGATTGACGCCCGATGACCAGCACCGGCCTGTCCTTGCCGCGCCCGTCGTTCTCCTCGTAGGGCACCCAGGTCCAGATCACCTCGCCGGCGTTGGGGACGTCGTTGCGCACCGGCGCATACGCGACACTGAGAGCCGGAACCCGTTCCGGGTCGACCTGGATGGTCTGCGACCCTGCCGCCTGCCCTGGCGAGGCCCCTTCGTCCGGATGCCGTGGACCGCGTCCCGCCGCCCGAGAGCCAGGTCGTTCCCGCGGTCGGAGCACGGCGTTCGGACGCCGCCGGGAGGCGGGCCGCTGAGAGCCCTCCTTCACCAGCATCCGGACCACCGCGCCCGCCACGGCGGAGAGGATGCGCTTCGTCGAACTCACGCACCCACCCTAGCCGTGCTTCATCCGACCAGCGCGTAGCCCTCCTCCCCGTGGACGGCCTGGTCGACGCCCGCGACCTCCGCCTCGCTCGTCACCCGGAACCCGACGGTCTTCTCGATCGCATACCCGATGGCGAAGGAGACGATGAAGGAGTACAGCATCACTCCCCCGCTCGCGATCACCTGCACGGTCAGCAGACGCGCATCCCCGCCCGTGAGCAGCCCCTGTCCTGAGGCGAAGAAGCCCAGGTACACCGTTCCCAGCACCCCGCCCACCAGGTGCAGACCCACCACCTCGAGCGAGTCGTCGAGACCGAACCTGTACTTCAGCTCCACGGCCAGCGCGCAGGCGATCCCGGAGAGAGCGCCCAGCAGCAGCGCCCATCCGGGCGTGAGGTTCGCGCACGCCGGCGTGATGGCGACCAGACCCGCGACCAGACCCGACACCGCGCCGACCGAGGTCGGCTTGCCGTCTCGCAGCTTCTCGATGACGATCCACCCCAGAATGCCGGCGGCGGACGCACCGAGGGTGTTGATCGCGATCAGCCCGACCTGCCCCATGCCCGGCGACGCCCATTCCGCGCCGGCATTGAACCCGAACCAGCCGAACCACAGCAGCCCCGCGCCCAGTAGCGTCAGCGGAACGTTGTGCGGCTTCTGGATGCCCTTCTGGAACCCGATCCGCCTGCCCAGCACGAGCGCCAGCGCGAGCGCCGCGGCTCCGGCGTTGATGTGCACTGCCGTGCCGCCCGCGTAGTCGATCACGGCGATGCCGCTGTCCACGCCGAACAGTGTGGGGCCCAGGTTCATGATCCATCCGCCACCCCACACCCAGGCGGCGATCGGGAAGTATCCGACCGTACCGAACACGCCCACATAGATCAGCCACGGTCCGAACCTCGCCCGATCGGCTATCGATCCGGAGATCAGCGCGACGGTGATGATGGCGAAGGTCGCGCCGTACGCGATGCTCAGCAGTGCGACGTTGGATCCGCCTCCTGCCGCAGTCGCGGCGAGCCCGAAGTCGGCGAACGGATCCCCCGCGAAGTGCGCCGGATCCTGCACGCTGCTCATCGAGTATCCGTACAGCACCCACAGCACGGCGATCAGTCCGATCGCCCCGAAACTCATCATCATCATGCTGATCACGCTCTTGGCCTTGACGAGGCCTCCGTAGAAGAACGCCACTCCCGGCGTCATCAGCAGCACCAGGGCGGTCGCCGTGATCGCCCACGAGATGTTGCCCGCAGCATCCATACCGCTCCCCTTTCCTTCGGTTCGAATGAGGCGAGTCTGCACGGCGGATGTTTCCGGTCGCGTCCTGCCGTGTTGCGAACCTGTTACAGCGGGATGCTGAAGATGACGATCGGATTACACAGCCATCCGATTGCTCGCTTGCTATCCTCGAACGGGCCTCTCGTCGTCCCGTCGGGAGCACGAGCACAGGAGTATCGCGTGATCGATCTCGAACAAGTCAATGGCGACTGGGTGTTCGACCCGGCGCACACCCGGATCGGCTTCTCCGCCAAGCACGCCATGGTGACCACGGTTCGCGGTGCCTTCAACGAGGTCAGCGGTCGGCTGCATGTCGACACCGAGCACCCGGAGAACTCGTGGGCCAAGGTGACCCTGCAGGCCGCCAGTGTCGACACCCGTGCCGCACAGCGCGATGACCACCTGCGCAGCCCGGATTTCTTCGATGTGGAGAAATGGCCGGAGATCACGTTCGTCAGCACGCACATCGAAGAGGTCGATGATCGCGCCTTCGGCGTCACGGGGGACCTGACGATCCGCGACGTCACCAAGCAGGTCATGATCCCCCTGGCACTGATCGGCGTGGAGACCGGTGCGGCCGGCGAGCTGCGCGCGGGCTTCGAGGGATCCCGACGCCTCAACCGACGCGACTTCGGACTGGTGTGGAACACCCCGCTCGACTCGGGCGGCGTGCTGGTCTCCGAGAAGATCACCCTCGAGTTCGAGATCTCCGCCGTCAAGAAGACGGCTGAGGACGACGTGAGCGCAGACGGGTCCGAGGACTCCGATGCGGACGGCACGGGCGCGTAGCGGCCGACGGCGTCTTCTCAGACGCCCGAGGGGTTCTCGGAGGCTCCGACGGCTTCGGCGGTTCGAGTCTCTTCGAGCGCGTGCGTGAGAGAGTTCAGGCGGGAGATCGCCCGAAGGTACTTCTTCCGGTAGCCGCCGCTGAGCATCTCCTCCGCGAACACGGCGTCCAGCGGAGCCCCCGTGGCCGCGACGGGCAGTTGCGCGTCGTACACCCGATCGACGAAGGCGACGAAGCGCAGCGCTTCTGACTGATCGGTGAGAACCCGGACGTCACGAAGGCCGACCAGTCGCAGTCCGTCGATCAGCCGGATGTATCGCGACGGATGCACCTGTGCGAGGTGCCGGATCACATCCACGAAGGCGTCGTCGGATGCGAGGCCGTGAGCAGCGCCGTCTGCGATGCAGCGGGTGTACTGCGACTGGTCGAGCACGACGGAGCTGCCGTCGATCGCTCGCTGCCGGTAGTCGACGCCGTCTATGCGCAGCGTCTCGAAGCTGTCCGACATCGCGTGGATCTCCCGCAGGAAGTCCTGCGCGGCGAAGCGGCCCTCGCCGAGGGCGTTCGGCGGCGTGTTGGAGGTGGCGGCGAGCTTCGTCCCGGAGGCCACCAGCTCTCCGAGAAGCCGCGTCATCACCATGGTGTCGCCGGGGTCGTCCAGCTCGAACTCGTCGATGCACAGCAGATCGGCTCCCCTGAGAAGATCCACCGTGTTGCGGTAGCCGAGTGCGCCGACGAGGGCGGTGTACTCGATGAACGAGCCGAAGTACTTCCGACGCGCGGGCAGCGCATGGTAGACGGATGCCAGCAGATGGGTCTTGCCGACCCCGAATCCGCCGTCCAGATAGACTCCGGGCTTCATCGGCGCAGGCTTCGGCGCCCGACGGAACAGACCGCCCCGTTTCGCGGCGCCGCGGTCCGGACCGCGGAGGCCGACGAAGCGCTGCAGCGTCTCCTTCGCGGCCTGCTGCGAGGGATAGGAGGCATCGGCCCGGTAGCTGTCGAAGGTGGCCCGACCGAACTGCGGCGGTGGGGTCAGGCTCGCCAGCATCTCCGGTCCGGTGACGTTGGGCGTGCGCTCGGTGAGGTGCACGACACCCGTGCTGTTCTGCTGGGTCATCACATTCCTGAGATCTGAAGTCATACTCGTGCGATCCGGATGCGCACCCGCCCGAACGGATCTATGGTCAAAGGGGACGGTTCGATTTTAGCCGTCGCCTGACCGCATCGCGTCCTGAATCAGAAGGAGCACCCTGTGACTGTCGAGTACGACAACACATCCGCAAAGTTCGCCGAGTACGCAGAGCCCGGCAGACTCGTCACCACCGAATGGCTCGCGGCCAACCTGGGCAAGCCCGGCCTCGTCGTCGTCGAATCCGATGAGGACGTGCTGCTGTACGAGACCGGGCACATCCCCGGCGCCGTCAAGGTCGATTGGCACACCGAGCTGAACGACCCGGTCGTCCGGGACTATGTCGACGGGGCGGGATTCTCCGAACTGCTCAGCCGGAAGGGCATCAGCCGCGACGACACCGTCGTCATCTACGGCGACAAGAACAACTGGTGGGCGGCCTACGCGCTGTGGGTGTTCTCGCTGTTCGGACACGAGGACGTGCGCCTGCTGGACGGCGGACGCGACAAGTGGATCGCGGAGGGCCGCGAGCTCACCAAGGACAAGACCGTCCGCCCGGTGACCGAGTACCCCGTCGTCGAGCGCGACGACTCCGTGCTGCGCGCGTACAAGGAGGACGTGCTGAAGTTCATCGGCAAGGGACCGCTGATCGATGTGCGCTCGCCCGAGGAGTACTCCGGCGAGCGGACCCACATGCCCGCCTACCCCGACGAGAGCTCTCTGCGCGGAGGTCACATCCCCACCGCGAAGAGCGTGCCGTGGAGCCGCGCAGTCGCCGAGGACGGCGGATTCAAGACCCGTGCCGAGCTCGAGGCGATCTACCAGGATGGCGCCGGCCTCAAGGAGGGCGACGACGTCATCGCCTACTGCCGCATCGGTGAGCGCTCCAGCCACACGTGGTTCGTTCTGCAGCATCTGCTGGGCTTCAAGAACGTGCGCAATTACGACGGATCCTGGACGGAGTGGGGCAGCGCGGTGCGTGTGCCGATCGTCGCCGGCACCGAGCCCGGTTCCCTCTGATCGTGGGAGAATCGCAGGGTGACTGACACACATCTGCCCGAGCGTCTGGCCGAGGTCCGTGAGGAGTTCCTGGAGCTGTCCGAAGAGGACCGCCTGGAGCTTCTGCTGGAGTACTCCGCCGAGCTCCCTCCGGTGCCCGAGCACCTCGCCGACCGTGTCGACATGTACGAGCGCGTCGCCGAGTGCCAGTCCCCTGTGTTCATCAACATCGAGGTCACCGGCGGCGTCGTCGCCATGCATGCGACGGCGCCGCCGGAGGCGCCCACGACGCGCGGCTTCGCAAGCATCCTCGTGCAGGGGCTCACGGGTCTCACTGCCGACGAGGTGCTGGCCATCCCGGGCGACTACCCGCAGACGATCGGGCTGACCAAGTCCGTCTCGCCACTGCGCATCGCGGGGATGACGGGCATGCTCGTGCGCGCCCAGCGACAGGTCGCCAGGAAGCGCTGACCACAGCGCCCGCAGGTTCGAGCTCGCCGCCCGGCCTGCAAGTTCATGCGCTCAGCGGCCTGCGCTCAGTGGGATTCGGAGACCAGCGCACGCGCTGTGAGCCAGTCGACGATCGCCGACGTCCAGCTGCTCTGGTCGTAGTTCCACAGCTTGGTGTGCCTCGCCCCCGTGAACGTCGGCATCGTCACCAGGTCGGGCCGCGCAGCCGCCAGCGCGTGCGACGCGTCGGAGGGCACGAACCCGTCGTCGTCGCTGTGCAGCAGCAGGATCGGCGTCTCGAGTTCAGAGGCACGGGACACCATGTCCAGGCGGTCGAATGCGATGGCGTGCTCCGCACCGCTCAGACGAGCCGTGAACGAATTCTCCAGTGCGCCCATCGCCAGCGCGGGCAGCGGCTCGCGCAGACCACCCTCACGCGCCTGGAAGCGCAGCACGGTCCGCCAGTCGACGACCGGGGAATCGAGGATGAGCGAGGCGATCCGTCCTCGGTGCGCGGATGACACCGCCGCCTGCAGGACGATCGCGCCCCCCATCGACCATCCCATGAGGATGACGCGCTGCGCGCCGTGACGCAGCGCGTGACCGATGGCCGCATCCACATCGTGCCATTCCGAGGCGCCCAGAGCATAGCTTCCCCCTCGGGAGGGCGGGGCCTCTCCGTCGTTGCGGTACGAGACGACCAGTGTCGGCAGCCCGAGGCGATGGAACACGGGCACGGCGCGCAGGCACTCCGCGCGTGTCGTCCCCCGCCCGTGCACCTGGATCACCCAGATGTCCGCGGGTGCGGCGCCGCTGACCGATGCGGGGAAGAACCACGCCGGGCAGGGACCGGCCGGCGTCCCGATCAGAACGTCCTCCCAGGGAAGGTGCAGCTCCTGCGGGCTCACGTAGTACCAGCCGCTGAACGCGGCATCACGATCGATCCGGGACCCCGGAGCGATCTGGGTGAGCAGCTTGCGCCGCACCGTGTGCGCACTGGCGCCGAGCACGGCTCCCAGTTTCACGTAGTCGTAGGTCCCGGTCGTGAACAGGCCGTAGCGGCCCGGCAACTCGGTGTCCAGCGTCCGATCCAGCTCGATGGTCTGCGCACCCGTGTCCACGGCGATGATGCGCGTGTCGTTGCGGCGCGAGGAAGGGGTGACCACGCGCCGCGCCGTGGCCAGCACCGTGACGGCCGCCGCCGCACCGATGGCCAGCAGCAGGGGGAGGACGACAGCTACGGCGTGCCTGAGACTCTTCATCGTCTCCTGACTCTAGCCTGTCCACGTGACCGCTCACCCGGATGCCGCCGCCGTCTTCGAGGCCGCGGCGAGTCAGTTGCGCGAGACGTCGTTCCGCGCCGACATCGTCGTGCGGGAGATCCCGTCGCCGGCGGGGCTCGCACCGTTCTCCCTGGCCCTGGCGGCGGATGTGCGTCCCGACGATCACGGCGACTCCGTCTACGGCACGGGCCGTCTCGTCCTGCTCCACGACCCCGAGGAGCCGGTTGCCTGGGGCGGCCCGTGGCGCGTCGTGGCCTTCGCCCAGGCGCCGCTGGAGCCGGAGATCGGCACGGATCCGCTGCTGGCCGATGTCGCCTGGTCCTGGCTGATGGATGCACTCGACTCCCACGACGCGCGTTACCACTCCGAATCCGGTACCACCACGAAGATCCTCTCGAAGGGCTTCGGCGGCCTCGCCGCGGATCGGGACGGAGCTCAGATCGAACTGCGCGCATCCTGGACACCTGACACTCCGCTGCGGCCGCATGTGGAAGCATGGGCGGAGTTGGTGGGGATGCTGGCGGGGCTTCCGCCGGGGTCCGAGGATGTCGCCGTGCTCGGCGCGAGAAGGGTGGAACGTGCCTGAATACTCCGTGATCGATGACCACGCGGAGTTCGAGGAAGCCTGCCGAGCGCTCACCGATGCCCACGGCCCCGTCGCCGTCGACGTCGAACGGGCATCGGGTTTCCGCTATTCCCAGCGTGCCTACCTCGTGCAGGTGTTCCGGGAGGGCGCCGGCGTCTTCCTGTTCGATCCGCCCGCTCTGGGTGATTTCATGCCGCTCCAGGCGGCGATCGGTGATGTCGAGTGGGTGTTCCACGCCGCCAGCCAGGACCTCCCGTCTCTGCGCGAGCTGGGTCTGGAGCCGCCGAGCATCTTCGACACGGAACTCGCATCGCGTCTGCTGGGCTGTGACGGCGTCGGGCTGGCTGCCGTCGTCGAGCGCACTCTGGGCATCACCCTCGCGAAGGCGCATTCGGCGGCGGACTGGTCCACTCGTCCGCTCCCCCAATCATGGCTGGAGTACGGCGCACTGGATGTGCTCCACCTCATCCGCGTTCGCGATATCCTCGCCGAGCAGCTGGCGGAGGCGGGCAAGACCGAGATCGCGGCTCAGGAGTTCCATGCGACGCTCACCAAGCCGCCGAAACCCCCGCGCGCTGAGCCGTGGCGGCGGCTCAGCGGCCTCCACAAGGTGCGCGGTGCCCGCCAGCTGGCGGTGGCGAGGGAACTGTGGACCGCTCGTGAGGAGTATGCGAAGGAGGTCGACGTGTCACCGGGAAGACTGGTGCCCGACCGTGCGCTGCTCGCTGCCGTCCTCGCGGCACCTGCGAGCAAGTCCGCTCTGGCGGGGCTGAAGGAGTTCACGGGGCGCGCCAGCCGGACGCAGCTGGATCGGTGGTGGGATGCCATCGAGCGCGGTCGCCGTACTGAAGAGCTTCCGCGGGAGCGGGTTCCCAGCGATGCGCCGCCCCCGGCACGATCCTGGGCGGATCGGAATCCCGAAGCCGATCTGCGGCTGAAGACCGCTCGCCCCGTCGTCGAGGCTCTGGCGACGAAGCTTCACATGCCGACGGAGAATCTGCTCACCCCGGACCATTTGCGAAGGGTCGCCTGGCAGCCGCCCGCGTTCACGGCCGACGCCATCGGATCCGCCCTCGAATCCCTCGGTGCACGGCCGTGGCAGATTGCACGTACCGCACAGAAGATCGCTGATGCATTTGTGGAAGCTCATCAAGCTGCTTCCGGAGAGATCCCCGCGGCTTCGTAGATTCGATCCAACCGATTCCTGAGCCCGGGCGCAGGATCCTAGGCTGGGTTCAACCCAACCAATGGAGGCAGGAGTGGCCGAGATCTCGGACGTCTTCTTCGTCGACGGAGTGCGCACGCCGTTCGGGCGCGCCGGCGAAAAAGGAATGTACTGGAACACCCGGGCGGATGACCTCGCCGTGAAGGCGACGATCGGTCTGATGGAGCGCAACCCCTCCGTCCCCGCGGACCGCATCGACGACGTCGCCATCGCCGCGACCTCGCAGACCGGCGATCAGGGCCTCACCCTCGGTCGCTCGGTCGCGATCCTCGCCGGCCTCCCGCAGAGCGTCTCGGGTCTTGCCATCGACCGCATGTGCGCAGGCGCCATGACTTCGGTGACGACCATGGGCGCCTCGATCGGCATCGGAATGTACGACCTCGCACTGGCGGGCGGAGTCGAGCACATGGGGCGTCACCCCATCGGCAGCAACGCCGACCCGAACCCGCGCTTCGTCGCGGAGCGGATGGTGGACCCCGGTGCTCTGAACATGGGAGTGACGGCGGAGCGCATCTTCGACCGATTCCCGCATCTGACGAAGGAGCGGTCCGACCGCTTCGGCATGCTCAGCCAGCACAAGGTGCAGGCCGCGTACGACGCCGGCAAGATCCAGCCCGACCTGGTGCCCATCGCGATCAAGGGCGCAGACGGAGCGTGGGGTCTGGCCACGGAGGATGAGGGACGCCGACCGCAGACCACCATGGAGGACCTCGCCGGTCTGAAGACGCCGTTCCGCCCGCACGGCCGCGTCACGGCGGGCACCTCCTCGCCGCTCACCGACGGCGCCACCATGTCGCTGCTGGCCGGCGACCGAGCCGTCAAGGAGCTCGGCCTCACGCCGAAGATGCGGATGGTGTCCTTCGCCTTCGCCGGAGTCCAGCCCGAGATCATGGGCATCGGCCCGATCCCGTCGACCGAGAAGGCCCTCGAGAAGGCCGGGCTCGACATCTCCGACATCGGCCTGTTCGAGCTCAACGAGGCCTTCGCGATCCAGGTCATCTCCCTGCTCGACCACTTCGGGATCGCCGACGACGACCCGCGTGTCAACCAGTGGGGCGGGGCGATCGCCCTCGGGCATCCGCTCGCCGCGACCGGCGTGCGACTGATGATCCAGCTCGCGGCGCAGTTCGCCGAGCGTCCTGACGTGCGCTACGGCCTGACCGCCATGTGCGTGGGGCTGGGTCAGGGCGGCTCGGTCATCTGGGAGAACCCGTTCTACGACGGCAAGAAGCGGAAGTGATGGCGGACATGACCAACTACGACGACATCGACTTCTCCCCGATCACTGCTCTCACCGACGGCGAGGTGGTCACGCACTCCCCCGTGCGCGACATCCGGCTCGCCTCCGGCAGGGTGCTCGCCCTGATCACCCTCGACAACGGGCGCGATCACACTCGGCCCAACACGCTGGGACCCGCGACCCTCACCGAGCTCGGCGAGACGCTCGAAGGGCTCAGGGCGCGTGCGGCCGCGAGCGAGATCCAGGCGGTCGGCATCACCGGCAAGCAGTACGTGCTCGCCGCCGGCGCCGATCTGTCCGGCATCAGCCGCGTGGGCTCCAAGGACAACGCCCGTCTCATCGCGCAGCTGGGACACAAGGTCATCGGCTCGCTCTCCGATCTGGGCGTGCCCTCCTTCGCCTTCGTGAACGGACTCGCGCTCGGCGGGGGCATGGAGATCGCGCTGAACTCGACGTACCGCACGGTCGATGCCTCGGCCGCGGCGCTCGCGCTGCCCGAGGTGTTCCTGGGCATCATCCCCGGTTGGGGCGGCGCCTACCTCGTGCCGAACCTGATCGGCATCGAGAACGCCCTCGAGGTGATCATCTCGAACCCGCTCAAGCAGAACCGGATGCTGAAGCCTCAGCAGGCCTTCGAGCTGGGGCTGTTCGATGAGATCTACCCCGCCGCGAACTTCCTGGAGGACTCACTGGCCTGGGCGGACGCCGTGCTCGGCGGCAGGAAGGTCGAGCGCAGGAACGCCCCGGGCAAGATCGAGCGCACGGTCAAGTGGCCGGTCGCCATCAAGATGGCTCGCGGCATGCTCGAGTCGAAGATCGGCACCGTGCCGCGCTCGCCCTACGCGGCGCTCGAACTGCTCGACAAGGCGAAGAGCGGCACGAAGGAGGAGGGTTTCGCCCGCGAGGACGAGGCACTGGCCGAACTGGTGACCGGCGACCAGTTCGCGGCCTCGATGTACGCCTTCGATCTGGTGCAGAAGCGTGCGAAGCGCCCTGTCGGTGCGCCCGACAAGGCGCTCGCGAAGAAAGTCACGAAGGTCGGCATCATCGGTGCGGGCCTCATGGCCAGCCAGTTCGCCCTGCTGTTCGTGCGAAAGCTGCAGGTGCCCGTGCTCATCACCGACCTGGACCAGGCTCGCGTGGACAAGGGCGTCGCGTACATCCAGGACGAGATCGGCAAACTCGAGGCCAAGGGCCGTCTGGACGGCGACACGGCCAACAAGCTGCGCGGCCTGGTCACCGGAACCACCGACAAGAGCCTGTACGCGGACTGCGACTTCGTGATCGAGGCGGTCTTCGAGGAGGTTGCCGTCAAGCAGGCGGTGTTCGGCGAGATCGAGCAGATCGTCACCGATGACACGATCCTCGCGACCAACACATCCTCGCTCTCGGTCGCGGAGATCGGCTCCCAGCTCGCGCATCCGGAGCGTCTGGTGGGCTTCCACTTCTTCAACCCGGTCGCGGTCATGCCGCTCATCGAGATCGTGAAGACGGATGCCACCACGGATGCGGCCCTCTCGACGGCCTTCGTGGTCGCGAAGGGCCTGGGCAAGAACGCCGTGCTGACGGCCGATGCGCCCGGCTTCGTCGTGAACCGCCTGCTCGCCAAGGTCATGGGAGAAGCCGCGCGCGCCGTGTACGAGGGCACGCCGGTCGTCGCGGTCGAGAAGGCGTTCGGGCCCCTCGGGCTCCCGATGGGCCCGTTCCAGCTGATCGATCTGGTCGGCTGGAAGGTCGCGGCGCACGTGCAGGACACCATGGTCCGCGCCTTCCCCGACCGCTTCTACGCCAATGAGAACTTCCACGCTCTCGCCGAGTTGGACGCGGTGGTGGAGAAGGACAAGGGCGGACGGGTGACGGGCTGGACGAAGGCCGCGGAGAAGGCGCTCAAGGGCCAGACCGGCTCCTCTCCGGCATCCGCCGAGACCATCCTGCGTCGGGTGCAGGACGGTCTGGCGCAGGAGATCCGGATCATGCTCGACGAGGGCGTGGTTCCGGAGGTCCAGGACATCGACCTGTGCCTGATCCTGGGCGCCGGCTGGCCGTTCATCGACGGCGGCGCTTCGCCGTACCTCGACCGCGAGGGAGCCTCGGAGCGCGTGTTCGGCGGCACCTTCCACACTCCGCCGATCCGCGGGATCGACGACTGATCAGCGCTGGTTGGATGGGGTCGCCCTTCTCGGGGCGGCCCCTTCTGCGCTCTGCGGAGGTTCCTCTTCCGAGACGTGAGACTCAGCCGCGGTCGTGGATCGGCAGTTCGATGGCGCCGGTCTCTCCCGTCTGACGCGCCACGGGGACGCGCTTTCCGAGCACCTGGGCGACGACGTCCTGAGCGATCTTCGCGGCCGTCAGACCGGCATCATGCAGGATCTGGTCACGAGTCGCGTGAGCGATGTACTCGTCCGGCACGCCCAGCTCGTCCACCGCCGTGTCGATGCCCGCCTCGCGCAGCACCTGCCGGACGCGCGTACCGACACCGCCGACGCGGATGCCGTCCTCGAGCGTGATCACCAGCCGGTGGCGTGCTGCGAGCTCCAGCACGGAGGGCTGCACGGGGATGACCCAGCGCGGGTCGATGACCGTCGCACCGATCCCCTGCGCGCGCAGCCGCGCGGCGACATCCAGTGCGAGAGCGGTGAACGGCCCGATCCCGACCAGCAGGACGTCCTCGGTCTCGTCCCTCGCGAGCACGTCGACGCCGTCCGCCATGCGCTCGATGGCGGGGAGACCCTCCGGCACGGTGCCCTTCGGGTATCGGATCACCGTGGGAGCGTCGTCGACGGCCGTCGCTTCACCCAGCAGCTCCTGCAGCCGTGTCGCGTCCCGCGGGGCGGCGATGCGGATGCCGGGCACGATCTGCAGCATGGCGAGGTCCCAGATGCCGTGATGGCTGGGCCCGTCGGGGCCGGTCACCCCGGCACGATCCAGCACGAACGTCACTCCGGCCCGGTGCAGCCCGACATCCATCAGCACCTGGTCGAACGCCCTGCCCAGGAAGGTCGCGTAGACGGCCACGACGGGATGAAGCCCCCCGAACGCCAGTCCCGCTGCCGAGGCGACGGCGTGCTGCTCGGCGATGCCGACGTCGTAGACGCGATTCGGGTAGCGTTCGGCGAACGGCGCGAGGCCCGTGGGGCGCAGCATAGCCGCGGTCATGGCGATGATCTTCTCGTCTCGGCCTCCGAGTTCCACCAGCGCGTCGGCGAACACGGAGGACCACGACCGGCCCGTCGACGCGGTCAGCGCGTCGCCCGTCTTCGGGTCGATCCGCCCGACCGCGTGGAACTGGTCGGCGACGTCATCGCGGGCGGGCTGGTAGCCGCGTCCCTTCTCCGTGATGACGTGGACGATCACGGGTGCCCCGTAGTCCTTCGCGAGACTGAGGGTCTCCAGCAGGGCGGGGATGTCGTGCCCGTCGACCGGGCCGAGGTACTTGATGTCGAGGTTGGAGTACAGCGCGACGTTGTTCGTGAAGCGCGACAGGAACCCGCGGGTCCCGCCTCTGACTCCGCGGAACAGCGCCCTGCCGAACGGACCGAATGCGCGGAAGAGCCGATCCGACTTGCGATGCATCTCGCGGTACGCGGCCGCGGTGCGCACCCTGTTGAGGTACCGGGACATGCCGCCGATGGTCGGCGCGTAGGAGCGACCGTTGTCGTTGACGACGATGACGAGGTTGCGCTCGTTGTCGTCGGAGATGTTGTTGAGCGCCTCCCAGGTCATGCCGCCGGTCAGCGCCCCGTCGCCGACGACGGCCACCACATGACGGTCCCCCCTGCCGGTCGCGGTCAGCGCGCGGGAGACGCCGTCCGCCCAGCTCAGCGAGCTGGAGGCGTGCGAAGACTCCACGACGTCATGCGGGCTCTCCGCGCGCTGCGGGTACCCCGCCAGACCGCCCCGGGATCGCAGCAGGGAGAAGTCCTGCCTGCCCGTGAGCAGCTTGTGCACATAGGACTGGTGGCCGGTGTCGAAGATGATCGGGTCCTCCGGCGACGCGAACACCCGGTGCAGTGCGATGGTCAGCTCCACGACACCGAGGTTGGGCCCGAGGTGCCCGCCGGTGCGGGCGACGTTCTCGACGAGGAAGGTCCGGATCTCAGCGGCGAGTTCGGTCAGCTCCTCCGGGGCGAGTCGATCGAGGTCTCTGGGACCGGTGATGGTCGGCAGGATCGGCATGGGCGCTCCTCCGCGATTCGACGATGGCGCGGGCCGGCGATCCGCGCGAACCCGTTCAGTCTATCTCCGAGTCGCTGAGTGTTCGGCATGCGGCGGGCCGCGCCTCCGGCCGTCGGCTGTCATGTCAGGGTGGCAGGCATGAGCATTCGTCCACTGGCCGTCCTCTCCGCCACCGCCGTCGCGCTGGCCCTGACCGCGTGCACAGCGCCTCCGACTCCCGCGGCGACCTCCGCGCCGCCGCCGGCGGAGGCCGCGGAGGTCGTGACGGCTCCGACTCCCGAGGTCGAGCCGCCGCCGGACCCGGACAGCTGCGATGCGCTCGGCTGGACCACGGCGGGCACGGATCAGCGGCTCGTCGGGGACGTCCACGACCGCGGTGCGCGCGCACTCGCGGCCGGTGCGGTCGGCCACGACTCCGAAGGACGGATCGTCACGTACACGGTCGCCGCGGGCGACGCACCGGATGCGATCGGGGAACGCCTCTGCATCCGCAACGCCGGTTCGCTGGCGGAGCTCAACCACACGCGCACGATCCACCCCGACCAGGTGCTGCGGATCTTCCACGACCCCGCCGTGCCCGTGGTGCCCTACTACAACCCGCGCGACGCGGAGCCGGGATTCGCCCAGATCCCGTACCAGCAGGCCATCGAGGCGATGGGTGCGGCCGCCGACGCGGGTGACGTCGCCACATTGCGGAAGATCTGGCAGGACACGTTGTCCGGCATGTTCGTCAATGCCGACACAAGAGCGCAGATCCAGAGCGAGATCGATGCGGGAGACGTCGACGTCCTCCGCCAGATGTTCTCGTAGCCCACGTCGAAGCAGCGCGCCCCGCCCGGCATGAGCCGGACGGGGCGCCGTGTCTCGCCGCGGATCAGACCAGCGAGCGGAGAACGTACTGGAACGTGCTTCGCAAACTATGTGAATCGGCCTGGGTTTGTCGGAGGTCATGATCTGACACGAAAGTGAGAATTGAGATCATGCCAGCAACCATGAAACCGTATGAAGGTTCGTTGCGTTCATGACAGCGGCTGATGGCTGGCCCCGGGGATGCGATATTCACCCTCAGGCACCGGCTTGCCGGGATCGCCGACCGGCGCCTGCGAAAGGGGCGCCTCGACCCGACCGCATACCTGGGCCTCGACCAGGACGACACACAGTGTACTCATCATCAGCCCCATAGCCGGCCTGCTTTCGGCCAGTACGATCGTGGCGCGGTATTGCCGCTGTCATCTCACTGGGCGGAGACGGGATGAGCCTGGACACGATCCACCGGCGAGACGTGCAGGACTTCGGGCGGCGGCGCTCGGCCGCAGGGCTCGGAGAGGCGTGCGCTCGTCGGGGCGCCGCGAATCACGACCCTCGGGTCGAGCCGCCCGGTCGCGCGTACCTCGGCAGGAACCACGCGAGCACCACCACGGACACCATCAGCACGAGCGCGAGGACGTTGACCGCCGCGATCTCGGACCACCGCGGATACAGCACGCCCTCGATGAGGACCGTACCGGCGAGCACGGCCGCGACGGTGGCGCTGGACGTGGACGTGCCGACCATGCGGATGAGCGCGTTGAAACCGTTCGCCGACGCCGTCTCGCTCTGGGGCACCGCGGACATGATGAGCATCGGCATCGCCGCGTACGCCATCGAGATGCCGAGCGTCGTCACGCTGTATCCGATCGTGATCTCGAGCGGGCTCCCGTAGGCGAAGATGCGGATGACGAAGCCGAGAATCGCGATTCCCGCGCCGATCCCGAGGACGAGCCTTCCGCCGAACCTGCCGAGCAGGTAGCCGTTGACCGGGGAGAGGAACACGGACGCGATGCCGATCGGGAAGAGCCAGAGCGCGCTCTCGGATACCGAGAGACCCATGCCGTAGCCGGTGGCCGGCGGGAGCTGCAGTTGCTGCATCGCGAAGAGGTTGTTGACGAACATGCTGAAGCCGACGAGGAGCCCGCTGACGTTCGTGAGCATGACCGGTTTGCGCAGGGTCGATCGCAGGTCGACGAGGGGATTCGCGCTCCGCAGTTCGAACGGGATCCAGAGCGCGAGCCCGACGACCACGACCGCGACGCAGGCGAGGCTCGGAGCGCTCGTCCATCCCCACGTGCGCCCCTTGGAGATCACGAGCAGCAGCGCCGCGATCACGACGGTGAAGAAGACCGCGCCGACGTAATCGAATCAGCCGCCGGTGCGGATCGGCGTGGTCGGCACGAACACGATCGTGGCGATCACGAGGGCGGCCGTCACGCCCGCGGTGACCCAGAACACGGAGGACCAGCCGAGGGTGTCGTTGAGGACCCCCGCGAGCGGCATGCCGATGGCGCCCCCGATGCTCAGCGTGGCGCTCTGCAGGGCGACCGCGGTTCCGAGCCGGTTGGAGGGGAGCACGTCGCGCAGCACGCTGATGCCGATCGGGATGAGGGTCATGCCGAAGCCGGAGAAGCCGCGCCCGATCAGGAGAGTGACGAAGTCGGCTCCGAACGCGGAGATCACGGATCCGACGGTCAGCAGGATCAGGGAGGTGAGCAACGCTCGGCGCTTGCCGTACATGTCCGCGAGGCGGGACATGACCGGCACGCTGACGGCGCCGATCATGAGGGTGACGGTGATGAGCCAGCCGGCATCGTCGCCCGTGATGCCGAGGGCGCGTGGGAAGCCCGGCAGGAGCGGGATGACGAGTGTCTGATTGAGCGAGGCCGCCAGCCCGCTCAGCGCGATAACCCCGGTGATGAGCCACGGGGGCGCAGGCACGACACGCATGTTCGACGTCCCGCCTTTCTTCATTGAGAACGGCGTTGCCCCCGATCCAGCGATCGCGGGGCAACGCCGTGGGACTACCGTCCCGACCAGTTCGGTGGGACTACCGTCCCGACCAGTTCGGCTTGCGCTTCTCCGCGAAGGCCCGGGGGCCCTCCTTGGCGTCCTCCGAAGCCGAAACCTCCCTCATCAGCACCTCGGTCGCCGCCCAGCCAGCGGCATCCGCGGGGCGTTCGCCGTCGACCGTGTAGCCGAGCGCGAGGCGCTTGTGCGCCTGGACCGAGAGCGGGGCGTTCTCCCCGATCTGCTCGGCGAGGGCGATGGCGGCGTCGACGACCTCGGCCTGCGGGACCACCCGGTTGATGAGGTTGAGCGCGAGTGCGCGCTCCGCGTCGATGGGCGTGCCCGTGAGCAGCATTTCCATGGCGACGACCGGCGCGATGCGCTGGCTCAGGCGGAACGCTCCGCCGGCCGCCGCGACGAGGCCGACCTTCGCCTCGGTCAGGCCGAAGATGGCGGTCTCGCTCGCGACGACGAGGTCGGCCGCCAGCACGAGCTCCATGCCGCCGCCGAGCGCGGTGCCGTTCACCGCGGCGATCGTCGGCTTCTTGACCGGATGGTTGGCGAAGCCGGCGAAACTCCACTCCGCGTACTTCCCGTCGGGGACGATCTGCTCGCCCCGGGCGATCGCCTTCAGATCCGCGCCGGCGGAGAACGACTTGTCCCCGGCACCGGTGATGACGATGGCGCGGATGTCGTCGTCGCGCTCCGCCTCCTCGAGCGCGTCGCCCACGCCGATCCATACCGCCTGGTTGCACGCGTTGCGCGCCTCCGGCCGGTTGATCGTGATGAGCATCGTGTGACCGCGGCGCTCGACGAGCACCTCGTCGCCGGGCTGGACTTGATCATTCATGGAGTGCTTTCCTCTCATATTTCTGGGTCGAATCTCGTGGCTCTCAAAGATGCAGTCCTCGGACTACCGCGCCATCATCTCCGGTAGCCAAAGCGCGATATCGGGAACGAAGATCAAGATGATGCAGGCGACGATCGCCATCGGAAGGAACCAGCCTACCGACGCGAAGACGTTCCCCAAGGTGATCTTCTGCCCCATGTTCACGTCCGGCGATTGCACGATCTTGTGCACGATGAACGAGAGCATGCCGACCGGTGGAGTGAGGATTGCAAGTTCGCCGAGGAACACGCAGAACACCCCATACCAAAGCAACGAGATGTCCATTGCTTCCAGAGTCGGAATGAGCATCGGCACGGTCAGTAGAAGGATCGACAGCGGATCCATGAACATCCCTAGGACCAGGTACGCGACCATGATGACCAGAAGCAACTCGACCCGCCCGAGCCCCATAGCGATCACCCAGTCGGTGAATGCGACCCCAAGTCCCGTAAGAGAGAGCATGGTGCCGAACATCGCGGCGCCAATGATCAAAATGAAGATCGAACCCACCGAGGAAACGCTCTCAACTGCTGCGACTCGCACGGCCTTCATCGGCTTCTTGCCTCGGAGAGCGAAGAGCGTAATGACCAGCGCTCCAAGCGCTCCGGCCACCCCTGCTTCGGTCGCCGTGAGGATTCCGCTAAACATTCCGCCGATGATGATGACCATGAGCACCGGCAGCGGCCAGATCTTCCCAAGACTCGTCCAGCGGTCCTTCCACGTGGAAGGCTCACGATCCGCGCCTTTGCCGCGACCGGCCATTGAGGGTCTCAGGATGGAGAATGCAAGGATCATGACGGCCATCAGCAGCGCGACAAGGATGCCCGGGCCGAAGCCGGCCATCAGCTGGGGGCCGACGGGCACCTCAGCGATGCCGGCGTAGACGATCAAGAACACG
Source organism: Microbacterium soli (assembly GCF_039539005.1). Taxonomy (NCBI): domain Bacteria; kingdom Bacillati; phylum Actinomycetota; class Actinomycetes; order Micrococcales; family Microbacteriaceae; genus Microbacterium; species Microbacterium soli. The sequence continues at coordinate 225,785 of NZ_BAABCP010000002.1, forward strand.
CTCGGCGGGATGAGCTGGCCCGGAAGACCCGCGACGATCACTGCTCCCGTTGCGAGCCTCTTGTCATACCCTTGGTTGAGCATTTGAGGAATACCGATGCGTGCGAGCGCGTAGGTAGTGCTTATCGTGGATCCGCTCATCGCGGCAAGGCCGGTGCCGGCAAAGTTGGTGCTGATGGCAAGACCGCCGGGTAGCCAGCCCAACCATTTGTTCGCAACCCCGTAGAGCGAATCGGTGATGCCAGACCGCCAGTGCAGCAAGCCCATGAGCACGAAGAGCGGAATCACGCTGAGCGACCATGATGCGACCTCGTCGTAGGGCATCGTCTGCAGCATAGTGACGACGGCCCGCGGCCGTAGCGCGAGGACGCCCACGACGGACGGGATGGCGAGCGCAAACGCGACCGGTATTTTCAGGAACATCAGGACCAGCATGAGTACGACGCTTTTCGTAGTGAACCGGAACACCGGGCATCGAGACCTCGCCGAGCTCCTCGTCGATGCGGGTGACGAAGCCGCCGTTCGCGGCGATAATCTCCCCCTCGGTCCACTCCTGCCGCGTCTGAATCGCGGCCGCGGCGACATTGTTCTCGGCGAACAGGTCGAGCCAGTGCTGGGTCGGCTCGGCCGCGAAGTGAGCTTCGAGCGCCGCGTTGACCACGCGGCCGGCGGCTTCGTCGCCCAGGACCTTATAGAAATCGCCATCGATCTCGAGAAAGGCGAGCACGTCGGCGCGTCCGATCACCGTGAGCGCACGAAGGAGCAGATCCGGCGTGAGCGTCGCGAGGAAGAACCAGCGGCCGTCGCTGCCCTGATAGAAACGCCAGTTCGGTCCGCGGCGATGACGAGACGGTCGCACCATCGGCGCGTCGAGGGTATCGAGTGTCATGGCGGTCAGCACGGCCGTGGAGGCCTGCAGCCCGCTGCCGGTCACGCCGTAGCCGTACCCGTTCGCTTCGAGCCCCTGCAGTCCCGCGAGCGCCGCGGCCGCGCCGAGCGCCCCGTGCACCTGCGTGATGTTCGACACCACGGGCGCCACGGGAATGCCTGGCCGAGTCCCCGGGTACTGGCAGGCGACGCCGCCGACTGCGGCGAGCAGGAGCGGGTCTTCGGCGAGTTCCGCCCATTCCCCGCGGGGACCGTACGGCGGCAGCCACACGTAGACGATCCCGCGCCTCTTGGGGTCCAGGTCCTGCTCGCGAATCCCGAGCTCGGCGAGTTTCGAAGGCGCGCGATCGACGATGAAGATGTCCGCGCCCTCCACGAGGGAGGCGATCTCGGATTCATCGACATCGACGAGACGCTTGCCCCTGTCCCAGCTCACGTCTCCCGGCTCCCGGATCTCGGGGCGCTCCGCGCCCGTCGACACGGCTCGTACGACGTCGGCACCGAAGTCCGCGAGCAACTGACCCGCGATGCGCGCCGGTCGGGAATAGCTGAACTCGAGCACGCGAACGCCCGCGAGCGGCTTTTCTAATCCTTGCTCCATTGCAATGGACGTGTTCATTGTTGATCGCTTTCTCCGAAGATAGATGACATCAGCATTGAAGCTTTCGTATTCAGTTATGCGGCTTCGTTCCTCCAAACATGACCGCGTGCGGCGAGGCAGCTACTTGTTGAGCGGATCCCGAGGCAGGCCGAGGATGCGCTCCGCGATGACGTTCCGCGTGACCTCGGAGGTTCCGCCGGCGATGCTGTAGCAGCGCGCGAAGAGGTACTCGTACGACAGCGTCGGCCGGAGCCCCGTCACGCCCGCGGTGCCGGCGATCCGCATTCCGAGCTCGGTGACGTTCTGGGAGTGCTCGGCCGAGAGCAGCTTCCCGATGTTCCCCTCGACGCCCGGGCCGGAGGCCTGCACCGCGCGAGCGACGCTGCGAAGATTGAGCAGGCGCATGGTGTGCTCCTCGACGAGCATCTCGGCGGCGGCCCGCGTGAACCAGGTGTCCTTCTCGACGCCCGAGTCCGCGATGACCGACGGGAGGTCGCCCGCCTCGAAGCGCGCGCTGTTCCCGGCGCCGATCGAGACGCGCTCGTTCCCGAGCGTCGCGCGCGCGACCTTCCAGCCGTCGTTGACCGCGCCGACCACGTCCGCATCGGGGACGAACACGTCGTCGAAGAAGACCTCGTTGAAGAGCGCGTCCCCGCTCATCTCGCGCAGCGGCCTGACCTCGACGCCCTCGGACTGCATGTCCACGACCATCGCGGTGATGCCCTTGTGCTTGGGGGCGCTCGTATCGGTCCGCACCGTGATCAGGCCGCGGTTGCTGTTCTGCGCCCCGCTCGTCCACACCTTCTGGCCGGTCAGGCGCCAACCGCCGTCGACCTTCACCGCGCGAGTCGACACGGCCGCCGCGTCGGATCCCGCCCCCGGCTCGCTGAACAGCTGGCACCAGCTGTAGTCCCCGTAGAGCGTCGGCATGACCCAGCGTTCGACCTGTTCCTGCGTCGCCTCCTGGATGAGGGTGATCAGCACCCACGTGATGCCCATGAACGGCAGTTCGAGGTCGCCGAGCTCCTCCTCGATGATGAGCTGCTCCACGGGGTCGGCACCGCGACCGTAGGGCTTCGGATAGTGCGGGAACATGTAGCCGGAATCCGCCCAGAGCCGGCGCTTCGCGTCACCGCTCGTCGCCTCGAACTGCTTCCGGAACTCCCGGGCCTCAGCGCGGTAGGCCTCCGCCTCTTCGGGCAGGTCGATCGTGTACTTCCGGGTGTGGCCCGCGGCGGCCCAGCCGTAGATCTCGTCGAGCACCTCCCCCTCCGGGGCGACCAGCGCGGCGAGCGCCCGCGCCCGACGGATGTACAGGTGAGCGTTGTGCTCCCAGGTGAAGCCGATGCCGCCGTGGATCTGGACGTTCTGCTGCGCGTTCTCGATGAACGCGCGAAGCGCCTGAGAGATCGCGACATCGGCCGCGATGGCGAACTGCGAATTGTCGACGCTCGTCCGCGCGGCATCCCACACGGCGGCGACGGCCTGCTCGTTCGCGACGAGCATGTTCGCGAGATGATGCTTGATGGCCTGGAACGAACCGATGGTGCGGCCGAACTGCTCGCGCACCTTGGAATACTCGAGCGCCTGCTCGAGCACCGCCGCGGAGGCGCCGATGGCCTCGGCGGCGAACGCCAGGCGGGCCACGTGCTGGGCGGTCCACCCGGCACCGGCGACGACGACGACCTGGTCGGCTGCGAGGTCGAGCGCCGCCTCTCCCAGCTGGAGCGAGGGGTCGAGACTGTTCTCGAGCGGGTTGAGCGTCACCCCCGCCGCGGAGGGCTCGATGAGCAGGAGGTCCTCGCCGTTGACGACGGCCAGGAGGTCGGCCGTGAGCCCCGCGATGACCGGTCCCGTGCTGCCGGTGAGTCCGCGCGAACCGGCGGAGAGATCTGCGGAGAGGCCCAGGCCCACGCGCGATTCCCCGCTGGCGAGCTTCGGGAGGAAACGCTCCTTCACCTCGTCCGTGGCATCCTCGAGGATCGCCTGCGTCACTGCGACCGACGCCGCCACCCCCGCGCCGCTCAGCCCGCGGCCGAGCTCCTCGAGGACGACGGCCGACTCCGCCAGGCTGAAGCCCTCGCCGCCGTTCTCCTCCGAGAGGTGCAGGCCGAGCAGGAACTGCTCGCCGAAGCGGGTCCAGAGGCGAGCCTCTCCGGAGAGGTCCCCGTCGTACGTTGCGCGAACGGTCGACAGCGCATCTTCGGCTTCAAGCAGGGCGCGGACCGACTGCGCGAGATCCTGGTGTTCTTCGGTGATTGGCAGTGCCATGGGTGTCTCCACATCATTGTGCTCGAAGTGTTCGAAGGTGCGGCCGTTGCAGGAGCCTGACCGCTCGTCAGCTTACCATTACCGTACCTCTTTCGGTAACTGCATCCGCGGCGCCCGGGACACCGCGCGAGGCGGCGCCGAGCGACGGCGGACGGGTGCGTCTCCCGCCCGATCGTGCGGTGGGTGTGCGGGAGGCGCCCCGCCGCCCGCACACCCACCGGAACGGCTAGACGGAGAGGCCGATCAGCTTCACGTCCAGGTACTCGAAGATCCCCTCGGCGCCGCCTTCGCGGCCGAGCCCGCTGTCCTTCACCCCGCCGAACGGCGCGGCGGCGGAGGTCGGGTTGATGTCGTTCACGCCGACCATCCCGAAACGCAACTTCTCGGTGGCCCTGATCGCCGTGGAGAGATTGTTGGTGTAGACGTAGGCGGCGAGACCGTACTCGGTGTCGTTCGCCCACTCGATCACCTCTTCCTCGGTGTCGAAGGGCGTCACCGCGGCGATCGGGCCGAACGTCTCCTCGGAGGAGATCAGCATCTCGGGAGTCACGTCCGCGAGCACCGTCGGGCTGTAGAAGTTCTCGCCGGCCAGGCCGTCGACCGACACCCGCTCGCCGCCGGCGAGGACGCGGGCGCCCTTCCCCCGGGCGTCCTCGACCTGCTCGACCATCTTCGCGGTCGCCCGGTCGTCGATGAGCGGGCCGATCGACACGCCGGGCTCCGTGCCGCGCCCGATCTTCAGCGCGGCGACCCGCTTCTGCAGCGTTTCCAGGAAGGTGTCGTAGATCGACCGATGCACGTAGATGCGGTTCGGGCTGATGCACGCCTGACCCATGTTGAGAAACTTGACGAGCGCGGCGCCCTTCGCCGCGTGCACCGGATCCGCGTCCGGGAAGACGATGAACGGGGCGTGACCGCCGAGCTCAACCGATACCCGCTTCATGGCCTCGCTCGCCTGACCCGCGATCTTGCGACCCACCGCGGTCGAACCCGTGAACGTGATCTTGCGCACGTCGCGGGACTCGATGAAGGCGTCGCCCACCTCGGACGCGCGGCTCGAGGTGACCTGGTTGATGACACCGTCGGGCACGCCGGCCTCGCGGAAGATCTCCAGCGTGGCGGCCGCACACAGGGGCGTCAGCGCCGCCGGCTTCAGCACCGAGGTGCAGCCCGCCGCCAGTGCCGGACCGATCTTGCGGGTGATCATGGAGATGGGGTAGTTCCAGGGCGTGATGGCCGCGATCACGCCGACCGGCTGATGAATGGTTACGAAGCGCTGATCGGCGCGGGCGGACGCGATCGTCGACCCGCCGATGCGGAGGGCCTCGCCGGCGAACCAGCGCAGGAAGTCGGCCGCGTACCCGACCTCGTTGCGGGACGCCTTCAGTGGCTTCCCCTGCTCCTTCGTCATGAGCTGCGCCAGTTCTTCCTGCCGCTCGCGCATCAGGTCGTGTGCGCGCTGGAGGATCTCGGCCCGCTGATACACCGTCGTCGACGACCACGCGGGGAAGGCCTCGGCCGCCGCGGCGATCGCAGCATCGGCGTCGGCGCGCCCCCCGTCCGAGGCGTGACCGATCACTTCCCCGGTGCTGGGATCCGTCACCTCGAAGCTGCCGCCGCCGATGGCTTCGCGCCATTCGCCGTTGATGAAAATCGTCGTTGCTGGCTGGTTCATGCTTTCCCTCGCTTCATCGCACTTCGTCGTACCCTGCGGCGCGACTCTGCGCTAGTTTGATCGTAAACGGGCGGATAAACGCACACATCCCGTGCACTACGGTGATCCTTACGGTACCATTTTCCACACACACGCCTTCCCTGTCCAGTTCGCACGCACCCGCACGAAGGAGAACCCCATGACGACTTCAGTGTTCATCGCAGAGGCCAGCCCCGCCAGCCCGGACCGCGAAGACGAGTTCAACGACTGGTACACGACGACGCACATCCCCGAGGTTCGTTCCGCGATCCCCGAGGTCACCGCGGTCTCCCGCTACCGGACCTGGAAGGCGGATCAGGACGGTCCCGCGCGCTACATCGCCGTCTACGAGGTCGACGGCCTCTCGGCCGCCGAAGCTGCGGCGAAGCTCGGCGCGGCGGTTCCCACCTTCACCGCCGGGCCGATGATCACCGAGGGGGAGCACGCCTCCGTCCTCACCTTCGCCGACAGCGCCGGCGCCAACTGACGGTGCCGCGCCACGACGGGCCCCGCACGGCCCCCGACCGGAAGAGCGAAGCGGTGGTGTTCGTGCACGGCTTCGGCTCGACGCACGACGCCACCTGGGGCGTGCCGGGCTGGCCCGAGCTGATGGAGGACATCGGCTACCGCGTCGTTCCGTTCGGCCTGCCCGGGCACGGTGACACCCCCGTGCCCGGGGGCACGGACGACGACACCCTCGACGAGCTGCTCGGGGTCGCCCGGCGCGAAGGGGCCGTCTCCGCGGTCGGTTTCTCGGCCGGCTCCCTCTTGCTGCTGCGCGCCGCCGTCCGCGATCCCGGCGCCTTCGAACGGCTCGTCCTCATCGGCATCGGCGACGGGATGTGGGCCGACCCGTCCGGCTTCTCCTCGCTCGCCGACACCCTGACGGCCGACGAACCGGACGCCTCGACCGCCCTGCTGCGCCAGCTCGCCGAGCGCGCGGGCAATTCCCTCGAATCGATCGCCGCCTACGCGAGGTCCGCGGCGCCGCCGCCGCCGTTGCCGAGCCTGCAGCGTCTCGACGCCGACGTCCTCGTGATCCTCGGGGACGAGGACACGGTGGGCCCGGCCGACGCGCTCGTGTCGGCGCTGCCGCGCGCGACCCTCACGTCCCTTCCGCGCACGGACCACTATCGCGCACCGTCCTCGCCGGAGGCGATGAGCGCAGTCCTCGACTTCTTCGCCCGGTAGCGCCACCGCGCCCGTGCCGCTACGGCTCGGGCGCGTCCAGCAGAGCGCGGATCGTCGCGGTATCCGCGCCGACCGGGCGCGCCGGCGGCGACACCGGAATGCGCGGCGGATCCGCGACCGCCACCGCGGCACCGCCCGGGAACCTCAGACGCCATCCCCCGTCCGAGCGCTCGACCGAGTGGGGCGGAGCCTCCTCGCGAGCCCGGGCGGCGTACTCGGCGGCGACCCCGCTCAGCGACACATCGACGAGCGTGCCGCCGCCCGCGTCGAGCGCGGCGACGACCTCGCCCGCGACCCTCACGCCGGTGAGCGGATCCGCGATCGCGTCCCCCGCGAACACCGGGTCGCCGGCCGCCCCGCGCCCGACCAGACCGCCCGCCACCGCGGCATCGTCCCCGAAGGCCACGCGATGCTGCGCCGGTCCTTCCGCCCCGTGCCCGGTGATGCGCACCCAGATCTTCCCGGCGCGGTTCCGACGCTGGTCGAACGCCAGCCCCCGCTGACGCAGCGCGCGCGGGCGCGAGGCCTCGATGACGATGTCGGCCGCGTCGATCAGTCGCGCGAGGAGCGCTTCCCCGTCGGCGTCGCCGGAGATCTCGCACGCGAGTTTGCCGTGCCCGAGCCAATCGAAGAACCGCGCGTTCCCGCGCCGCGCGCCGTCCGGACGGCCGGCGAACTCGACCTTCACCACCCGTGCGCCGCCCGCCGCCAGCAGCGCGGTGCTCAGCGGTCCCGCCCAGAGCGCCGACAGATCGACCACGAGCGCTCCCCGCAGGCTCCGCGTCTCCGCCGGGGCGATCGGCTTGGTCCGGACGGCCGGCGGCCCGGCCTCGCCGAGGGTCGCGGCGGGCAGCCCCAGCATCGCGGCGCGCTCCACCAGCTCTCCGACCGAGCGACGGGCCGCCGCCGCCACCGCGAGCCACGGCTCTCGCTCCCCGAGTTCGGCGCCGAGGAGCGCCGGGACGAGTTCTCGATCCGAGTCCCGAGCGAGGCTCAGCGCCCCCCAGCCGTCACGCCCCCGGATCAGGCGGGTCGCTCCGCCGGCCGACACCCGCCCTCCGCGCGCGAAGCCGTTCTCCCGGGCGCGTCCGGCGAGGACGATCGCCGGGTCGCGCAATGCGTCCCCGGGAGGCAGGCCGAGCCGCCCCACCAGGCGACCGAGCTCGTCCGCGAACGCCGCGTACGCGAAGGCCGGGCTCGCGTCGACGGGACCCTCGGGTTCGCCCGTCAGCGACATCAGCCCGGACTCCGCCCAGCGGGTCAGTATCGCCTCGCCCGGTGCGTCAGCGCTCATCCGAGGGCCGAGCTTCGTACGATGGGGATCACGTCCTCCTTCACGGACTGCAGAACAAGTGAGCCGTTCAAAGGCGACTCCAGGCCCACCATATTCTCATGACCGAACCCGATCCACAGAATGCGAACCGCATGCCCGCCCAGAAACCGAAAACCCGCCAGCGTCGAGAACGCGGCTCCATCTCCTCCGATCAGATCATCGAGGGAGCCTTCGCCGTCATCAAGGATTCCTCCGTCGAGAGCCTCAGCATGCCCGAGCTCGCACGGAGGCTCGACGTCGGCGTCACCAGCATCTACTGGTACTTCCGCAGGAAGGAGGATCTGCTCCGCGCGATGAGCGATCGCGCGCTCGCGATACTGTACACGCAGCTGCCCGATCCGGCCGACTTCGGCGACTGGCGGACCTTCATCGAGACCTACCAGCGCACGACGCGGGAGATCCTGACCCAGGATCCCGCCCTGGCGGACCTCATCCTCGTTCGGCAGAACTCCTACTCGCTCGCGGCCGGCATCAACGCCTTCAGGAGCGTCGACCGGAATCTGCAGGCCCTCATCGACGCGGGCTTCGCCCCGCTGCAGGCCTGGCGGCTGTTGAGCGCCGTCACCACGTTCACGAACGGCATGATCCTCGCCGCCCGGACGGCGACGATGAACGACGCCGTCACGCTCGACGAACGGCAGACGCTCCTCATCACCGACGAGATGCCGGCGCTCACCGACCTGGTGCGCACCGAGAAGATCCAGCTCGCCATGGTCTCGGACGAGGACTTCGAGACCGGGCTCGCGGCGCTTCTCGACGGCTTCGAGCGTCAGCTCGAGAAGAGCTGACACGACTCAGCTGAGGTCGAGGACCCGATGGCGCGGGATCGCCAGCGCGATCGCCCCGGCGATCAGGGCGACGGCCGCGGCGACCACGTCGAGGACCACGATGCCGCTCCAGGTGGGATAGGAGCCGCCGTCGATCACGACGAATGACACCGACAGCACGGCGGCCACCACGGCGCTGGATGTCGAGGTCCCCACCTGCCGCAGCACCGTGTTCAGTCCGTTCGCCGAGGCGGTCTGCGCCAGGGGCACCGCCGACATGATGAGGGCGGGCATCGCGGCGTAGGCGAACGCCGTGCCGATGCCGACCAGCGCCGCCGACAGCGACACCTCGAGCGCCGAGTGATAGAGGAAGTTGCGCACGATGTACCCGATCGCGATGATCACCGTGCCGGCGATGAGCACGACCTTGCCGCCGATGCGGTTGAGCAGGTATCCGTTCACGGGCGACAGCACCACCATCGCGAGCCCCGACGGCACCATCCACAGGCCCGCCTCGGTCACCGACAGCCCGAGCCCGTACCCGGTCTCCGTCGGCGCCTGCAGCTGCTGCATCGACCAGCATGCTGACGAACAGCGCGAAGCCGACGAAGACCGCCGTGATGTTCGTGAGGGCGACCGTGCGAGCAGCCATGGTGCGCAGTTGCAGGATCGGGTCGCGCAGGCGCAACTGGAACGGGATCCACCCGGCGAGCACCGCGAGGGAGAGGACGGTCAGGCCGATCGTCGGGAACGAGCTCCACCCCCAGATGGACCCCCGCGAGACGACCAGGAGCACGCCGGCGATGATGACCGAGAGCGCGGTCGCGCCGACGAAGTCGAAGCTCCCTCCCGATCTGACGCTCGGGTCGCGCACCACGACGGCGACCGCGACGATCAGCAGCAGCGTCACCGCGAGCATGAGCCAGAAGACCCAGCGCCATCCCACGGCGTCGTAGATCAGGCCGGACAGCGGCAGGCCGAGGGCGCCCCCGAAACCGAGCGTGGCGCTCATGAGGGCCACTGCGGAACCGACGCGCTCCGGGGGGAGCGTGTCGCGGAGGATGCTCATCCCGATGGGGATGAGGGCCATCCCGAAGCCCGCGAGCGCGCGGCCGATGAAGAGCGCCGCGTACCCTCCGGCCGCCGCGGACACCAGCGCGCCGGCGGCCATGATCGCGAGGCAGACGTACAGCAGCGGACGCTTCCCGTACATGTCGGCGAGACGCGAGAGCGTCGGCACGCTGATCGCGCCGATCAAGAGGGTGATGGTGACCAGCCAGGTCGCGGCATCGGCGGAGACGTCGAGTTCACGCGGAAAGATGGGGAGCAGCGGAATGACCAGGGTCTGGTTGAGCGAGGCCGCGAGCCCGCTCAGGCTGAGTGTTCCGCTCACGAGCCACGTCGGGCGCCGCTGGCGCGCTCCGCCGGCCACTAGCGGCCCCGACGCCGGTAGCTGAGCCTGGCGATGTTCGACGGCTTCCCGGTGGGAAGCATGATCTCCGCGTCGACGACGCAGATGGTCCTTCCGACGTGCACCGGGCGGGCGGAGGTGACGATCTCGTCGCCGAGCGGAGCGGGTCGCAGATAGTTGACGCGCAGGCTCTCGCACTCCCACGCGAAGGGATCCCCGGGAACGGCTCGCGAGGCGGCGTATTCGAGGATGGTCACCGCGACGCCGCCGTGCAGCGCGCCCGCCGGGTTCGCCAGGTGCGCCGACACTGCTCCGCGCAGCGCGGCCGCCCCGGCCTGCGCCTCGGGCACCCCGAGCAGTTCGGCCAGCGATATCCCCGGGGGGTCCATCTCGGGCGACGGCCGAGGATCGTATCTGCGCCCGCGGTCCACGAACCGCGAGGCGAACTGGGCCTCGGCGAGCACGCGACCGCCCTCCCCGAGGATGGCGCCGGCGACGCTCCCGCCGATGTCGTTCAGCTCGACCACGTCCTCCCGCAACGAGAACTCCTCCCCCGCCCGCGGCGGAGACGTCGGAAAGCTCATCGACAGCTCCGAGGTCACGAGCCCGAGCGTCGGCGACGGGCGGCCGCGCATGACGGGATGCGCCAGCGAGGTGTCCGCGAACACGCCGAGGGCGCCGGCCCGGGCGACGCCGTCGAGGTCGAGACTCTCGGGGCCGACCATCCCGCGTTCGTGCGGCTGGTATGGAGAGTCCCGCCGCGCCATTCCGAAGATCGCCCAGGGCGTGTAGCCCTCGAGCCGGGGATCTCGGCGGCCGCTCGGGTCGTCGGCCAGAACGTGTGCGGGATTCGGTTTCAACGTACGCCTCTCTTCACGGTGCTCGTCCTTGTGTCGCGCATCAGGTACCACCTTCTCACCCGCCCGTGCCAGGCCGGCGCCGTGAGACGTGCGATGGCCGAGGCTCGCGCCCCGGCCTTCGCACTCGGACTGGATGCTCAGGACACGATCCCGCCGTCCTTCGCCTCGATGATCTGCGGCCACTCGTATCCGAGTTCCAACAGCACCTGCTCCGTGTGCTCCGCATACTCGGGAGCGCTCGACGGCGCCGGCGTCTCCTTGTTGAAGCGGATGGGCGGCGCGACCTGACGATACTCCACGCCGTTCTCGGCCTTGTTCCGGATGAAATAGCCGTTCGCGTCCGTCTGCGGGTCGTCCAAGGCCTCCTTCGGAGACTTGATCGGGCTCCACGCGCCGGTCTCGTCCTTGAGCACCTCGACCCAGTGGGCGTACGGCTGCGAGGCGAAATGCGAGCTGAGGATCTCGGTGAGCTCCGCGTTGTTCTTAAAGAGGTTCTGCGCCGGCGTGAAGCGTTCGTCCTCCGCCAGCTCGGGGAGCCCCACCCGGCGCGCGAACGCTGCCCAGTTCTTGTCGGGCTGCAGGAACGTCAGCTGTATCCATCGCCCGTCAGACGTCTTATAGGGGTTGACCAGCGCGTTGAAGGAGGCGCCGAGTTCGGGCTTCGGCACGACCTCGACGTCGAAGAAGTCCGCCGCGGTCACGTCGGGGGCGATCGTCCACAGGGCCTGCGCCAGCAGCGACACCTCCACGGGAAGCGCCTCTCCCGTGCGCTCGCGGTGGTAGAGGGCGCCGAGGACGCCGCCCGCGAGCGTCAGCCCGGCGGGGAGATCGCCGAGCGCCGGCGTCTGACGGAAGGGCACGATCGAGTCGGGCGCGCTGAGCGAGTACGAGTAGCCGCTCCGCGCGAAGTAGGACGTCGAGTCGTACCCGGCCGCGCTGGCGTCGGGGCCCTCGGTGCCCTGGCCCGTGCCCTGGGCGACGATCAGCTTCGGATTCGCGGCCCGCAGTTCGTCGAGGTCGATCTTCAACCGCTCGAGCGCGGCGGGGAGCCAGTTCGTCAGGAACACGTCGGCTTCGGAGACGAGCTTCTTGAAGATCTCGAGGCCCTGCTCGCTCTTCAGGTTGAGGCCGATGCTGCGTTTGCCGCGGTTGCCGAGCTCCAGCATGAAGTCTTGCCCGGTGCGCGAGTTCTCCTTGACGAGGCCTCCGACCACGAGCGACCGGCCGGGATCACCGCCTCTGGTATCCTCCACCTTTACGACGTCGGCGCCCCAGTCCGAGAGTGCGACGCCCGCGCTCGGCACGAACGTCCATGAAGCAAGCTCCACGACCTTCACGCCATCAAGAATGTTTACCATCAATCCACCTCACTGTGTTTGTGGCCCTCGAGCCCGCTGATAATCACCAAAGAGCACTGAAAAGCTTTCATCCGTAGGGTATACCATAAGGCTTACGAGAGTCGAGTCGGTTAAGAAGATTTCGGCGTTTCTCCAGTCTGTACGGTAGGTAGATCGATCACACTGAGGTGAGCAATGGAAAAACCAGCACCCGTTCCGAGCAAGGCCAGTGCCTTCTATTGGGAACACGCCCGAAAGGGCGAACTCGTCATTCAAGGGTTCGAGGGCACCGACTTCGTGCAGTTCCCCCCGAACGACCGCGCCGAGCGCTTCGACATCGACTCCGAGGCCGTGCCGGTTCGCGTCTCGGGCAACGGCACCATCTATTCGTTCTCGGTGCTGCATCAGGCCTTTCACCCGGCCTTCGCGGAGGACCTCCCCCTCGTGCTCGCGCTCGTGGAGCTCGACGATCATCCGGGGATCCGGATCCTCACCAACATTCTCGAGGCGAAGCCGGAGGAGGTGTCGATCGGCATGCCGGTCGAAGTGGTCTTCGAGGACCGCGGGGAATACACCCTGCCCCAATTCCGTCCCACCCAGCAGGAGGTCGCAGCATGAGTATCGGTCGTAAGACAGCGGTCGTCGGCGTCGGCTATTCGGCCATCAGCCGAGCACTCGGACTGCAGGCGCGGTCGCTCGCGGTAGACGCCGTCAAGGCCGCCGTGGCGGACTCCGGGATCGACATTCAGGACATCGACGGCATCTACGAGTACCCCGGTACGACCGGCGAGGCAGCCGTCGACTTCCAGCGGCTCCTAGGCATCGAGAGCCTCTCGGACTTCGGCGACTTCGCGGCCACGGGGGCCTCGGCGCTCTCCGCCGTCATCCACGCCGAGATGGCGGTCGCGAGCGGCCACTGCGAGGTGGCCCTCGTCATCCGCGCGATCACGCGCGAGTGGGGGCAGATGAGCGGCCAGACGCAGTTCCCGCCCGCCGAGGGCGCCGCGCAGTACCTGCTCCCCTACGGCGCCGCGGGCGCCGTGCTCCCGGTCATGGGCATGCGCAAACGGCGTCGCGAGTTCGAGTTCGGCACGCGCGAGGAGGACTACGGCGCGATCGCGGTCAACGCGCGCAAATGGTCCGCGATGAACGAGCGCGCGATGCTGCGCGACCCGATCACAATGGACGACTACCTCTCGGCCCGCTACGTCGCCGAGCCGCTTCGGCTCCTCGACTGCGACTACCCGGGCAGCGGCGCCGTCGCCGTGCTGATCACCACCGAGGAGCGCGCGAAGGATCTCAGGCAGAAGCCGGTCATCATCGATGCGACCTCGCACGGCACGGGATCCCGGCCGGACTGGACGTTCCCCGACGATCTCGTGTTCGGCGGCACCCGCGACAGCGCCCGGCGGCTCTGGGAGCGTTCGAGCGTCACCGTTGACGACGTCGACGTCGCGGAGATCTACGACGGCTTCACGCACATCGCGATGTCCTGGATCGAGGCGCTCGGCTTCTGCGACATCGGCGAGTTCGGCGACTGGGTCGACGGCGGCAAGACGATCGGCCCCGGCGGATCGCTCCCCATGAACACCAGCGGCGGGCAGCTCGCGGAGGGCCGCCTCCACGGGCTCGGTTTCCTCGCCGAGGCGACGCAGCAGCTGCGCGGCCAGCTCGGCGAGCGGCAGGTCGAGGGCGCGGACGTCGCCGTGGTGACGAACGCGTTCGGTCCCCAGTGCGCCTCCCTGGTGCTCCTGACCGACTGACCCCTTTTCGAGAGAGAGCATCGCCCCCGCAGAGCGCGGGGGCGATGCTCTTTTGCTGTGCGTGCTGTCCAGTCGTCTCGGCGGACGCGGCGGCTCCCCACGCAAACGGCGCCCTCCCGGAAACCGGGAGGGCGCCGTGCCGTGCGCGCGCGGGTTACGCGGTCGGGCGGTGCGCGTCGAAGACCTCGACGAGCATGTCGTGGTACGCGTCCCAGTCGATCGCGTCGGCGTCCCAGTTCGCGATCTGGTCGAGGGTCTCGCCGTCGTGCTCGGTCGGCAGGTCGAGATCCTTCGAGAGGCGATCCTCCCACTTGTCGTAGATCGAGCGGTAGTTCTCGAGGAACGCCTTCGGATCAGCGACCGTGTCGGGGGCGGAATCGGCGAGCGCCTCGTAGGCCTTCGCCTGCTCCTCGGTCACGATGTCGCGGAACGCCTCGTCCGGATCGTAGAACGTGATGCCGTTCTCCTTCTGGGCGGTGACGAGCGCGCCGTAGTTCTTCACCCATTCCTTGCCTCGCTCGACGAGCCAGGTGGGAATGGCGTCCCAGATCGCGTCCTGCGCCTCGGCCGGCAGCGACTCGAACTTCTCCTTGTTCGCCATCGTGTACGTGCCGGCCGCGCCGTTGAAGTCCGCGAAGGTCCAGTACTTGGCGACCTCGAAGAGGCTGTAGGTGATCGCCGCGGTCGGGGTGCCCGCAACGCAGTCGACCACGCCGCGCTGGAGTCCCTCGTAGTACTCCACCGGGCTCAGCTGCACGATGGTGAAGCCGAGCTTCTCCATCTCGGGGAGGCTCGGCGGCGTCCCGAAGGTGCCGAGGCGCTTCCCCTTCGCCTCCTCCGCCGTCCGCACGGGGGTGGTGCAGATGAGGCTCGTGCGCGTGTCGGGCAGCGAGTTCCAGATCACCATGACGTTGTTCGCGTCCAGCTCAGCCGTCAGCTCCTCGTCGCTCAAAGCCCACTCCTGCTGCGCGATGAAGCCCTGCAGGATCGAGAGCGGGTAGGCGGAGCTCGAAACCGAACCCATCGCGTTGTTCCAGTGCGCGATCGGGATTTCCGTCGGGAACGAACCCGCGCCGACGTAGCTGAGGTCGGCCGTGCCGCTCTGCACGCCGCCGAGGGAGTCCGCGGCGCCGAGCAGCGA
This sequence comes from Microbacterium soli, assembly GCF_039539005.1. NCBI lineage: Bacteria > Bacillati > Actinomycetota > Actinomycetes > Micrococcales > Microbacteriaceae > Microbacterium > Microbacterium soli. The sequence goes on from NZ_BAABCP010000002.1 coordinate 241,040, forward strand.
GCCGCTGAAGAAGCCCTCGAACGTCACCTTGTCGTCGGTGGCCTCCGCCACCTCGTCCGCGAACGCCTGGAACGGGGGGCCGTTCGTCGATTCCGCCCCGACGTCCGCGTACGAGAGCGTCACCGGATCGAAGTCCGCCAGCGCGCCGGTGTCGTCGTCTCCCTTGCCGCTGTCCGCGCCGGCGCAGGAGGCGAGCAGCAGCGTCGCCGCCGCCATCAGGCCGACCGAGGAGATCAGCCTGCGCCGACGTCCGTTGAGTTTCTCTTTCATGTGTTTCCTTCCATAGTGTGCGCGGCCGACGGTCGTGCGCCGCTTGGATGCTCCGGTGGGATGCCGAGGGGACGTCCCACCGGAGCGAGGTCGAACTCCGACGGCCGGCGCGGGCGCGCCGTCCGAGGGGTATGGCCGGGAGGCCCTACTTCACGGCGGAGATGCTGGGAAGCCAGGTGACGATGTCCGGCAGGAAGATGAGCACGATCAGGAACGCGATGCTCATGAGGACGAACGGCGTCACGCCCTTGAACACGTCGATCAGGCTGATCTTGTGGCCGAGGTTCACTTCCTTGTCCTGCGCGAGCCGGTGCACGATGAACGTGAGCATGCCGACCGGCGGCGTGACCAGGGCGAGCTCGATGAGCATCACCACGAAGACGCCGAACCAGGTCATGTCCACGCCCACCGCCATCAGCACCGGCGCCAGGATCGGCACCGAGAGCAGGATGATCGACATCGACTCCATGAACATGCCGAGGATGAGGAACAGCACCATGATGGCGATCAGGAAGACCGGGGTCGGCATGCCGATCCCCACCACCCAGTCGGTGAGGGCGCGGAGCACGCCGCTCATCGTCATCGCGCGTCCGAGCAGGTTCACGCCGATCAGCAGCAGGAAGATGCCCGCGGTCGCCGTGACGGTCTCCTGCAGCGAGCGTCCCAGGGTCTTGAAGAGCTGCTTGGGGTTCTTGCGCTCCTCGCCGAAGGCCGAACCGACGACGATGGCCGCCAGCGCGCCGAAGGCGCCGGCCTCGGTGGGGGTGAAGATGCCGGAGAGCATGCCGAAGATGACGATGAAGATGACGACGACGAGGGGGATGATGCCGACGAGGGCGCGCAGCTTCTCCGCCATCGGCACACCCGTGGCCTTGGATCGCGGCGCGATGTCGGGCCGTACGAGGCCCTGGATGATGATGACCAGCGCGTAGAGCACCGCGACGATGATGCCCGGGATGATCGCGGCGAGCAGCTGCGGGCCGACCGCCACCTGGGCGACGCCGGCGTAGATCACGAGCAGCACGCTCGGCGGGATGAGCTGGCCGAGCGTCCCGGCCGTCGCGACGACGCCGGTGGCGAGGCTGGGCTTGTAGCCCGCCCGCAGCATCTCCGGAATGGCCATGCGGCCGAGCGCGTAGGAGATGCCGATCGTGCTGCCGCTGGCGGCGGCGAGGCCGGCGCCGGAGAAGTTCGTCGCGACGGCGAGGCCGCCGGGCATCCAGCCGAGCCAGAGGCGCGCGGCGTAGAACACCTTGCCGGTGAGGCCGGTGCGCCAGAGCACGATGCCCATGAGCACGAACATCGGGACGACGCTGAGGCTCCAGTTCGCCGCGGAGTGCATCGGGACCGATTCGAAGGCATCGGCGACGACGGACGTCCCCGCCAGCTTCCAGAGCCCGAGCCCGCCCGCCGCGATCATCGCGAGCGCCGTGGTCAGGCCGCACAGCAGCAGCAGCACCATGAGGGCGATGAGAAGCCCGCCCGCCGCCACCCGCGACATCTCGACCGAGAGCAGGAGGACCACGATGACGAGCGAGGCGACCACGGCGATGGCGAGCAGCACGTTCTGCGCCGACAGCAGCGCGGGCTGCGCGACGCCCGAACGCCGCTCGCGCTTCGCGGCGCGCAGCGAGCTGGTGAGCGAGACGAGGAGCTGGGCGGCGTAGAGCCACGTGCCGAGCGCCATGAACACCGCGATCGGCCAGATGGGGAGCGGGAAGGAGCCGGCGAGCATCTCGCGGGCCTCGACGGAGTCGATGGCGTCGACCGTCAGGTAGTAGGCCAAGAGGCCCACGATCCCGAGGCTCGCCGCGAGGATCACCGTCTCGACGGCGGTGCGCCACGTCACGGGGAGCTTCTCGACCAGGAGCGTGACGCGGATGTGCTCGCCCTTGAACTGGGTGAACCCGAATCCGAGGAACACCGCGAGCACCATCCACCAGTTGGATACGAGCTCCAGCGTGCCCGGCAGCGGCACGTTGAAGAACGTCCGGCCGCTCGCGTCGGCGACGATCTGGAGGCCGAGGATCACGATGGCGATGCCCGCGGCGATCGCGGAGACCGACGAGATCTTCGTGATGAACCGCTCCCACAGGGGCGCGGTCTCTTCTTCGGTGTCTTCCCGCAGGAGTGCATCGGACTCGCCGACGGCGATGTCCTCTTCCACATCCCCGGTGTTCTCGGGATGCTGCAACGACGTTGTTGTCATATGAGTGCCTTATCGATTCGGTACTGCGATGCGCCGCGAGCAACAGCGCTCGCCATCGCGTTGAGGTGGGAGGGAGTGAAGCGTTCGGAGGCCGGGCGGGTGGCCGGTCTACTGACGAGAACTCAGGTGGGAAATGTCGGCATCGGGAATGTGCATGACCTCTCTGTCATTCAAAATCGCTCCGGCGCGCCACACGGTTACCGTATTGCTTACCGTAATGTAGGAGCCGACTCTACGCAGGTGGCGAGTCCGTGTCAATTCGATTTTCGGAATCGTTGCCGATCTGCGTCGAACGCCGGAGGCCGCGGGCGCATTCTCCCCGACGAGCGGCGGTTCGACGCCCGGATCCCCGCGGTGCGGTGCCCCCCGAAACCGGGAGGACACCGCACTTCCGGCGCGCGGGTTACGCGGTCGGGCGGTGCGCGTCGAAGACCTCGACGAGCATGTCGTGGTACGCGTCCCAGTCGATCGCGTCGGCGTCCCAGTTCGCGATCTGGTCGAGGGTCTCGCCGTCGTGCTCGGTCGGCAGGTCGAGATCCTTCGAGAGGCGATCCTCCCACTTGTCGTAGATCGAGCGGTAGTTCTCGAGGAACGCCTTCGGATCAGCGACCGTGTCGGGGGCGGAATCGGCGAGCGCCTCGTAGGCCTTCGCCTGCTCCTCGGTCACGATGTCGCGGAACGCCTCGTCCGGATCGTAGAACGTGATGCCGTTCTCCTTCTGGGCGGTGACGAGCGCGCCGTAGTTCTTCACCCATTCCTTGCCTCGCTCGACGAGCCAGGTGGGAATGGCGTCCCAGATCGCGTCCTGCGCCTCGGCCGGCAGCGACTCGAACTTCTCCTTGTTCGCCATCGTGTACGTGCCGGCCGCGCCGTTGAAGTCCGCGAAGGTCCAGTACTTGGCGACCTCGAAGAGGCTGTAGGTGATCGCCGCGGTCGGGGTGCCCGCAACGCAGTCGACCACGCCGCGCTGGAGTCCCTCGTAGTACTCCACCGGGCTCAGCTGCACGATGGTGAAGCCGAGCTTCTCCATCTCGGGGAGGCTCGGCGGCGTCCCGAAGGTGCCGAGGCGCTTCCCCTTCGCCTCCTCCGCCGTCCGCACGGGGGTGGTGCAGATGAGGCTCGTGCGCGTGTCGGGCAGCGAGTTCCAGATCACCATGACGTTGTTCGCGTCCAGCTCAGCCGTCAGCTCCTCGTCGCTCAAAGCCCACTCCTGCTGCGCGATGAAGCCCTGCAGGATCGAGAGCGGGTAGGCGGAGCTCGAAACCGAACCCATCGCGTTGTTCCAGTGCGCGATCGGGATTTCCGTCGGGAACGAACCCGCGCCGACGTAGCTGAGGTCGGCCGTGCCGCTCTGCACGCCGCCGAGGGAGTCCGCGGCGCCGAGCAGCGAGCCGCTGAAGAAGCCCTCGAACGTCACCTTGTCGTCGGTGGCCTCCGCCACCTCGTCCGCGAACGCCTGGAACGGGGGGCCGTTCGTCGATTCCGCCCCGACGTCCGCGTACGAGAGCGTCACCGGATCGAAGTCCGCCAGCGCGCCGGTGTCGTCGTCTCCCTTGCCGCTGTCCGCGCCGGCGCAGGAGGCGAGCAGCAGCGTCGCCGCCGCCATCAGGCCGACCGAGGAGATCAGCCTGCGCCGACGTCCGTTGAGTTTCTCTTTCATGTGTTTCCTTCCATAGTGTGTCCCGCCGGCTGATGCACCGTGTCAATGCCCCGCGGGGTGGGCGGACGTCCGGCCGCTGCTGCGGCGAGATCGGGAGGCCGGACGGCGATCCGGGAGAAGATGCCCCTGACGGGATACGCAGGGCTCGTGCAGGCGAACGGCTTCGCGCCACTGAGAATATGCATGACCTCTCTGTCATTCACGGGACATGGTATCCGATTACGGTATAACTTACCGTAACGCCGTCGCCGACGTTACGCAGATGGTGGATCCCTGTCAATTCGTGCGTCGGGTCATTTCGAGGGAGAAGCTCCTCGCCATACTGAAAACTTTGCGGTAACGTGCGTGTCGTCCGGGATCTCACGATCTGCCCGGCACATCCAGCGAGCAGACGGTGCCGTCCAGGAGCGGCGACACGCGCTCATTTCGACGACACACGGCGGTGCTACCTCAATGGCAACAACACACTCACCCGAAACCCTCACGCTTCAGGGCAACGGACTCTCGCTGACGGGAGACTACTGGGCCGGCAACGGCGACGCCTCGCGGCCGACCCTCATTTTCCTCCACGGGGGCGGTCAGACGCGGCACTCCTGGGACAGCACCGCGGGCAGCCTCGCGCAGCAGGGGTGGAGCTCCTACACCGTCGATCTGCGCGGACACGGGGACTCGGGCTGGTCGGAGGACGGCACCTACGCCATCGAGGACTACGCGGCCGATACCGTGGCGCTCATGCGCTCGCTCGGCGCCGCCCGCCCCGTCCTCGTCGGCGCCTCGATGGGCGGCCTCGCCTCCCTCACGGCGCAGTCCGACCATCCCGACCTCGCGCGCGCCCTCGTGCTCGTCGACATCGTGCCGCGCACCTCCACGGAGGGCGTGAAGCGGATCACCCAGTTCATGGTGGGCCACAGCGACGGCTTCGCGAACCTCGAGGAGGTCGCCGACGCCATCGCGGAATACACGGGTCGCGAGCGCCGGCTCAACCCGGAGGGCCTGCAGAAGAACGTGAGGCTGCGCGCGGACGGCCGCTGGTACTGGCACTGGGACCCGCGGATGATGCAGCCCGGTCCGCAGAGCGAGGGCCGGGCCCCCGACGCGGACGCCCTCCTCGAACGCGCGTCGCGCATCGAGGTGCCGACCCTCATCGTGCGCGGCGGCAAGTCCGACGTCATCGACGAGGCGGGCGTGAAAGAGCTCGAGGGCGTGCTCAGAAGGCCCTACAGCACCGTCGTGAACGATGCGCGCCACATGATCGCCGGCGACGACAACAAGAGCTTCGCGAGCGCCGTGGACGCGTTCCTCAACGACGTCGTGCTCAGCCCCGCGGGCGACGCGTAGCGGCGCGAGCCGCATTCACGTGGAACGGCGCCCCCTCGGGGGCGCCGTTCCACCTTTCCGCTCACATGTTGAAGCGCTGGGCTCCGTCGATGCGGATCACCGTTCCGTTGAGGTAGTCGTTCTCGGCGATGTGCAGCGCGAGCTGCGCGTACTCATCAGCCTCGCCGAGCCGCTTCGGGTTCGGGACGATCTTGCCAAAGCGCTCCTCGATGGCCTCGCGCGGAACGTCGCCGTACGCCCGCGTGAAGAAGGTGCCGGGCGCGATCGTCATCACGCGCACGCCCGCGGGAGCGAGGTCGCGCGCGGCGGTCAGCGTGAGGCCGATGACGCCGCCCTTCGCCGCGGAGTAGTCGGTCTGGCCCACCTGGCCTTCGAATCCGGCGATCGAAGCCGTCATGATGACGAGGCCGCGCTGACCCGATTCGAGCGGCTCGTTCTGCGACATCGCCGCCGCCGCCTGGCTCAGGATGTTATAGGTCGCGACGAGGAAGATCTCCACGGTGCGGCGGAAGGTCTCCACGGGGTAGGGCTCCCCCTGACGGTTGACGATCCGCGCGCCCGCGGCCGGCCCGCCATGAGCGATCACGGCGAAGCGGAGCGGGCCGAACTCCTGGGCGGCGGCGACCGCGGCCCCCACCGACTCCTCGCTCGTCGCGTCGGTCTTCACGAACTTCGCCTTGTCGGCGCCGAGCTGCGCGACGAGGTCGTTGCCGCGCTGCTCGTCGAGGTCGGCGATGACCACCTTCGCGCCGGCGTCGACGAGCCGGCGGACGGTCGCCTCTCCGAAGCCGCCGACCCCGCCGGTCACGAGCGCCGAGCCACCTGCTAGTTTCATGAACGTCTCCTCACGTCTTTGTGTCCTGGTACCGGGGAATTCCCTACTACACGACTTTACGGTATAAGATTCAGTAGAACCATACAATATGGCGGTGCAGCGGCGCATTTCTCAGGGTGGCTGCACCTCCCGGAGAAAGTTGAGCACGAACATCATGACCGATCCTGTCATCGTCGCCGGGGCCCGCACCGCAGTCGGTACGGCCAACAAGGGAACACTCGCGAACACGACGGCCGAGGAGCTCGGCCTCGCGGTCCTCACCGAGACCGTCGCGCGGAGCGGGTTGGATCCGGAGCGCTTCGATGACGTCCTCTTTGCGGAATCCCTCTACGGCGGCGGAGCCGTCGCCCGCCACGCCGCGGTCCAAGCGGGGATGCTGACCGTGCCCGGCGCCGCCCTGAACCGGCACTGCGCGGGCAGCCTCAGCACGATCGGCCTCGCGGCCGCGCAGATCAAGTCGGGCATGGAGGACGCGATCGTCGCCGGAGGCGTGCAGGCGACGTCCCTCGGCCCCGTGCTCAAGCAGCGCGTCCCCGGCCTCCGCGGCGTCTATCAGGATCCGTGGATGCCGCCGACCCACCCGAACCGGGCGGACGCGCCGAACAACGACATGTCGATCTCCGTCGGCTGGAACACGGCGAAGTACGCCGAGCTGTCCCGCGAAGAGATGGACGCGTGGGCGTTCCGCAGCCACCAGCGCGCCGTCGACGCGATCGACCGGGGCCTGTTCGAGGACGAGATCTTTCCCATCTCGGTGAAGAATTGGAGCGGCGACACCGTCGAGTTCTCCGTCGACGAGCACCCCCGCCGCGACACGACGCTGGAACGCCTCGCGTCGCTTCGCGTCATCCACCCCGAAATCGAGGGCTTCTCGATTACCGCCGGCAACGCGAGCGGAGTCAACGACGCGGCGGCCGCGGTCGCGGTGACCAGTTCGGATCTCGCGGCCAGCGAGGGCCTCACGCCGCTGGCGACGATCCGGGCGTGGACCGCGGTCGGCATCGATCCGGCGCTCATGGGGGTCGGCGCACTGCACGCCATCACGCGCGTGCTCGGCAAGGCCGGCATCGAGGTGCCCGACGTCGCCGTCTGGGAGATCAACGAGGCGTTCGCCTCCGTGCCAGCGGCGGCCTGCAAGCTCCTCGGCATCGACGAGGAGATCGTGAACATCCACGGCAGCGGCTGCTCGATCGGCCATCCGGTCGCCGCCTCCGGCGCGCGGATGGTCAACACCCTGATCCGCGATCTGCAGCGGCGCGGCGGCGGCATCGGCGTCGCCGCGATGTGCGCCGGCGGCGGCCAGGCGGGAGCCCTCGTCATCGAGGTGCAGTCTTGACGCCAGGCGACGCGAGCCCTCGCGCGGCTCTGGTCGACACGGCCGACAAGGCCCTCCTGGCCCGGCACAACCCGTGGTCGCTCACCGGGGTCCCGATGGACGCTGCACGTCCGGGAGCGTACGTGCAGCGTCCGGGGCCCTGGTTCCGGAGCGACCGCGGCGACTTCGCCTGGGCCTCCCTCGGGATGCTCGTGGATCACGGCCTCAGCATGGTGCTCCTCGACGGTCATCCGCCGGGCATGAACGGCATGGTCACCACGGAGCTGTCGATCGACTTCGCCCCGGGGATCGAGCCCGCGGACGGCGCATTCGACCTGGACACGCACGTCGTCGGCACGAGCCCCGCGGGCGGGCTGTCGACGGGGCAGGTACGCGACGCGGCGGGCGCCGTGATCGCAACCGCGTCGCTCAGCGGCCGATACCTCCCCGTCCCCGAAGGGGGATACTTCGAGATGCCTCGCGCCCCGGAGGAGACGGTGCCGCTCTCCGCGATGCTGCCGATGCCGCTGGAAGCCACCGGCGACGGCGTCATCGGCACGCTCGCGTCGCCGCGATGGCTCGCCAATCCGCGGGGCATCATGCACGGCGGCATCCACACCATCGCGCTCGAGCGCGTGGCGCGCGAGGCGATCGGCGACGAGCCGTGGCGTCCGGCGTCGATACGCGTCGCGTTCCTGCGGGGTATCCCCGTCGACGACGAGCTCACCGTGACCGCGACCCGCGTCCACTCCGGTCGCTCGCTCGCGGTCGTGCGGTCGGAGTCGCGCCGGCTCGACGGCAAGCTCGCCGGCGTCGCGACGATCTCCTACGCGCTGCGCTGACGCTCCTCATGTCAGGACCGCGGTCGCGCACCGCCCGCACCCCTCCCCCGTCGCGTCCCCCTTCCCTCGTCGCGTCGACCTACGTCGCCCCTCCTTTTCCGTCGCGACACGCCGCTACGCCGGTCGGCGTTACGGCGTGTCGCGACGGAGGTTGGCCGGGTTGACGGGGGTGTTACGGCGTGTCGCGACGGAGGTTGAGGGGGTTGACGGGGTTGACGGCGGAGTCGAGGGCAGAATATCCCCATGAATGAGACCGCCGACGTCCGGGTGCTTCGCGAGGCGCGGATGCCCGACGGGCGCCTCGCCGACGTCGAGTTGCAGGCGGGGCGCATCCGCTCGATACGCCCCGCCTCGCCCCGCCCCCGGACCGCCGCAACCGCCCCGCCCCGCCCCGCGACCGCCGCGCCCCGCCCCGGCACCGCCGGCACCGCCGCGCCCAGCTCCGGGACCCCCGGAACCGTGAGGACCGCCGGAACCGCCGGGGCCGTAATCGAGTGCGGCGGGGCGCACCTGCTTCCCGGGCTGATCGACCACCACATCCACCTCCTCGCCCTCGCCGCGGCGCTCGAGTCCGTCGACTGCTCGCCCCGCGCCGCGCCCGACCCGGCATCCCTCGGCCGGGCCCTTCGCGCGGCCGCGCCAGACGCGCACGGCTGGATCCGGGGCGTCGGATACGACGAGTCCACGGCGGGATCCCTCGACGCCCGCGCCCTCGACCGGTTCGGGCCGCGCGGCCCGGTGCGCCTGCAGCACCGCAGCGGAGCCCTCTGGATCCTCAACTCGGCGGCGCTGACGCGGCTCGACCCGGATCGGGCGCCCGCCGGCGTCGTCGAGCGCGATCCGGCCGGCGCGCCCACCGGGCGCATCTGGCGCGGCGACGAGTGGCTCCGCTCGCAGCTCCCCCGCTCCGAACGCCTGCCGCTCGCGCGAGTCGGCGCGGAACTCGCCCGCCTCGGCGTGACCGAGGTGACCGATGCCACCCCGGGCGCGCGCGACGCGGGCCTCATCGCGCGCGCTCGCGCGAGCGGCGCGCTCCCGCAACGGGTGACGCTGCTCGGGGAGCCCGGAGAGGTGCCCCCGGAGGTCCGCCTGGGCCCGCGCAAGATCGTGCTCGGAGACTCGGGCCTCCCCGCCGTCGACGAGCTGGTCGCGGAGATCGCGCGAGCACGGGCCGCCCGCCGCGCGGTCGCCGTGCACTGCGTGACCCGGGAGGCGCTCGTGCTCCTCCTGGCCGCGCTCGCGCGCATCGGGGCACGGCCGGGCGACCGCGTCGAGCACGCCGCCGTCGTGCCTCCCGAGCTCATCCCGATGATCCGCGACCTCGGCCTCGCCGTGGTCACCCAGCCCGGTTTCCTCTGGCACCGGGGCGACCGGTATCTCGCCGAGGTCGACGCGGACGACACCCCGCACCTGTACCGGCACCGGACGCTCCTCGACGCCGGGATCCCGGTCGTCGCGTCCAGCGACGCGCCCTACGGCCCCGTCAACCCGTGGACCGTGATGCACGATGCGGTGCACCGCCGCGCGCCCGGTGGCGCCGTCCTCGGGCCGCGCGATCGGGTGACGGCGGCGCAAGCCCTCGCGGGATACCTGAGCCCCGCCGACGATCTCGGCGCGGTCCTCGGAATCGCCGCGGCGCTCCTCGCTCCGCGGGGCCGCTCCGCCCTCATCCGCCCGGGAATGCGGGCGGACCTCATCCTGACCGAGACGCCGGCGCTCGACGCCATAGCGCAGGGCCGGCGCGATCCCGTGATCCTCACCCTCGTCGACGGCCGCGTCGCCGCGGGGAGGTGATCCGCGCGGGATCGCCGCGCCGGTCCTGACGCCGGCGCCCGCGAACACGAAGCGGGCGGGCGCCGAAGCGCCCGCCCGCCATGTCGGAGCGACGAAAACTGCTACTTGCCGTCGCGCGGGCCGCCCGGCACGTCCCACGTGGTCCAGCGGAAAGGAACGCCGTGCGTCGTCGCCGGATCGCTGATGAGCGTCTGGTCGTCGCGGGCGACCGTCTTGATCCCCTTCTCCTCCAGGTACTCCTTCGTCTTGTCGAGGTCGAGCACCTTGAAGGCGGCCGCGTGATGGATCTCGCGGTTCTTCTCGAAGTCGGCCGCGGCGATCGTGCCGTCCGTGTTCGGCTTCGACAGCTGCACCACCGTGTCGCCCACCTGCACGTAGACGTCGTCGGTGCCGGTGAGCTCGGAGGATCCCTTGTGGAGCACCGTGCCGCCGAGCAGTTCGCCGTACACCTGCTCGGCGCGATCCAGATCCTTCGTCAGCACGGTCGTGTAGGCGAGGCCGGGCGTCTGGATCGGATGGTTGTTGATCCACCAGTTCGGATCCCAATCCGGCTTCAGCCTCGGGTCGTTCTCCTCGACGACGCCGTTCGGGCGCATGAACTCGAGCTGGGTGAGGGTGTCCTTCGGGTGCGTCATGATCGCGGAGTCCGGGCCCGGGCGCGTGTCCGTGAGCTTGCCTCCCTCGATGTACACGCGCACGCCCGCGTCCGTCAGCCGCTGCCAGATCTCGCCGGCGTCGTCCGTGTACCAGGCGATCGAGTGCCAGTGCGTGCCGAAGCGGTTGTAGAAGCGCCCGAGCGGATACTCCGCCCAGTCGTCGACGCGGAACGCGGGCGCGAGCGGTTCGATGACCGAGTCGCCGAGCAGCACGAGGGAGGCGTCGCGCCGCTCGCCCTCCATGTAGTGGTGGTCGAGGAAGCCGCGGCGAACGCTGAACACGTCGTCGTACCAGGCTTCGAGCGCGGGCAGGTCGTCCGTCAGGTGGATGATGTGGAAGAGGCGTCCAATCGCCATGAGTACTCCTTCGTTGATGGTCTCGGGTGAACGGTGCGGCTGCTCAGGAGAGCTTGGTGGATGCCGACACCCCGAAGTCGCGCGACCCCGGATAGTTCGGCCTGGGCAGCCCCAGGACGTGCTGCGCGATGATCGTGCGGAACACCTCGACGGTCCCGGCGTAGGTCGCGGTCCCCTGCGCGTAACGGTGGGCGTAGTCGATCTGCCCGTTGCCGATCGCGCCGTCCCCGTTCCGGGAGATCAGCGCTTCCCGCCCGATCAGATCGAGCAGCTCGGCCGAGCCCTCGACGAGGGTCTCCGCACCGGCGATGCGTCCGGCCGGCCCCGGCGTGATCACGGCCGCCTCGTAGCGGGCGGTGAGCGCGCCGATCCGTTCGAGCACACCGTCCTCGTCGGCCGGGCGCGAGCCGTCGGCGCGCGCGGTTCGCGCCCACTCCGCCGTGTCGTCGAGCGCGTAGGAGAGGTCGCGGATGAAGTTCGTGCCGATCGACGGCTCGTCGAGCCCGTCGTCCTCTCCCCCGCCGATGCTGTGCTCCTCGTCCAGGGGACCGTGGAGCACGCTCCAGCCGCCGTTGACCTCGCCGAGCCGGTAGTCGTCGCTCACGTGCACGTCGTCGTAGTAGACGATGTTGGTGCGCTCGCCGCTGTACGCCCAGATCCCCTGGATCTCGACCCCGGGAAGATCCAGCGGCAGCAGGAACATCGTCAGGCCCTTGTGCTTGGGCTGCGTCGGGTCGGTCCTGGTGATCAGGAAGGTGTACTGCGTCGTGTGGGCGCCCGTGGTGAACATCTTCGAGCCGTTGATGATCCACTCGTCGCCGTCGCGGACGGCCTTGGTCTTCGCGCCCGCGATGTCCGAGCCGCCGTCCGGCTCGGTGTACCCCAGGCTAAACCGGACCGTGCCCTTCGCCACGCCGGCGAGGACCTCGGCGCGGATTTTCGGGTTGCCGTAGCGCTCCACCGCCTTCGAGACGAGGTTGGTGGTGCCGAGCGCGATCATCGGCAGCCGCGTCTTCTTGAGTTCGAGGTCGAGGATCTTCGCCCCGAGACGGTCCAGGCCGGCCCCGCCGCGCTCCTTGGGCCACGTGGGCTGAATCCAGCCCCGCTCGCCGAGCGCCAGGTGGATCCTTTCGTTGAACGCGTCGCCGGTCTCGTGCTCGTGCTCGTACGCATCCGGCGTGAAGTACTCGCGCACGAAGTCGCGAATCTCCGTCCGGAGCCGTTCATGCTCCGGGCTGAGCTCGATCTTGCTGAAATCCATGAGTATCTGTCCTTACGCTTGTGATTGCTACTACGCAGCCGAGCCGATGCGCAGCTCGCCGATGCGGCGGCTGTCGTCGCGCGGATTGCCGGCTGCGAGCGCCCAACCCTTGGCACGAAGGAAGTAGAGGCTGGCGTCGGCCTCGACGGTGAACCCGAGGCCTCCCTGCATGTGCTGCGAGGTCGTCGCTCCGACGGTCGCGGTCTTCGTGGCCTCGACGAGGGCCGAAGCCTGCAGCCAGGGCTCGGTGTCGGGCTCGTGGTCCATGAACCAGGCGGCCCGGTAGGCGAGATTGCGCGATCCCGCGATGGCGATGGCGACGTCGGCGAGCGGGAAGGCGACGCCCTGCAGAACGCCGAGGGCGACGCCCATCGTCTCGCGCGACTTCACGAACTCGAGCGAGAGCTGGAGGGCGGCGTCGGTGAGCCCGACGAGCCCGGCCGCGGTCAGCGTCTTGAACTCGCGCAGCGCGACGTCGAACAGTCCCGCCGGGTCGGCCGCTGCCACCCGCGTCAGGCGCTCGGTCGAGGGATCGACCCACGCGTAGGGCAGCGACGCCTGGTTGGGCACGTGCGCGCGGCCCTCGGCGCTCACGACGACGAGCGACTCGCCGTCGAAGGCGACGACGTCGGACGCCGCGGCCGCCGAGGAGACGAGCTGGCGGCCGGTGAGCGGATCGATCGCAAGCCCGAGGATCCGCTCGCCCGCCATGGCCGCGGCGAGCAGCTCGCCGACCGAGTCGTCCCCGGCCGCGGCGAGCAGCCGGGTCGCGACGACGTGCTCGAGCAGCGGGACCGGCGCGAGTGCCCGACCGAACTCCTCGGCGATGATGACGAGCTCGGAGATCCCGACGCCGTCCCCGCCCTGTTCCTCCGGCACCCCCATCTGCGTGACGCCGAGCTCGAGCAGCTGCTCCCAGAGCTGCGGATCGAATCCCGTGGGTTCGGCCGCGCGCACGGTGGTCGTCGGGGATTGTTTCTCGAAGAAGTCCGCGAAGAGTTCGCGGATGGCCTCTTGCTCCTCGCTGAGCGAGAAGTCAATACGCCTGAGTTCGTTAGGATCCATAAGCCTTGATCAGCCTCTCAGTAGTTGTTGTCTCATTGTTCTCAGGTGTTCGACTGGGCGCGCGCCGTCGTCGATCACCCAGGCATCCGGGTGGCTCGATGCCTGTCTCACCCGTCCCTCGGCTTCGAGATGCTTGAGGTGGGTGTAGGTCTCTGCGAGCGCGGTCTGGCGCATGAAGCCGCTCGTCGCCTCCCAGCCGCGCGACCAGGAGATGCGTTCGGCGACCTCCCAGGTGGTGCGGGCGCCGGCCCGCACGGCGTCGAGGATCTCGAGGAAGCGCTCCTCGTGATGGTCGAGCATGGTGCCGATGCGCGAGGGGAGATCGGAGAAGCGGTACTCGTGCGCCGGGAGCACCTCGTCGACGTCGAGTTCGAGCATGCGCCGGAGCGAGTCGAGATACGTCGTGAGCGCCGGGTCGAGCGGCACGAACGCGGGCCGCGTCACGTGGGGGGTGATGCGGGGCAGCACGTGGTCGCCGGAGAGCAGGATCCGGTCGTTCTCCAGGAGGAAGCAGAGGTGTCCCCGGGTGTGGCCGGGCGTCCACAGCGCGACGACGTCGGGCCTTCCGGGCAGCGGCCGGTCGCCGTCCTGGATCACGACGTCGGGCAGCACGGCGTCGAAGTCGGGGGTGCTGCCGTGCGCCATCTGCTCGTGCATGGTGGCCAGCTGTCCGGGGCTCGCCCCGCGGTCGCGGAGCCATGCGGTGCCGGCTGCCGCAGCGCCGGGCAGTCCCGCGTCGATCTCGCGGATCACCTCTCGTTCGACCGCGTGCATCGCGACGACTGCGCCGCTGCGTTCCTTGATGCGCTGCGTGAGTCCGTGGTGGTCCGTGTGCGAGTGCGTGATGAGCACGTAGCGGACGTCCTCGACGGCGAAGCCGGTGCTTTCGAGCCCGCTCTCCAGCGCGCGCCACGACTCGTCGTGCGGCCACCCGCTGTCGACGAGGGCCACCCCGTCCGGAAGCTCGATGGCGTACACGATCACGTAGCGCAGCGGGCTGTCGGGGATGACGATGGGGAGCGACCAGAGCCCCGGGCGGATGCGCTCCACCGGCGGCACCCGGCGCTCGCGCCAGGCCTCGTGCTGGTGCCGACCTGCGGCTGACGGTGCGGCGGCTGTCATGGCCTCATCTCCTTTGACTGTCGACACCGTCGTTGCAGGAGCCGAGCTTCATCTCGAGCGACCGGCCACTGGGCCGAGCCCCCCGGAAGACAGGATGGCACTCGCGCTTGACTATTGTCAAATGCCTTACGGTAAGCTCATCTAGAGAAACACGGCGGCACCATCGGAGGTTCCCAGCATGGCTCAGCAACTCACCGTAGAGACGGCGCACGTCAGGCACTTCGCGAGCGCCGAGCAGGTAGCCGAAGAGCTCGCCGGCGTCCGATACCTCGCGGACGACGCGACCGCGCAGACGACCTTCCTCGCCGACGCGCTCTCGAAGCCGCTCCTGCTGGAGGGTCCCGCCGGGACGGGAAAGACGCAGCTCGCGCTGTCGGTCGCCGAGCTGACGGGATCGCGGCTGATCCGTCTCCAGTGCTACCAGGGGATCGACGAAGCGCGCGCGCTCTACGAGTGGGACTACCGCAAGCAGCTCCTCGCCATCCAGCGCAGCGAGGACGACGACGTCTCCGACGTCTTCTCCGAGGAGTTCCTCATCTCGCGCCCGCTCCTCGACGCCGTGCGCTCCGAGGAGCCCGTCGTCCTCCTCATCGACGAGGTGGATCAGCTCGACGTCGAGGCGGAAGCGCTCCTGCTCGAGTTCCTCTCCAGCTATCAGGTCTCCGTCCCCGAGCTCGGAACTGTGCGTGCGACTCGCGCCCCCCTCGTATTCCTCACCTCGAACAACAACCGCGAGCTGTCGGAGGCCCTGCGCCGCCGCTGCCTCTTCCTGCACGTGGACTACCCGGCGCCGGAGCGAGAGCGGGAGATCATCAAGGCTCGCGTGCCCGGGCTCTCGGATCGGCTCGCCGGCCGCGTGTCCGAGACCGTCGCCGCGGTGCGGAGCATGGACCTGAAGAAGAATCCCTCGGTCTCTGAGACGCTCGACTGGGCGCGGACCCTGGCCCTCCTTGGCGTGCCGGAGATCACCGACGAGACCGTGGTGAGCCACGCCAACATCCTCCTCAAGCATCAGGCCGACATCGACCTCATCCGCAACGAGCTCGCGCCGGCCTCATGATCGCCGCGGTCCACGCCCTGGCCGACGAACTCCGGCGGATACGGATCCCGGTGGCCACGTCGGATCTCATCGACGCCTCTCTCGCGCTCGACGCGGTGGACCTCTGCGACCGCGAGGGGGTGCGGGAGTCGCTCGCCGCCTGCCTCGTCAAGTCGCACGCTCACCGGGACGCGTACGATCTCCTCTTCGACCTCTACTTCGGTCCGGGAACGCCCGGGACGGACCCGGCGCTCTCCCTCCTCAAGGATGAGGAGCTCCGCGACTTCCTGCTGCGCAGCCTCCATCACGGAAACCGCCAGATGGTGCGCCAGATCGCCGGCGAACTCATCGAGCGCCACGCCAAGATCGTGCCGGGGCGGGCCGTCGCCGGCACGATCTACATCATGCGCACGCAGCGCGCGGTGCGGGCCGAAGAGCTGCCGGCCGACCTGCTGCGCCTCGAGGAGCTCTCGCCGCACGACGGTGTCGGGCGGATGGCGCTGCGGGCCGCCGAGGCCAGGGCCGACCGGGCAGCGCTCGACTTCGAACGGATACTCCAGAGCGAGGTCCGCCGACGGCTGGTCGAGGATCGCGGGGCGGACGCCGTTGCGGCGACGCTGCGGAACCCGCTGCCCGAAGACACGGGCTTCCTCACCGCGTCGGGCGAGGTCATCGACCGTATGGAAGGGGTCCTGGAACCTCTCGGCCGTGCGCTGGGCTTCGCGCTCGCGACGAAGCAGCGCGCGCACGCCCCCCGGTACCTCGATATCCGCGCGACCATCCGGCGCTCGATCTCTACCGGGGGCGCGCCCGTCGAGCTCCGATTCCGCGCGAGCCGGCCGCCGAAGCCGAAACTCGTCGTGCTGGCGGACATCTCGGGATCCGTGGCGAGCTTCGCCGCGTTCGCCCTCCAGCTGACGTACGCCTTGCGCTCGCACTTCTCCTCGGTGCGGTCCTTCGTCTTCGTCGACGGGCTCTCCGAGGTGACGGATCTGGTGTCGACCGCCTCCACCATCGTGGAGACCACTCGGCGCATCAACGACGAACGCCGCGGCTACGGCCCCGAGGGGCACTCGGACTACGGCAACGCGCTTCGTCTCTTCGCGGAGGATCGGCTCTCCACCGTCGACGCGCGGACGACGGTGCTCATCCTGGGCGATGCCCGCAACAACTATCGCGACCCGCGCCTGGACGCGCTCGACGCGATTCGGCAGCGCGCCGCGAGCGTCTACTTCCTGAACCCGGAGGCGAAGGGCCTGTGGAACGAGGGCGACTCCGTCGCGGACGAGTACGCCGAACACTGCACCGGCGCATTCGAGTGCCGCACGATTCGCGAGCTCGAGCGCTTCGTCTCCGCGCTCGCGTAACACTTCCCACGACAGGAAAGGACCCCATGGGAACCGACACCTCAACACACATTTCCGAGGCGATGCGGAACGCCGTCGGCACGGAGATCAGCCGGCGCGTGAGCTATCCCGTGTCGGACTCGGATATCCGACGCTGGGCGCTCGCGACGTACTGGCCCGATTCGCCTCCGGCGCGATTCCTCTCGACCGACACCGACACCATCGTGGCGCCGGAGGACTTCAACCCCTTCGCCTGGGCCGTCGTCGAATCGCACCGGCATCCCGACGCCGTGGACGCGGATCAGAACGATCCGGACAGCACGGAGAAGCAGATCGGCATCGCGGGCCCCGGCCTGAAGTTCATGCTCAACGGCGGGATGGTGGCGAACTACACGGGCGCCATTCGCCCCGGCGACACGATCACGAGCGTCAGCCGGCTCGGCGGCTACACCGAGCGCACGAGCCGGCTCGGTCAGATGCTCATCACCGTGCTCAGCGACGAGTGGACCAATCAGCGCGGCGACGTGGTCAAGCGCGTGGAAACCACGCTGCTGCGGTACTAGACCCGGAAGAGAGAAGAGAAGAATGACGAACACTGCTCCGGTCGACCGCGCGGGCTCGGCCATCGCGGTCGGCGCCGAGATCGCCCCGTACTCCCGCGAAACCGGCTTCGCGACGTGGAACCGGTACGCGGCGGTCAATGACGAATTCGTGCCGATCCACATGGATGACGAGGCGGGGAAGCGGGCCGGCTACGACGGCGCCTTCGGCATGGGAAACCTGCAGTTCGCGTACCTGCACAACGCGCTCCGCGACTGGGCGCCCGAGGACGCGCGCATCACGTCGGTGTCCTGCCAGTTCCGCAAGCCGAATCTCGGCGGCCGGGTGACCGTGCGGGGAACCGTGACGGCCGTCGAGGACACGTCCGACGGCGCCGTGGTGCACCTCGACGTGTGGACGGAGGACGAGGCGGGCGACAAGCTCGCTCCGGGAAGCGCCACACTGCTCTTCCCGTCGTCGTGAGGGACGCGCGGCCGCCGCTCGGCCGCTGACCCGTCGCAGACTCCGAGCCCGGGGTCCGGAGCGTGGCTTCGGACCTCGGGCTCCGTCCATCTCGAAATAACCGAATGACTTATCGTTCGCATTACGGTAGAATAGACCGGAAGAGGATCGCACAGCCGCGACTCGGACGATTGGACCGGTAGTGACACAGGAACCCGCACTCACGCTCGAGCGAAACACCATCACCGACCTCCCCTTCGCGGATATGTGGGATGCGGACCTCGGATCGCGCGATCCGCTCGACTTCCCCGGCTTCGAGGCCGTGAGCGCCCGCGACGAATCGCTGCGCGCCGGCCTCGTCCACGCGCCGCTCGGCGACTACGTGCTGATCGAGGTCGACTTCGCCCGCGAAGGCGGCACGCTCGGCGCCGTCACCGGAGAACGGATGGTGCGCGCCTACCGCCGCGCCACCGAACGCGGCCTGCCGATCGCCCAGATCATCAGCAGCGGCGGCGCGCGGCTTCAGGAGGGCTACTTCGCCCTCACGCAGATGACCCGCACCGCATCGGCGGCCGCGGCGCACCGCGCAGCCGGTCTCATGACCGCCTCGGCCTTCCGCTCCCCGACCGCCGGCGGAATCTTCGCCTCGTGGGGCAACACCGCCGAAGTCCGCGCCGCGAGTCCCGGCGCCACACTCGGTTTCGCCGGGCCTCGCGTCGTCCAGACCGTGACCGGCGCCTTCCCTCCCGCCACGTCGCACACCGCGGAATCGGCGCTGGCGAACGGCCTCATCGATGCCATCGTCCCCGAAGAGGAGCAGCTCGCCTGGCTCGAGCGCGCCATCGGCGTTCGCGCCGGAGCGCCCGCGCTCGCCACCGACCACGCCGGCCCAGCATTCGCCGGGGCCGCCGCGACGGCCTGGGACGCCATACTCGCGAGCCGGGCGCCCGAACGCCCCTCCGGCGCCGACTGGGCGTCCTGGATCACCGACAGCTGGATCGAGCTCCGCGGACCGGGCGAGCGCCTTCGCGCGGGCATCGCCGAGATCGGCGACCAGCGCCTCATCGTGATCGCGCTCGACCGCGACCGCAGCGGCGGTACGCTCTCGCTCCCGCGACCGGAGGACTATCGCCTGGCCCGGCGCGCCGTGGGCCTCGCCGACCGGCTGCGGCTCCCCGTCCTCACCATCATCGACACCCCCGGCGCCGACCCGTCGCCGTCCTCGGAAGCGGGAGGCATCGCGAACGAGATCGCGGAGCTGCTGGTGGCGCTCGCGGACCTGCGCAGCGTCAGCGTGTCGCTGGTCGTCGGCGAGGCCGGAAGCGGGGGCGCCGTCGCCTTCGCCCACACCGACACGCTCTACATGCTCGAGGGATCCGCGTTCCCCGTCATCGGCCCCGAAGCGGGGGCCGCCGTCATCTATCGCGATCCCGAGCGTGCGCGGGAATTCGCCGAGGCCATCCAGCCGCTGCCCGCTCAGCTCGTCGCCTTCGGCTTCGCCGACGCCGCGCTGCCGGAGACGGTGCCGGAGGTCCGAGCGGCGATCGCGGCGGCGCTCGATCCCGAACGGATCGGACGTCGCAACACGCGCCCCGACCGAGCGGTCGAGGGCGCCGTCGGCACGGAATGACCGCGCGCGATCTCGACGCCCGCTGAACGCCGAGAGCGGCACCGCCATCGCACCCGTCGTTCGCATCTGCACTAGAGTGTATGCGGGTGTGCTAGCGTCTGCATGTCGCGTCAGGCCGGTGAAACGGAACTTTCGCTCTCACGAGAAGCGCGATCCGGCCGGCCTTCGAAGGCGAATGCGGTCATCGAGCGAGGAACAGGAGGAAGGAACCATGGCGTCAAGCGGTACGCGCAAGCGCCGCGAACGAGGGTCCATCGTCCCCGAGGATATCCTCGCAGGCGCCTTCGCCGTCGCGGAGCGGGACGGCCTCGACAACCTGAGTATGCCGGAGCTCGCGAGCCACCTCGGAATCGGCGTGACCAGCATCTACTGGTATTTCCGCAGCAAGGACGATCTGCTGCGCAAGATGACCGACCAGGCGACGACGCTGCTGCAGGACAGGCTGCCGACGCCGACGGACTGGAAGCCGGAGGAGTGGCAGGAGTTCCTGCTGGCCTACTTCTCGACCGAGCGCGCCTCACACCAGGACGCCAACGTCCTCACCGACCTCGTGCTCATGCGGACCTCCAGCTACAGCATCCCGTCGACGCATCGCGTCTATCGGAGCGTCGAGCGCGTGCTGGCGTATCTCGTCGAGGTGGGGTTCGCTCCGCGACAGGCCTGGCAGGTGTTCTCGGCGCTGTCCCTCTACACGCGCGGTTTCATCATCACGGAGCGGACGCGACGCGTCAACCAGACCCCGCCCCTCGGCAGCCCGCAGTTGTCACTTATCGACGTGGACACGATGCCGATCCTCACGGAGCTGATCACCCATCACTCGGCGATGCTCGACATGGCCGACGATGAGAGCTTCGAGTTCGGGGTTCGCCTTGCGCTGGACCAGGCCGCCCGCGTTCTCGAGGGCACGACGAGCTGACGGCGCGCCCGCGCCGCGTGCGGAAGGGTGCCGCTACCCCGCTTCGGCGGCCGCGCCGCCCGTCTCGCGCAGCTCGTCGACGAGCCCCCAGGCGAGCGCGGCCTCGGCGTCGATGCGCCGGCCGGTCACGCAGAGCGCGAAGGCGCGCCAGCGACCGATGCGCCGCGGCAGGCTCACGGTTCCCCCCGCGCCGGGAATGAGGCCCATCGAGATCTCGGGGAGCAGGAACGTCGTCGAGGGGTCGGCCGTGGTGTGCCCGGCGAGCGCCGGTATCTCCACGCCGGCGCCGACGCATGGTCCGTGAACCTCGAACCTGATCCGCTCCCTCAGAGACCCGACCAGCCTGCCCGCGCCCCCGCGAGTGCGAATCAAGTGCGCTTCGCCGAGGTCCGAGGCCAGCCCGAACTCGGCGAGGTCGCCGCCGGCGCAGAAGCTCGGGCCGGCGCCGTCGACGACGACGAGCTCGATGCCGGGGTCCGCCTCGGCCACGGTCAGCGCGCCGACGAACTCGTTGCGCAGCTGCGCCCCGTAGGCGTTTCTCCGTTCGGGGCGATTCAGGGTGATGCGCAGCGTGTCGCCGTCCCGTCGCAGGCGCACCGGTTCCGTCACGTGCGGCGGAGACGAGGGCGTCCGATCGCCGAGCCAGGCTTCGAACTCCCGCCCGCCGAGCAGCGTCGAATAGGCGAGCGACTCGACCGTGAGGGCCTCCGGCACCGCGAGCGAGGCGGTCGCCCGCAGCGTGTCGAGAAAGACGGCCGAACTCTGCGGGTGCTGTGCGACCGCCTCCGCGAGCCCGAGCGCGTGGGCGTCGGCGTCGTCGACGAACACTGCCGAGCGGCGCTCGGCGCCGCCGACGGCGAAGGTCGTGGCGAGCGCCTCCAGCAGACCGTCGGACGCGGGGTCCGGTGACGGCAGGAGGTTTGCCGTGCCGACGAGGATCCGGTCGGTGGATGAGGCCCGCACCGCGGCACGGGTCCACGTCGCGTCGTCGACGGGCTGATCGAGCGAGACGATCGTGACGACGTCACGATCGTCGGGATCGTAATCGCCGAGAAGGCGATCGACGCGGCCCGCGGCCAGATCCTCCACGGAGATGTGCAACGGTTTCGCGAACCCCACGTCGGCGGTTCCTCTCTCCCACGATCACCGCTCGAGGACGGCCCCGGCCGCGCGGGCGGGGCCGTCCTCGATCAGCGAGCGGCTCCTTCGAGCAGGCCCTCGACGAGATGACGTCGCAGCACCTTGCCCGTGGGGGTCGTCGGGATCTCCTCGACGAAGTACACCTCGTCCGGCGTCTTCGAGCTGCGCAGGTGCTGACGGGCATAGTCCCGCACCTCGTCGCGGTCGAGGCTTCGTCCCGGCTTCAGCACGATGAACGCGGCGATGACGCTGCCCCACTCCTCGTTCGGCACGCCGGCCACCGCGACGTCCTGGACGGCCTCGTGCCTGAACAGGACCTCTTCGATCTCCGCCGGCGCGATGTTCTCGCCGCCGCGGATGATGGTGTCGTCGGCACGACCGTTGACGAAGATGTAGCCGTCGGCGTCGATGTAGCCGAGGTCGCGGGTGCGGAACCATCCGTCCTCGTTCACGAGGGACCCCGATTCCCGGTACTCGCCGGCGACCTGGGGACCGCGAACCACGATGTCCCCCTCGACGCCGGGAGGGCAGGGATTGCCGTTCTTGTCCTGGACCTGGATCTCCACCCCCGGGAGCGCGCGACCGACCGAGCCCAGACGAGCTCGCACCAGCGGATCCTCGCTGGCGATCGCCTCACGATGGTCGTCGGGGCCGAGAATCGCGATCGACGAGGCGGTTTCGGTGAGACCGTACGCGTTCACGAAGCCGACCTCCGGGAAGACCTCGAGCGCGCGCTGCAGCACGGTTGCGGGGACCTTCGCGCCGCCGTAGGAGATGCCCCGCAGCGTCGGCGGCGCATCCTGTCCGCTCTCCTCGAGCGCGTGCACTATACGGGAGAGCATCGTGGGCACGACCATCGCGTTGGTGATGCCCTCCCGGTGCACCACGTCGAGCCACTCCTCGGCGCTGAAGTGATCGAGATACACGACGCGCCGACCCGCGAACAGGTTCGAGAGCATGTTCGCGACCGCCGCGATGTGGTACGGCGGGACGCTGACGATCGTGGCCGCTTTAGGCTCCGTCGAGGCAAAGTCGACGGACGAGAAAATGTACGAGGTCAGGTTCTGGTGCCGCAGCAACGCGCTCTTCGGCGCGGCTGTCGTGCCGCTGGTCATCAGGATCACGGCGACTTCGTCCGGCTCCGTCGGCGTCGCCTCCTCCCCCACCCCCTCCCGGGCGATTCGCTCGAACTCGTCGAGCGAAAAGGCCCCGGTCCCGATGCGCTTGGCGTCCCGGGTCAGCAGCAAAAGACCCTCCTGCCGTTCGAGGATCTCGTCCAGTTGCTCGTCGCTCAGCCGGAAGTTGAGGGGCAGGAACGGCACACCCGCGTATGCGGCCGCGAAGAGCGCGACCGGGAACTCGGGGCCGTTACCGCCAAGATATCCGACGACCAGGGCGCCGCTCTTGCGGATGTGCGCCGCGCCCGCGAGGGCACGACGGCGCAACTCTGCCGGGGTCAGCCCCTCCGCCTTGGTACCGATGAGAATGCGGTCACTCATCGCCGTTGCCGACATGTCGAGCAAAGAAGTGATATTCATCGTTGAACCTTCGGGGACCTTAGTCCGATGCGGGGAGCGGCTTGGACTCTTTCAACGTCAGCTCACGACCGTCGAAAGTGAGCGGGCCGGGACCCGCGGAGATGACGAGCAGCTCGATTCCCGAGGGTTGATCCACGTAGCGCTTCCCCACCGGCAAGACTTCGCCGGCCGACGCGCTCGCGGCGCTGTTCGAAACGGCATCGACGGTCAACTCCGCACCCGCGGCCTTGAGAACCCCGTCGGCGTCCGAGCCGCGCACGACCACGACCTGTGCGCTGGTGGCCGTCGAGCGCAGTTGACTGCCTACTTTAATCGCCATAGTAAGTCTTCCTCCTCATCGAAGATGCGTACCGATTGGTGCCTACCTGGAGAACTTACCACATAATCGAAAGGCATACGGTAACGTCATCGCAATTCACACTGAGAGAGCGGAAACGGCGTCTTTCCGCCGGTCGGGTCTGATGTAGGAACAGGTGACAGTTCTGGTTAGGCCGCGAGGGCCAGGTCGTTGTTCATGATGGTCTCGAACTCGATCGGCGTCAAACGGCCCAAGCGGACCTGCCTGCGTCGCCGGTGGTAGGTCCGCTCGATCCAGGTCACGATCGCGATCCGCAGTTCCTCACGTGACGCCCAGGAGCGCCGGTTCAGGACGTTCTTCTGCAGCAGGCTGAAGAACGACTCCATTGCCGCGTTATCGCCGCAGGACGCGACCCTGCCCATCGAGCCGACGAGGTTGTGCGCGGCGAGTTCTCGACGCAGTTTCCTGCTTCGAAATTGCGATCCACGGTCGGAATGCACGATGCAGCCGTTCACGTCTTGGCGCATCCGGACCGCGTTTCGGACAGCGCGGACCGCGAGTGATGCTTTCATTCTCGAGTCGATCGAGTAGCCCACGATCCGACCACTGAAAGCGTCCTTGACCGCGCAAAGATAGAGTCGGCCTTCACTCGTTTTGTGTTCCGTGATGTCTGTCAGCCAGAGCTGGTTCGGTCGGGAAGCTGTGAACTGGTGACGCTCACGCCCGTGCTCGTCGATAACGACACAGAGATCGTCGTGAACAGCAGGGCCAGGCTTCTTCCCATTCTTGCTTCGCTTCTTCCCGAACACACTCCACCAGCCGTTCACCGATGCGATCCGCCACGCCGTCCGGTCCGACATCGCTTGTCCCTTGTCGCGGGCTTCGTCGGCGAGGAGCCGATACCCGAATTCGGGGTCGTCACGATGTGCGTCGAACAGCGCGTTCGCGCGATACGCCTCGCCCAACTCCCGGCTGGTGACTGGCGTCTTCAACCAGCGGTAGTAGGGCTGGCGGGCGAGCTTCAATACCCGGCACGACACCACGACGGGAATCCCGTCAGCGGCGAGCTCGCTCACGAGCGGGTAGAGCCTTTTCCCGGCAGATGAGCCTGCGACAGATACGCCGCTGCGCGACGCAGCACCTCATTCTCTTGTTCGAGGAGGCGATTGCGTTTGCGGAGCTCACGCAGCTCGGCGGACTCCGACTTCGTCTCACCCGGCTGTTCGCCGGCCTCGACACGTGCCTGACGCATCCACTTGTCGAGCGTTCCAACATGGACGCCGAAATCTCTCGCGATCTGCGCGAGAGTGACGTCTGGATCACGGTTCTGGGCGACGCGGATCACATCGTCGCGGAACTCCTTAGGAAACGGCTTGGGCATGATGACATCCTTCCAGGCCAGCTCTCTCGGCTAGCCACGTTTGATGTCACCTGTTCCTGCATCAGACCCATCGTGGACTCCATCAGCGCGTTATCCAGCACATCACCCACGGAACCAATCGACCCGGCAATCCCCGCCTCCTGTAACTCCTCGGTGAACGCCAATGACGTGTACTGGCTGCCGGCATCGCTGTGATGCAAAAGGCCGGTCGTAGTGAACTCGACATTCGTTCGGCGTCTCGTGAACAGCGACTGCTCAAGCGCCGAGAGCACCAAGGTGGTGGTCTTGCTCGTCATGACTCGCCACCCGAGGATCCGACGCGAGAACACAGCGGTGATGAAGCTGACGTAGCAGAACCCGGCGATGGTCCACACGTAGGTGAAGTCCGCCACCCACCACTGATCCGGGCGTGATGGCCACGCCCACTGCCGTTTCACATGATCGGGATGACGGGCAGCTTTCGGATCAGACTCTGTGGTGACGGTCTTCCGCCAGCCACGCTTCACTCCGCTGATCCCGGCGAGTTTCATGAGTCGCTCGACCCGGTCCCGGCCGATCTGTATTCCGGCGCGCAGCGCAGCTTTCCAGAGCTTTCGTCGCCCATACAAGCGACGGTTCCGCTTCCAAATGTCGGAGATCTTGTTCGCCGCGTAGGCGTCCTCGAGCTCACGATCGCTCGGGCCGAAACCACGAGCCTGGTAGGCGTAGTAAGTGGATGGGGCGACCCCGATACCGTGCTCGGCGAGCACGGTCAGGATCGGCTCGACCCCGAACCTGTCCGCATAGGCGCGGACGTAGTCGATCACTGTCCGAGTTTGCGGTCGAGCTCCGCTGCCGCGAAAAACGCTGACGCGGTCTTCAGGATCTCGTTCGCTCGACGCAGTTGCGCGTTCTCACGCCGCAGCCGGCTGATCTCCTCACTCGGCACCTCGGCTGCCGGTTGCCGAGGCTGCCCATCAGCGAGTGCCCGGTCGACCCACCCGCGAAGGGTCTCAGCGCTGATCCCAAGAAGTTCACCGACCTCGCGATACGCGGCAGCCTTCGAGGTGCCCCCCTCGGTGATGCGGTCCTCGCACATCCGGATCGCGCGGGCACGGGTTCCCTCATCGTACTTCCGTGGTGCTGGCATGATCTCAATTCTCACTTTCGTGTCAGATCATGACCTCCGACAAACCCAGGCCGATTCACATCGCTGACGAGCTCGACGCGCATGTGATCAGCCATCGACCACCCCACCACTTCACGGTTGTACAGATCAATCACGGTCGCGAGATACAGCCATCCCTCCCTGGTGCGCAGATACGTGATGTCACCGACGGACCGCTGCCCTGGCTGCTCGGCGGTGAAGTCGCGGCGCAACCAGTCCGGACGGTCCTGGGCGTCGAGTGCGGGAATCGTGGTCCGCTTCGACGCACGCGGCTGCACCCCGTGCACACCGAGCTGGCGCATCAGCTTCCGCACCAGGCCCGCCGAGGCCGTGACACCCCTGCGGGCAAGCTCGTGGAGCATCCTCCTCGCCCAGGCGTAGTAGCCGGCCCGAGACACCTTCAGGAGGCGTGTCATCAGGCCAATCGTGTGGTGGGCCTTCTCCTCGTGGATCAGCTGGAACTTCACGCTCACCGCTGTTCCTTCGCGAAGAAGGCCGCGGCTTTTTCAGGAACGCGTTCTCCTCTGCCAGACGACGGTTCTCCGCCTCGAGCCTCGCATATCGCGCGGCGTCGACCGGGGCAGGCGCCGTCTGCGGGTCCGGGTCGGCTTGCCGGTAGTTCTTCACCCAGTACCCGAGAGAAGACTCGGTAATCTCGAGCTCCCGGGCGACCTGCGCGATCGGCCGCTGTCCCTGGATGACGAGTTGCACAGCGTCGGCCTTGAACTCGTCAGTGAACTGACGGCGGGGTTTCTTCATGGTCATGTCGTACATTCAACTTCCTGGTAACGACTGTCTACCCCAAGTGCCACACCCCGCCCCGGGGTGTGGTCACGGTTACGGTGCGAATCCGTTCGTCGAGAGGCCGGTCGTCTCGGGGACCCCGAGCGCGATGTTGGCAGACTGGATTGCGGCGCCTGCGGTGCCCTTGGCGAGGTTGTCCAGCGCCGCAACGACGACGACGCGGGCCACGCCTCGTCAACGACCGCGATCATGAGGCAGATGTTCGCGCCGATCGTGTCGTCCGTACGCGGGAGCACGCCCTTGAGCAGCAGATGCGCGAACGGCTCCTCCGCGTACGCCGCCTCCCAGGTCTCGCGCACGCTCGTAGCAGTCGCGCCCCACGCGAGCGACGTGAGCGACGTCGCGAGGATCCCGCGGCCCATCGGCACGAGCACTGGGATGAAACTGATGGTGAGCTCGTCACGGGCGCTCGCGTTCCTCAGCGCCTGCCGGATCTCCGGGATGTGCCGGTGCACCTCGCCGGCCGCGCAGAGGTTCGCGTTGCCCATGAGCTCGGCGCCGAGCAGGTGCGTATTCGCGGCATTGCTCGCGACGGCCGGGCCGACCGCCAGTACGGAGACGAGATCCTGCGCCTCGATCGTACCGGAGGCCATCCCGGGCGCGAGCGACAACGCGATCGTGGAGGTGTTGCAGCCGGGGCGGTGATCCTCGTCGTCGCAGTCAGGTGTCGGGCTGCGCCCCGCAGTCCCAAGTATTTGCGACGATGAGCTCGGGCACCCCGTACGTCCACGGCTCGTGATCTTCCCCACAGTTGAAGTCCTCGCCGCTCGTCAGGCGAGGATCCGCCCCGCAGGCGACCAAAAGACGTACGTCGGCGAGTTGCGCGGTGAGCGTCCCGGAAGCGCCGTGCGACAGCGCAAAGACTGCGCCACGACCGTCGAGGTGCTCGGGCGTTGTCTCGAGGAGCGTGAGATGCGCGAGGGGTCGCAGCTACGGCTGCGACTCGACGAGCAGACGGTTCAAGCTGGAATGAGCGCTGACGGTGCGGATCTCGAACTCGGGGTGCGCCGCGAGCAGCCGCAGCAGCTCGCCACCCGCGTATCCACTCGCGCCGGCGACGGCAACGATGTAGGTCATACTTTCTCGCTTACTGAAGACCTCCCTATTCTGGCACCCGCCGGGACCGGTCACGCACCGTAGGCTGAGATGCATGTCTGAATCGAATGACGCCCGACTCGCCGAGATGCGCGAGCAGATCGACGCGCTGGACCGGAGGATCGTGACGCTCATCGCCGAGCCTGAGAGGTGCGTGCTGGCTGCGGGAGCGCTGAAGAAGGACGAGGCGGGCGGGCGGGCGAGCGCCGGCCCACGTCGAGGCGGTGGTTGAGAAGGTGCGCGGGATCGCGGCCGATCGCGGCGGCTCGACCGACGTCGTCGAGCGGACCTACCGCGCCCTCATCGCGGCGTTCATCGACCTGCAACGGGAGCAGCATCGCGCAGGTGCGGGATCCTGACCGGCGCGGCGCGACCCGTCGAGGACAGCGCCGCGGCCGATCGCGTTAGCGGTTCCTGAACTCGGGGGCGCGCTTCTCGGCGAAGGCGCGCATGTCCTCCTTCTGGTCCTCAGTCGCGAACGCGGCGGCGAAGGCCTGGGGCTCGAAGCGCAGTCCCTCCGCGAGCGGCATCTCCTGCGCGGCCTGCAGCGCATCCTTCGCCGCGTACACGGCCGGCAGCGACCTGGATGCGATCGTCTCCGCTGTCTTGCGCGCCTCGTCGAGCAGCGCGTCGGCGGGGACGACGCGGGAGACGAGCGCCCCGACCGCTCGGCCTCCTCGGCGCCCATCTGACGCCCGGTAAGCACCATCTCAGCGGCCTTGTACTTCCCGATCGCGCGCGGCAGGCGCTGGGATCCGCCGAAGCCGGGCAGGACGCCGAGGTTGATCTCGGGCTGGCCGAACCTCGCCGCGTCGGCGGCGATGCTGTCGCACATCATCGCTAGCTCGCAGCCGCCGCCGAGCGCGAAGCCCGCCACGGCCGCGATCACCGGGGTGCGCATCCGCTTGAAACCGCCCCCGCCGGGGAACGGCCGTCGAGATACATATCGGCGTAACCGAGCTCGGCCATCTCTTTGATGTCGGTGCCCGCCGCGAACGCCTTCTCCGAGCCGGTGATGACGATCGCGCCGACCCCGGGTCGGCGTCGAAGCCGAGAGCGGCGTCGAGGAGTTCGCGTGCAAGCGCCGAGTTCAGCGCGTTGAGCGCTTCCGACCGGTGGAGCGTGATCGTGGCGACGCGGCCCCGCTCCTCGGTGAGAATGGACGTGTACTCGCTCATCGCTGATCCTTCCACTGGGTGGGCCGGGACGCTCCCGCCCCGGAGCGCGAGCCTACCGGTTGCTGACCTTCCCGAACAGCCCCGCGATGGGTGCGAGGATGAGCGGCCGCGCCGCGAACCAGGCGCCCACGGTGACCGCGATCGCCGCCGCGAACAGCCAGAAGCCCGTCCAGTTCACCACGTCCGTTCCCGCGTACATGTGGTTCAGGTTTCTGAGCGCACCGGTCGCGAAGACGAGGAACACGTGAATGATGATGAACAGCACGAAGAAGATCATCGTGGGGAAGTGAAGCGCACGCGCCACCGTAGCGGGATAGATCTTGTTGAGCTTCTCCGCGTTCTTCGGCCACCACTCGCTCATCCGCACCCCGGTGATCGCCGCCAGCGGCGCCGCCACGAACACGACGAGGAAGTACATGATCTGCTGCAGGCTGTTGTAATTCACCCACCCGTTCTCGGTCGGCCAGTCCAGCGTCAGGTACTGCAGGAGCGCGGACGCCGCGTTCGGGAACACCTCCCAGCTGGTCGGCACGATCCGGGCCCAGTGACCCGACGCGAACAGGAGCACCACGAACACGACGCCGTTGACGAGCCACAGCACGTCGAGGGAGGTGTGCAGCCACAGATTGATGCTGATCTTCTTGCCGCCGCGCTTCGACGTCCAGAACGCCGGGGGCTTCTGCTGGTTACGCACCTGCAGACCGGTCCGGATGATCAGAATCATCAGGAAGAAGTTCAGGAAGTGCGTCCACCGGGCCCACGCGGGGAACCCCGGTTCCGTGGTCTCCGGCAGTTCGTACTCACCCGGGAACCGCTTCAGGAACTCTGGTACGCCCGGCAGCGTCGTGACACCGCGAGCGGCGAGCACGATGATCGCGGCCGCGACCACCGCGCCGACCACGCAGAGGACGCCGAGCTTCACCCACTGCGCCAGCGTGCGCGACCCGATCATCACCGGCTCCCGCTTCGGCTTGGCGGGCCCGGCCGCTTGGGCGGAAGCGGGCGCCGGGGCGGCGACCGCTCGAGGCGCCTCGGCAGGGGCCTTCTCCGGAGTGGTCGCCCGCGCCGGGGCCGCCGCTACCGCTTCGCGCGGTGCGGGGGGCTCCGCGGCCTTCTGCGCAGGAGCCTCGGGCGCGGACCCGCGCGGGGTCGCGGGCAGGCCGGTCCGGACCCGGCCCCGCGGGGCGGGAGACCCCGCCGGCGGCGCGGCCGGGACCGCCGGGGCCGACTCCGCGGACGGAGCCGACGCGGCCGGAGCCGGCTCGGCGGCCGGGGACGCCGGCGCAAAGCCCGCGGCGGGCCACGGCTCGCCACCGGCCACCCGGGGCAGGCCCCGACGCAGCGGCGTGTCGCTCGTGCCGCCGGACGCGGCCGGAGCCGCCGCGCGCCCGGCCTCGGCAGCTGTGTGCGCTTCGTCCGGCTCGCGCATCTCCGGCGCGTGTGCCGCGATCGGTTCGCCAGGCGCGTCGCCCACCGCGACCGAACCGACCGCGGGAACCGAGACCTCGCCGGCCGGCGGCCAGGGCTGCTCCCCCGTCACGCGCGGCAGGCCCCGGCGGAGGCTGCGGGTCGTCATCACGGCCGGCGCACCGCCGCTTCCCGCGGGCGCGGATACCGCCGGGACCTCGGGCGCGCCCGAGGTCGGAGCGCCCGGGACGGCCGCGGCCTCCGTCTCCACCGAACGTTCTGCGGCCGGCGCCGCGTGCGCGGGGCCCGAAGCGGACGGCGCCACGGCCGGATCCGGCGTCGTGGACTCCGGCGCGACGGCCCACTCCGGAACCTCGCCGGCCGGCGGCCACGGCTCGCCGCCCGACACGCGCGGCAGCCCTCGACGGAGAGATTGAGACATCATCGTACCTAGCGCTTCCGCGCCTCGAGCGCGCTGATCGTCTGCGGCACGACCTTGAACAGGTCGCCCACCACGCCGAAATCGGCGACGTCGAAGATCGGCGCGTCCGGGTCCTTGTTGATCGCGACGATCGTCTTCGACGTCTGCATCCCGGCCCGGTGCTGGATCGCGCCCGAGATCCCGAGTGCGACGTACAGCTGCGGCGAGACCGATACCCCGGTCTGCCCGACCTGATGCGCCTGCGGAATGTACCCGGCGTCGACCGCAGCGCGAGACGCGCCCACCGCGGCGTTCAACGCGTCGGCGAGCTGCTCGACGAGCGCGAACTGCTCGGCCGAGCCCAGGCCGCGGCCGCCCGAAACCACCTTGCCGGCACCGCGCAGCTCGGGCCGCGAGGACACCTCCGTGACCGGCTCGAAGGAGTCGATCCGAGCCGCGCGCTTGCCCGATGCGGTGACCGCGAGGGGTTCGGCCACGACGGGCCGGCTCTCGGCGCGAACGTCGATCGCGCCCTGCCGGATCGTGATCACCGGGGCCCCGAACGTCGCCGTGGACGTCACGTTGTAGCTGCCGCCGTATACCGAGTGATGCGCCACGACACCCTCGTCGTCGCGGGACACGCCGATCGCGTCGACGGCGACGGCGGAGCGGGTGCGCGCGGCGAAGCGGCCCGCGAGATCGCGGCCCGCGACGGAGTGGGAGATCAGGATCGCGGCCGGCCGCACCTGTTCCGCCCCGGCGAAGAGCGCGTCGACCGCGGGCACTCCCAGCGCGTCGGGCGCGCTGTTCTCGGCGATCAGCACCCGTGCGGCGCCGAGGCCGGCCGCGGCCTCCGCGGCTGCGGCCGCATCGCCGGCCTCGGTGAGCACCACGGCCACGGGCGTGCCGATCTCCGCGGCGGCTCCCAGAAGTCCGGCCGCGGCCGATTCGAGGGCGCCGCCCGGCGAGGTCTCCACAAACACCAGGATCGCTTCGTGTGAGGTCTCAGACATGTCGTACTCCTATACCAGCCTGTTCTCGATGAGGAAGTCGGCCAGCTGCTCGCCGGCGTTTCCCTCATCCGTGATCTTGATCCCCGCCTCGCGCGGGGGCCTCTCGGCAACGCTCAGCATGATCGACCGCGCGGCGTCCGGATCGTCGGCCCGCACCCCGAGGTCGGCGAGGGAGACCGTCTCGAGCGGCTTCTTCTTGGCCGCCATGATCCCCTTGAAGTTCGGGAACCGCGCGTCGGGAAGCGCCTCCGTGATGGAGACGACGGTGGGCAGCGACGCCGAGACGCGCTGCACGCCGCCGTCCACCGGACGCACCCCGGCCGCCTCGGACTCCCCGATCTCGACCGCGTTCAAGCCCGTGAGGTGCGGGACGTCGAGCAGCTCGGCGAGCGCGGCCGGGAGCATGCCGCCCGATCCGTCCGTCGACACGTTGCCGGTGATCACGAGGTCGAACTCCGCGCGTCGTATGGCCGCGGCGAGGGCCTCGGCGGTCAGTATGATATCCGCGCCCACGAGCCCGTCGTCGACGACGTGGACCGCGTTCGCCGCTCCCATCGCGAGGCCCTTGCGCACGGTGGCCGCCGCGCTCTCGGGAGCGAGCGACAGCACAGTCACCTCGGTGCCCTCGTGCGCGTCGGCGTAGGAGAGGGCCACCTCGAGGGCGCGCTCCCCGATCTCGTCGAGCACCGCCTCGCTCGCCGTGCGGTCGGCGAGGCCGGTCTCCAGGTTGAGCTTTCGGTCGCCATAGGTGTCGGGCACCTCTTTGACCAGAACGAAGATCTTCATCGACTACTCCTCACGCCACGCTGCGGCTTATCGGCAACATACCCTAATGTACCCGCAAAGCGCGCACTTACTAACTATATTACAGTAATATATACTATAACCGTCCCCTTCATCGTGCGCTGTACTGATGCGGTTCTCAGAGATAACGAGAGCGCGGCCGCCGACGATGGTCTCGTCTCCCTGCCTGAGGCCGCGCAGCAGGGTACGCCACTGATCCCACGCCCGCCGCGCCGCACCTGCGGTGCCGCCTCCGGTACCGTTGCACTCGAAGCATGTGCCGAGGTCGCGGTAGGTGCCGAACCGGCCTGACCCAGCACACTTCCTGCAAGGCTCCCCATGAGGCTCAGGGGAAATTCGACTTTGCTCATCGCCCCAGCTCCTCAAACGTCTCGCCGTCCATGACCTCGACACCGAGCGCTTCCGCCTTCGCGAGCTTCGACCCGGCCTTTTCACCGGCAACCAGCAGGTCGAGGTTCTTCGAGAAGGGTTGCACGACGATGCCTCCGAGCTCCTCGATGCGTGCCTCGGCCTGCTTCCGTGTGAGCGAGGGCAGCATGCCGGTGACGAGCACGCGCTTGCCAGCGGGAGACCGGCGAGCGGGTCGTACACCAGTCCTTGCACATCGCTGCCCACGAACTCGCCCGACGCGTCGCGGAGCAGGCCTAACTGCGGGTGACACGCGCCTTCGAGCAGGGGCTCAGTCCAGTCCCAGGCGACGATGCCGGCGAGCTTCTGCGCCCAGGTGTCCCAGGTCGCTTCCGCGTCGATTACAGCATCAGCCATCGACTCGCCGAACCCTTCGACGGCGAGCAGCTGTTCGCGGCTCAGAAGCCGGAACAGCCCGAGCGGGGAGGCCATCGCGGTGGTCGTGTCCGTCGGCCCGGTCGGGGAGAGGTGCCGGTCCTGCATAGCCTGCACGAGCTTCTTCCCCGCGCGGCGTCCGATGCCGGGGACGCCAGCAGCGGCGACCCACGCGGCCGGATCCTGCGGGCCGGAGGTCGCCGAGCTCGGAGAGACGTTCAGCGACGAGGAGCCCACTCCCGCGCCCTCGAGTGCCGATGCAACGCTCAGGGCCGCGCGAGGCCGAGGTAACTTCGCAGGTGCTGCGCGGTGAGCGTGTCCGAGCTGGAGCACAGGGCTGCCGGCGTGCCCTCGAACACGACGGTTCCGCCGTCCTGCCCTGCTTCGGGACCGAGGTCGATGATCCAGCCGGCATGGGCCATGACCGCCTGGTGGTGCTTGATGACGATGACCGAGTTGCCCGCCTCGACCAAGCGGTCGAGGAGCCCGAGCAGCCGGTCCACGTCGGCCAGGTGCAGGCCGGTGGTCGGCTCGTCGAGCACGTACACCGATGCGGTGCCCGTCATGCTCGTCGCGAGCCTCAGCCGCTGGCGCTCGCCGCCCGAGAGCGTGTTGAGCGGCTGGCCGAGTGTGAGGTACTCCAGGCCCACCTCGTGCAACCGGGAGAGGACCGCGCGCGCCTTCCCCGTGGTGAAGAACTCGTGGGCGTCCGCAACTGTTAGAGCGAGCACCTCCGCGATGTTCTTACCGTGGAGGGTGTACGCGAGCACTTCGGCCTTGAACCGCTTGCCGTCGCATTCCTCGCACACGGTGGGCACGCCCGCCATCATGACGAGGTCGGAGTAGATCACCCCGACGCCGTTGCAGTTCGGGCAGGCGCTCTCGGAGTTCGCATTGAACAGCGAAGGCTTGACGCCGTTCGCCTTCGCGAACGCCGAACGGATGGCGTCGAGCAGGCCCGTGTAGGTGGCCGGATTGCTGCGCCGCGAGCCGCGGATGGGCGATTGATCCGCCACGATGACGTCGGACCAATGCGGAAGATACCCGTGGATCAGCGAGCTCTTGCCGGACCCCGCCACGCCGGTGACGACCGTGAGGATGCCGAGGGGAACGTCCAGCGGACAATACTGAACCCCGCGCCCTATCCAGGTGCGGGATTCAGTACTGCAACCAACAGCTGCAACGCCTAAACTGTCATCGCGATGATGTGATTGGCGCCACACCCTCTAGCGCCGCGGGAGCGAATCCTCTGTTCCTTGAGCAGGGTGCTCACGAGATTGACTTGCCTCAACTACCGGCAAGTCCGCGCAGCACGTACTGCAGAATGCCGCCGTGCCGGTAGTAGTCCGCCTCGCCGGGGGTGTCGATGCGCACGACCGCGTCGAACGTCACGGGCTGACGGCCCTCGGCCGAGAACTCGCTCGGGGTGGCGGTGACCTTCACGGTCTTCGGGGTGGAGCCGTTGTTGAGCTCGGTCAGCCCCTCGATCGAGATGATCTCGGTGCCGTCCAGACCCAGCGACTCCCAGGACCGTCCCTCGGGGAACTGCAGCGGGACGACGCCCATGCCGATCAGGTTCGAGCGATGGATGCGCTCGAAGCTCTCGGCGATGACGGCCTTGACACCCAGCAGCGTGGTGCCCTTCGCGGCCCAGTCGCGAGACGACCCGGAGCCGTACTCCTTGCCACCGAAGACGACCAGCGGCACGCCCTGCGCCTGATAGTTCATGCAGGCGTCGTAGATGAACGCCTGCGGGCCACCGGGCTGCGTGAAGTCGCGAGTGTAGCCGCCCTCGATCTGCTGACCGTCGTTGACGGCCTTGACCAGCGTGTTCTTCAGGCGGATGTTCGCGAAGGTCCCGCGGATCATGACCTCGTGGTTGCCGCGACGCGAACCGAAGGAGTTGAAGTCCTTCCGCTCGACACCGTGCTCCTGCAGGTACTGCGCGGCAGGAGTGCCCGCCTTGATCGCGCCCGCCGGCGAGATGTGGTCGGTCGTGACGGAGTCACCGAGAGCGGCCATGACCCGCGCGCCCGAGATGTCCTCGACCGGGGTCAGCTCCATGGTCATGCCGTCGAAGTACGGCGCCTTGCGCACGTAGGTCGAGTCGTCATCCCACTCGAAGATGGGTCCGGTCGGCGTCGGCAGGCTCGTCCAGCGCTCGTCGCCGTCGAAGACGGTGGCGTACTGCTTGATGAACTGCTCGCGGGAGATCGAGGAGCCGATGATCTCCTCCACCTCCTCCGGGGTGGGCCAGATGTCCTTCAGGAACACGTCGTTGCCCTCGGCGTCCTGACCGAGCGGGTCGGTGTCGAAGTCGAAGTGCATCGAACCGGCCAGCGCGTAGGCGATCACCAGCGGCGGGGAGGCCAGGTAGTTCATCTTGACGTCCGGGCTGATCCGGCCCTCGAAGTTGCGGTTGCCCGACAGCACCGCGGTGACGGCCAGGTCGTGGTCGTTGACGGCCGCCGAGACCTCGTCGATGAGAGGTCCGGAGTTTCCGATGCACACGGTGCAGCCGTAGCCGACGGTGTAGAAGCCCAGGCCCTCGAGATCCTTGTCCAGGCCCGACTTCTCGTAGTAATCCGTGACGACCTTCGATCCGGGGGCCAGCGTGGTCTTCACCCACGGCTTCTGCTTGAGGCCCTTCTGCAGCGCCTTGCGGGCGACCAGGCCCGCCGCGACCATCACCGACGGGTTCGAGGTGTTGGTGCAGGACGTGATCGCCGCGAGGGTGACGGCGCCGTTGTCGAGGATGTAGCTCTCACCGGCCGGTGTGGTCACCGGGACGGGCTTGGAGGCGTTGGCCGGAGCACCGCTGTTGATGTGGACGGGCCGCGTGTGCCCCTCCTCCTCTCCGGGAACCTGGGCGGGGTCGGATGCCGGGAACGAGTGCTTGGACTCGAGGTCGACGAGCTCGTCCGAGGTGGACGGCGTCGCGTAGTTCAGGATGTCCTTCTCGAACTGGGTCTTCGCCTCCGACAGCAGAATGCGATCCTGCGGACGCTTGGGGCCCGCGATGGAGGGGACGACCGTGCCCAGATCCAGCTCCAGGTACTCGCTGTACACCGGCTCGTTCTCGGGGTCGTGCCACATGCCCTGCGCTTTGGCGTAGGCCTCGACGAGGGCGACGGTCTCGTCACTGCGGCCGGTCAGGCGCAGGTAGTCGAGGGTGACGTCGTCGACGGGGAAGATCGCGGCCGTGGAACCGAACTCCGGCGACATGTTGCCGATCGTGGCACGGTTGGCCAGTGGCACGGATGCGACGCCGGCGCCGTAGAACTCCACGAACTTGCCCACCACGCCGTGCTGGCGCAGCATGTCGGTGATCGTCAGCACGACGTCGGTCGCGGTGACGCCGGCGGGGATCTCGCCCGTCAGCTTGAAGCCCACGACTCGGGGGATCAGCATGGACACCGGCTGTCCGAGCATCGCGGCCTCGGCCTCGATGCCGCCGACACCCCAGCCCAGCACACCCAGTCCGTTGACCATGGTCGTGTGCGAGTCGGTGCCGACGAGGGTGTCGGGGTAGGCGCGCAGCACGCCGTCGACGGTGCGATCGTAGACGACCTTGGCCAGGTGCTCGATGTTCACCTGGTGCACGATGCCGGTCCCCGGGGGCACGACCTTGAAGTCGTCGAAGGCGGTCTGACCCCAGCGCAGGAACTGGTAGCGCTCGCCGTTGCGCTGGTACTCGATCTCGACATTGCGCTGCAGAGCGTTCTCGACCCCGAACAGATCGGCGATGACGGAGTGGTCTATGACCATCTCGGCCGGAGAGAGCGGGTTGATCCTGTTCGGGTCGCCGCCCAGTTCCGTCACGGCCTCGCGCATGGTCGCGAGGTCGACGATGCAGGGAACACCCGTGAAGTCCTGCATGAGGACGCGGGCAGGTGTGAACTGGATCTCGGTGTCGGGCTCAGCCGTGGCATCCCACGATCCGAGCGCCTCGATCTGCGATCGCGTGACGTTCTTGCCGTCCTCGGTGCGCAGCTGGTTCTCGAGCAGGACCTTCAGACTGAAGGGGAGCTTCTCGCTCCCCGCGACCTTGTCGATGCGGAAGATCTCATAGTCGGTGCTGCCGACCGTCAGGGTGCTCTTGGCACCGAAGCTGTTCACCGTGGACACGTATCCGTCTCCTTCTGATCTGATGGGAGCGACAGTCGACTCCATCTTGCTCGTCGCCGAAGCGCTGCGGCTAGCAAGGCTGTCCTTACCAGTGTGCGCCGTCCTGCTCTTCGACAGAAGCCTGATATTTATCTTGATGTCAAGATAAATCTAGCAGAGATCGGTGTCGGAAGGTCATTCGGCGCGCGGGTAGAGCGTACGCACGGCCAGCCAGGTGACCGCCACCATGGGAGCGAACAGCGGCAGGCCCATCACGAGTTTGAGCGTGCCCAGCAGCGTGACCTCGTCGGCGAGGTAGAGCGGAAGCTGCACCGACAGACGGATGAGGAACAGCGCACCCCAGGCGATGCCGAGCCAGAAGTAGACCCGGCGTTTGCGCCGGTCGCCGCGCCAGGCCGTGCCCTCCCCCATCAGGAACCCGACGGCCAGTCCGATCAGTGACCAGCCGATCAACGCCGCGACGATCATCGCCGTGCCGTACAGGGCGTTGGTGATCAGTCCCGGCACGAAGTTGTCCGCACCGCGTCCCGTCCACAGCGCCAGGCCTGCCGCTGCCCCGGCCGCCAGCAGCCCGCCGATCGCCGCGGACGGCGGAGACTTCTGCAGCAGTCGCACGAGTGTGAACACAGCGGCGAGACCCACGGAGACACCCAGTGACAGCAGCAGCGGTTCCGGACGCACGGTGAAGATCACCACGAAGGCGAGACTCGGCAGCACCGACTCCAGGATGCCGCGCCACCCGCCCATCGCGCCCCAGACGACCTTCTGGGTGCTCTCGTCGCCGTCGGCGCCCAGTCCGACGCGTCGTGCAGCATTGCCGAGGGCGGCGCCCAGGATGTCCGCAGCAGTCGGCTCCGTGCCGGACTCCGGCCGTTCCTCGCCCGGGCTCGTCACGCCGAACCCGGGGTGGCGGGCATCTTCAGCGGGATGAGGTCGCGCGGCGGCATCGGCGATCCGCCCCGCACGACGACGATCGAGCGGAAGAGGTCCTCGACCTGCTCCGCGGCGGTCGGGTCGGAGGCGGCCTCACCGCCGATCACCCCACGCAGGAACCAGCGTGGGCCGTCGACGCCGATGAAGCGCGCGAGGCGCATACGGGAGCCCTCGGCTGCCGTCCCGGGGACCTCGGCGAGCAGCTCCTTGCCCAGCGGGCCCTCGCGCTCCTCGACACGACCGCCCTGGGTGCGGATCTGGTCGCGCAGCTGCACACGGGTCTCGTGCCACAGGCCGCGGGAGCGCGGGGCCGCGAACGGCTGGACCTGCAGCGACGAGTTCGCATAATCCAGCCCCACGGCGACGATGCGCTTGGTCTGCTCCTCCACCTCCAGACGAAGGTTGAGTCCCTCACGGGGCAGCACCTTGATGCCGCCGAGGTCGATGTACGGACGCACCGGGTTCACCTCGGCCTCGTCGAACGGCCCCGCCGTCGCGCGGTCGTCGGGTGCCGACTTCAACGTGGGTTCGGTCTCTTCAGTCATTCGCTCTTTCCCTGGGTATAGCCGGTGGATCCGAAGCCGCCTTCGCCGCGAACGCTCTCCGGCAGCTCCTCGACGGGCTCGAAGCGCGCCCGGATCACGGGCATCACGATCAGCTGCGCGATGCGATCGCCGACCGCCACATCGTACGCGTGCGTGCTGTCGGTGTTCAGCAGGCACACCTTGATCTCGCCTCGATAGCCTGCATCGACGGTGCCCGGCGAGTTGACCACCGTGATGCCGTGCTTCGCCGCCAGGCCGCTGCGGGGGACGACGAACGCCGCGTGGCCCTCAGGGAGCGCGATCCGCACTCCTGTCCCGATCAGCGCCCTCTCCCCCGGTGCCAGCCGCACGGATTCCGTGGCGACGAGGTCCGCTCCCGCGTCACCGGGATTGGCGTACGAGGGCAGGTTCGCGGCGATAATGGGTACGGCAACGGAATGAGTCACCCCATGAGGCTAATGCAGAACCCCGCGCAGGATACCCGAGAGACCTACCGCGAGCGTCTCTCTCCGAGTCTGTGGATGCTCGTCGTCATCGCCCTGGCCGGGCCGATGGTCGCGCTGGTGTTCGCACCGGTCGCCGCCGATGCCGCCGCCATCGCGGGCGCCGGGGTCTCCCTGCTCCTGGTCGTGCTGGCCGTCGTGCTGGCCCCCGTGGTCCGCGTGCGCGGGGGGGTGCTCCATGCCGGCAGGGCGCACATCGACGTGCGCTGGCTGGGAGAGCCGGAGGGCTTCACAGGACAGGATGCGCACGATCGGCGCACCCGGGACATCGCTCGCGATGGCTGGCATCTCATCCGCGGCGGTATCGACGGGCTCGTTGTCGTGCCTGTCATCGATCCTGCGGACCCGGTGTCCAGCTGGTCCATCTCCACCCGTACGCCGGACCGGCTGCGCGCCGCCATCCTCACGGCGCGTGCGGGGCGCTGACACCCGGTCCCCGACAGGACACGCACGAGGGAGAAGAGCACGACGCGCCCCGAGCCGAAAGGCGGCCGGGGCGCGAGGACGGGAATGCGTCAGGCGGCGCACTCCTTGCAGATGGGGCCTTCCGGACCCTCGTGATCGAGCTGCGACCGGTGCTTCACGAGGAAGCAGCTCATACAGGTGAACTCATCCTGCTGGGCGGGGAGGACCACGATGACGTCCTCGACGTCGGACAGGTCTGCTCCGGGGAGCTCGAACGGTGTGGGGTTGTCGGAATCCTCGACATCGCCGGCACCGGATTGGTTGCGCGGCACACGCTCCTTGAGTGCTTCGATCGACTCTGAGTCGTCTTCGCTCTTCCGTGGGGCGTCGTAGTCGGTTGCCATGTGGTTGATCTCCACTTCCGTGGTGCGAGTGGGTTCGGGGGGGGGGAACTGATTCGGGTGTTCAGCGGGCGACAGTTTGCACGACCGCGGCGCATTTAGCAAATGCTGTTGCCTTCGACGGGGAAACTCGCGGCGCGCCCGGAGTATTCCCGGCCCCCGGGAGGTGGTCATGACACCATGAACGCACACCCATCAGAGGGGCATTGGCATGGAAAACGTCACCATCGTCGGAACAGAGGCGGGCGTTCTCGTCCTCGCCACGGAATCCGGGCAGCGCTTCGCGCTCCCCATCGACGACGTGCTGCATCGCGAGGTGCGTCGGGCGACCCGGGAAGCCGAACCCGCGGCTGCGCGCCTGGCCGCGAGTCCCCGGGACATCCAGGCTCAGATCCGCGCGGGACTCTCGACATCCGAGGTCGCCGCGCTGCTGGGCGTCAGCGAACACG
The DNA here is from genome assembly GCF_039539005.1 of Microbacterium soli. Taxonomy (NCBI): domain Bacteria; kingdom Bacillati; phylum Actinomycetota; class Actinomycetes; order Micrococcales; family Microbacteriaceae; genus Microbacterium; species Microbacterium soli. Next base: position 282,070 of record NZ_BAABCP010000002.1, read on the forward strand.
ACGTCGCCCGGTTCGAAGGTCCCGTCCTCGCGGAGCGCGAGCACATCGTCGACCAGGCTCTCGCCGTTCCTGTGCTCATCGGCAGTGAGGTCGAGCCCGACGCGCAGCCGACCTTCGGCGACGCGGTCCGCGCCAAGCTCGCCGATCTGAAGGCCGCCGACGAGCGCTGGACGAGTTGGAAGGACGAGTCCGGCTGGACGGTCAAGCTGGAGTTCACCGCCGACGAGATCGAGCATGACGCACGCTGGTCCTTCGACCCGCGCCGCAGCACGCTCGCTCCGCAGAACCCGGACGCCGTCCAGCTGTCCCGTCAGGGCTCACTGCCGGAGGGCCTCATCCCGCGTCTGCGCGCGGTGGACTCCGATCGGGTGTCGCCCTACAAGGATGAGAGCCGTTTCGATTCGGGCGCGTTCGGTCCTCGTCTGCTGCCCGACCCGCCGGAGAGGGACCAGGAGCAGTCCGTCGCTCCTGAGCACTCCAGCGCCGCTGTCCAGGAGGCGGCGGCTCGCCACGCGCCGGAGGACAACCGGCCCGGAGCGGAGACCGCCGACCTGCTGGAGGCTCTGCGCCGACGCCGCGGTCAGCGCGAGCCCGCACCGTCTTTCGACGACGACGAGCAGGACGAGGCCGCGCCCATCGCCCTGTTCGACGCAGTGGAGGAGGAGCCCGAACCCACTCCTGCACCGCGGCCCGCACCCGCTGAGCAGTCCTCCGGACGGCGCAAGCGCCGCAACGCGATGCCCAGCTGGGACGAGATCGTCTTCGGCGCCCGCACCGACGAGTGACACGGCGGGCGCAGCCGCCGACGCTGAGCGGTCAGCGTCGGAACGCCCCCATACGGATGAACGGCACGCGCCACTCCTCATCCGTCAGTGCGCCGTGCTGGCCGATCATGCCGCGCCCTCGCTGGTCAGCGGCCTCTCCGTCATACAGCGCATGGGTCCCCGTCGCCACGACCAGGAGGTCACCGATGCGAGCGCGGGCGGCAACCGTCACCTCGCCGCCGAACAGGCCGGCCCCGATCGCGGCTCCGCGGCTGAGGACGACGGCACCGCCCTCGAGGTCCCGGCGCCAGCGCTCCAGGATCCGCGCATGATCGGCATCCGGCTCGAGGTACACGTGCAGCATCCTCGGCTCCCCGCCGATGTGCCGCACCCCGTCGTGCCACCCGCCGGCGGCGTCGAGGATCAGCTGCCTGCGTGCCGGAACGTCGACCATTCCGTGATCGGCGGTGACCAGCACGCCGACACCTGACGGGATCCGTCGTGCGACGGCGGCATCGACCTCCTCGAGGGCGTGCACCCATTCCGCCGAGTCGATACCGTGCCGATGACCGGCCTTGTCGACCTCGGGCAGGTAGCAGTACACCAGCGCTCCGTCATGGGCGTCGGCGAGCTCCCAGGCCAGCTCCACGCGCTCGGCGGCCGTGCGCTGCCCATGGATCTGCGCACCGCGGAGGATCGCGCGGCTGAACCCGCTGTCCGTGTGCTCGGGGATCCCCACGGCGAACGCGGGACGCCCGTGCGCCGCGACCTGTTCGAACACGGTCGGCGCGGGCTGCCAGATGCGCGGGTCGATGCCGACGCGCTCCCAGTCGGTGAGCTGGTTGACGAGTCTGTCCGCATCGGGGTCCAGCACCCGGTATCCGACCATGCCGTGCGTGCCCGGTGCGGCGCCGGTGAGCAGACTCGTCAGCGCGGCTGCGGTCGTGGTCGGGAAGACCGACCCTGCGACATCCCGCCTGGCGGTCATCGAGGACAGCGTGCGGGCGTGTCCGGCGTGGGCACGCAGGGGAAGCGCTCCGAGGCCGTCCACGACGACCAGCACCGCCGAGCGCGCGGGCGGGAGGCCGCCGTCGATGCCTTGGAGCGCGGCGATCAGCTGCGACGCCACCCCGGCGGCGTTCCGCGTCGGGCCGGGGGTGGACGGTAGCATGAGAGGCATCAGGGTCAGTCTTTCACAGGCGTCCCGCCGCACCGCACCCGGGTGCTGTCGCGAGTCCGCCCCCGAGCGTCCAGCAGGAAGTCCATGCCAAAGCCCTCGTCATCCGAGCCCGTCATCGAGCGCATCCAGGACATCGACCTGTCCCAGGAGATGCAGGGCTCGTTCCTCGAGTACGCGTACTCGGTCATCTACTCGCGCGCACTGCCCGATGCCCGTGACGGTCTCAAGCCCGTGCAGCGCCGCATCCTGTACCAGATGGCCGAGATGGGACTGCGCCCGGACCGCGGACATGTCAAAAGCGCCCGTGTCGTCGGCGAGGTGATGGGAAAGCTCCACCCGCACGGCGATTCCGCCATCTACGACGCCTTGGTGCGTCTGGCTCAGGACTTCGCTCTGCGTGTGCCGCTCGTCGACGGGCACGGCAACTTCGGGTCCCTCGACGACGGCCCTGCGGCGTCGCGGTACACGGAGGCCCGGCTGGCGGCACCCGCTCTGGCGATGACGGAGAACCTCGACGAGGACGTCGTCGACTTCATCCCCAACTACGACGGCCAGTTCCAGCAGCCCGCCGTGCTGTCGGCCGCGTTCCCGAACCTGCTCGTCAACGGCGCGAGCGGCATCGCCGTGGGCATGGCCACGAACATGGCCCCGCACAACCTCATCGAGGTGGTCGCCGCCGCGACGCATCTGCTGGAGCACCCCGAGGCCACCACCGCCGAGCTCATGGAGTTCGTCCCCGGTCCGGACTTCCCCTCCGGCGGCATCCTGATGGGGCTCGACGGCGTCAAGGACGCCTACGAGAACGGCCGCGGCGCCTTCAAGCTCCGCGCCAAGACGTCCATCGAGCCGCTGGGACCGCGGCGCACCGGCATCATCGTCACCGAACTGCCGTACCAGGTCGGTCCCGAGCGCGTCATCGAGAAGCTCAAGGACGCGGTCAACGCCAAGAAGCTCGTCGGCGTCAGCGATGTGCAGGATCTCACCGATCGCACCAACGGCCTGCGCCTGGTCATCACCGTGAAGACCGGCTTCGACGCCGCAGCGGTACTCGAGCAGCTGTTCCGCTACACGCCCCTCGAGGAATCCTTCTCGATCAACAACGTCGCTCTCGTGGACGGACAGCCCCGCACGCTCGGGCTCAAAGAGCTGCTGCGGGTGTACCTGCAGCATCGCATCGAGGTCGTCGAACGGCGCAGCCGCTATCGCCTGGCCCGTCGCAACGAACGGCTGCACCTCGTGCGGGGTCTGCTGCTGGCGATCCTCGACATCGACGAGGTCATCCAGGTCATCCGCTCCTCCGACGACTCCGAGACGGCCCGCGCCCGCCTCCAGCAGGTGTTCGACCTCGACGAGGTGCAGGCCGAGTACATCCTCGAGCTCCGGCTGCGGCGACTCACGAAGTTCTCGAGGCTCGAGCTGGAGGCCGAGCGCGACCGGCTGCTCGCCGAGATCGCCGAGCTCGAGAAGCTCCTCAGGGACCCCGCCCTCGTGCGGTCGCAGGTCGCCGCCGAGCTCGATCAGGTCGCCGAGACCTTCGGAACCCCCCGGCGCACCCTCCTGCTCAACGCCGCTCCCCCGCGGTCCCGGACGACCAAGTCCGCTGCGGACCTGCAGATCGCCGACGCCCCGACGACCCTGCTGCTGTCCACCACGGGGCGCGCGGTGCGCGTCGACGCCGAACCCGGCACTCCCATCCCGGAGCCCGCTCGCCGCAGCAAGCACGACGCGATCCAGGCGAGGCTGGAGACCACGACGCGCAGTGAGATCGGCGCCGTCACCACCGCCGGACGCGTGCTGCGATTCACTCCTGTCGACGTTCCCGCCGTACCGGCCTCGTCCGTCGGGCTCGGCGCGGGCGTGCGCATCTCCGACTACCTGGGCATCACCGACCGGAGCGAACGCGTGCTCGCCCTCATCCGCTTCGACGATGACACACCGCTGGCGCTCGGCACGAGGAACGGCGTGGTCAAGCGCATCATCCCGTCCGCACTCGCAGCCAAGCCCGACCTGGAGATCATCGCGCTCAAACCGAAGGATCTCGTCGTGGGTGCCGGTTCCGCTCCCGACGAGGCAGAACTCGTCTTCGTGACCTCCAGCGCTCACCTGCTGCACTTCTCCGCCTCCGCGGTGCGTCCGCAGGGGGCTCCGGCCGCCGGCATGGCGGGGATCAAACTCGCGTCGGATGCCGACGTGGTCTCGTTCACCGTGGTCTCATCCCAGGACGACGCCGTGGTCGTGACGATCTCCGGCTCCGCCGGGATGCTCGCCGGCGCGGATGCCGGACGCGCGAAGGTGTCCGCGTTCGAGGAGTTCCCCGGCAAGGGACGCGCCACGGGCGGTGTGCGCGCGCATGCCTTCCTGAAGGGAGAGGACCGTCTGACCCTCGCCTGGGCGGGGGCGCGACCGCGTGCGGTGGGCGCCGACGGCGCGACCCGGCTGCTGCCGGATGCCGGTGCGAAGCGCGACGGCTCCGGTCAGCCGCTGGACGCCGTGGTCGGCACGATCGGCACCGCCATCGGTTGACCCGCGAGGCGTCCGCCGACCGGATCAGGCGTCGATGGCCTCCCGGCTGAGGCGGTCGCTGGAGGTCATGATGAACTCCCGGCGCGGCGCGACCTCGCTGCCCATCAGCAGCTCGAAGGTGCGCACTGCCGCATCCGCCGCCTCGGCGTCGTCGATCGTGACGCGCCGCAGCAGTCGACCGTGTTTGTCCATCGTCGTCGTCGCCAGCTGGTCGGCGTCCATCTCACCGAGGCCCTTGTAACGCTGAATCGGGTCCTGCCAGCGCTTGCCCGCCTTCTGCAGCTTGGCGAGCAGTGCGTGCAGCTCCTGCTCCGAGTACGTGTAGATGGTCTCATTCGGCTTGGACCCGGGATTCATGACGATCACCCGATGCAGTGGGGGCACGGCCGAGAACACCCTGCCGGCCTCCAGCAGCGGTCGCATGTACCGGAAGAACAGCGTCAGCAGCAGAGTGCGGATGTGCGCGCCGTCGACGTCGGCATCGCTCATCAGGATGATCTTGCCGTACCTCGCCTGGGCGAGCTCGAAGGAGCGCCCCGATCCCGCCCCGATGGTCGTGATGATCGCCGCGCACTCCGCGTTGCCGAGCATGTCGCTGATCGAGGCCTTCTGCACGTTGAGGATCTTCCCCCGGATGGGCAGCAGCGCCTGAAACTCGCTGTTGCGCGCATGCCGCGCGGTTCCGAGGGCGGAATCCCCCTCGACGATGAACAGCTCGCTGTTGGCGACGTCGTCCGAGCGGCAGTCGACGAGCTTCGCCGGCAACGACGAGGACTCCAGCGCGGACTTGCGGCGCTGGGTCTCCTTGTGCGCCCGCGCCGAGACGCGCGCCTTCATCTCGGAGACGATCTTGTCCAGGAGCATGGACACCTGGTTCTTGTCGTCCCGCTTGGTGGATGAGAATCGTGCGGCCAGCTCCTGGCGCATCACCTTCGCGACGATGGAGCGCACAGCGGGGGTGCCGAGCACCTCCTTGGTCTGTCCCTCGAACTGCGGCTCGGGGACGGTGACCGTCAGCACCGCGGTCAGCCCCGCCAGCACGTCGTCCTTCTCCAGCTTGTCGTTGCCGACCTTGAGACGGCGGGCGTTCTGCTCGACCTGGCCGCGCAGGAACTTCAGCAGCTCCTGCTCGAAGCCCTGCTGATGCGTGCCGCCCTTGGGCGTGGCGATGATGTTCACGAAGGAGCGGGTGACGGTCTCGTAGCCCGTGCCCCAGCGCAGCGCGATGTCGACCTCGCACTCGCGCTGCACCTCCGTGGGCTTCATGTGGCCGTCGGGCTGAAGCACCGGCACGGTCTCGGTGAACGATCCCGAGCCCTGGATGCGCCAGGTGTCGGTGATGGGCGCATCAGCGGCCAGATAGTCCACGAACTCCGAGATTCCGCCTTCATACAGGTACGACGTCTCAACCGGTGGGAGAGCCCGGCCTTCGGCATCCGCCGCGGGGCGCTCGTCGCGCACGACGAGCTCGAGCCCGGGGACGAGGAATGCGGTCTGCCGGACGCGGTTCTCCAGCTCGCCGAGCTGGAACGCGGCATCCGCGGTGAAGATCTGGCGGTCGGCCCAGTAGCGTACCCTCGTGCCGCTGACGCCCTTGGGGACCTTGCCCACCACACGCAGCTCGCTGCGCTTCTCGAACGGCGTGAACGGCGAATCCGGGCGCGGCTCGCCGTCGTCCGCGAACACCCCGGGCTCGCCCCGCCGGAAGGACATCGCATAGGTCTTCCCGTCGCGATCGACCTCGACGTCGAGACGCTCCGAGAGCGCGTTGACGACCGAGGCCCCCACGCCGTGCAGACCACCGGACGCGGCGTACGAACCGCCGCCGAACTTCCCGCCGGCGTGCAGCTTGGTGTACACCACCTCGACGCCCGTGAGCCCCGTACGGGGCTCGATGTCGACAGGCACTCCGCGTCCGCGGTCGGAGACCTGCACGCTGCCGTCCGCGTGCAGGACGATCCGGATGCTGGATCCGTTGCCCGCCACGGCCTCATCGACCGAATTGTCGATGATCTCCCACAGGCAGTGCATGAGCCCCGGGGATCCGTTGGATCCGATGTACATGCCGGGCCGCTTCCGGACGGCCTCGAGCCCCTCGAGCACTTGGAGGTGATGGGCGGAATACTCGGCGGTCACAATGGTCGAGTCTATTCGGCGACCGCACCCGCGAAGGCCGCGACACTCCCCCGGCGGACGAGCCCCCGCTGTGCGCGTACGCGCACAGCGAAACACGCCGGGATGCGGGCATGCAGGCCCGCCGCGCATGGTTGTATTGAGCACGACCGGGAAACGTCGGATCCTGAGGAGGCACCGAGATGAACGCTACGACAGAGCGAGAGACCGTCCAGTTCCGCCTCACTGCGCTGGACCGCTGCGATTCCTGCGGCGCACAGGCGTACATCGCCGCCGAGGTCAACGGCACCGAGATGCTGTTCTGCGCTCACCACGGGCGCAAGTACGAGGAGAAGCTGCGCGCCGTGGCCACCAGCTGGCACGACGAGACCGCACGCCTCATCGAGGCCTGAGACCCCTCAGTCGATCAGCACCCGGCGCACCTCGGGGGTGAGCCGGGTGAGGATCTCCTCGCCCACGCTGCCGATCCGCTCCGCGAGCGCCGTGGCGTCCTGCTCGCCATCGCGACCGGGCCCGAACACGGTCACACGATCCCCCTTCCGCGCGCCCGGCCAGGGCTCGAGCAGCGTACGGTCGCCGTCGATGCGGATGATGCGGCGCGGACCGCCGGGAGTGCCCACCTCCACACCGGAGAGGATCGACGGCAGTCCGTGGAACGAACCGATCCCCAAGCGCACCTCGCCGTCATCGACGGCGTCGACGGTCGCGATGAGCCGGGAGATGAGCGTCAGCCCATCCGGCTGCGGACCGCCGGCGGAGCGGATGCCGTAGCAGAACGCGCCGACGCGACTCAGCGTCCCGCGCAGCTCCGGCCGCCACCACGCCGCCGCCGACGCGGTCAGGTGCAGCACCTCCGGCGCTCCTCCGGCCTGCTCGAGCTCGTGCACGGCGCCGCGGAACACGCGCTGTGCGGCATCGTCCTCCTCGTCGCTGGCCTCGGCGAGATGGCTCCACACCCCGACGACGCGGATCAGACCGCGCCGCTGCGCGGCGAGCGATGTCTCGATCGCCTCTCGCCACTGCTCCGGCCGGAAGCCGTTGCGATGCAGTCCGGTGTCGATCTTCAGATGCACGCCCGCCCCGATGCCCAGACGCTCGGCCGCGGCGATGACGTCGGCCAGATAGTCGGCGGAGCCGACACCCAACTCGACATCCGCGTTCAGCGCGGCCTCGACCTCATCCGTGCTGGAGGTCGCCCAGGCATACACCCGACCGGTGGTCAGCGGACGGATGCGCAGCGCGCTGGGGATGTCATAACTGCCGAACCAGTCCACGCCGGCCGATTCCGCCTCGGGCACCGCCCAGCCGATGCCGTGGCCGTAGGCGTCGTCCTTCATCACCAGGAGCAGTCGCGACTCGCCCAGTCGTGCGCGAACGGCGTCCAGATCGGCGCGGAACGCGCTGCGGGAGATCTCCAGGACCGGCGTGCTCATGCGACCCAGCTCCGTTCGGTGCTCCGACCGATCACGACGGCCATCTCCAGTGCGCTCAGGCCGGTGGCATCCGCCCATTCCGCCAGGCCGCGTCGCACGCTGCCGGTACCGCCGAAATAGGTGACCGGATCCCCGACCTCGGCGTGGACGTCCTCCAGGTCCACGACGCACACGTCCATCGCGATGCGTCCGATGACGGGATGGGTGCGCTCACCGATCTGCACGTGTGCACGATTGCCGAGCGCCCGCACGATGCCCTGCGCGTAGCCTCCTGTCACGAGGGCGATGCGCGTGTCCCTGCTCGCGCGGTGCGTGTAGCCGTAGGAGACGGCCTCGCCCTTCAAGAGCGGTTTGACGGCCAGCACACGCCCCTCCAGCATCATCACGGGCAGGGCATCCGCCGGTGTCGCGGCGTCGGGGATGCCGAACAGCGCCGATGCGGCGGTCAGGTCCGATGCGGTGGCGGGGACCAGCGCGTCCGCCTGCGCGGGAACACCCGCATCTCGCAGCCGCGCCGCCTCGTCGCCCGTTCCGGTGAGGATGCGGCTCGCACCGGCGTCCACGACGATCCGCGCCGCCTCGTCGAGACCGTGCCCGTACGCGTCATGGCGCAGATCCACGACCCGCCCTCGCACGTTCAGAGCCTTCGCGTTGCGTGCGAGCGCGCTGCGGGACAGCAGCACCCGGGGCGCAGCACTGCCTGACATGTCGCCTCCCGGTTCAGAGCTGGATGGTGTTGAAGCCCTTGCCGTGCACGAGCGCCTCGATGGCGGTGCGCGCGCCGGCGGCGTACGCATCCAGTGTCTCCGCCCCCGCCGTGAGATCGACATCCGTACCGCGGCGCGCGCACACGGCAGTGAGGATCTCACGGGTGAGGCCGGGATTCAGCGGCAGCACGGGCCCCTGGATGGTCGTCGCGAACGCGTTCCCGACGCGGAGCATCTCGCCGCGCACGGGGTGACCGTCCGCCTCCGCCGGCAGCGCGAAGCCGCCCTGGCCGAAAGCCACGCGGCCGTATCCGAGCGCGTGGTCGGCGAGCGTCCACTCGCTGGCGTGATCCTCGAAGCCGATCACCCGTCCGATCTCGGTGTCGGCGATGATGTAGCCGACCTTGCGCGTCCTGGTGCGCGCGACGGTCGCATCGAGAACACCGAGCCCGTCGAGTCTCTCGCCGTCCAGCGTCGTCACGCCGCGGCTGAGCAGCTCCGCACCGCCGCCGACGGCCAGCAGTGCGCCGCCGTCTTCGACGTGCGACCTGATGCGGTCCGCTCGCGCCGTCAGATCGGCGTGCACGGCCCGCATCGCGGAGAGCGGACCGTTTCCGATCACGAGGATGTCGACCTCGTCCGGCAACTCCTCGCCGACGGCGATCCGGTGAGTCACCCGGTTGACGTCGGCGAGTTCGAGCCGGGCCTCCAGCGCGCGCACATTCCCGCGGTCGCCTGTGACGCCGAGAAGATCCGGGTACAGCTGCGCGATCGTGATCCGCGTCATCGGCGGGCCACCTCCTGGTCGCCGTGGCCGAGGATCCTCCGGCCGATCATCATGAGCTCGTAGTTGACGAACCAGGTCTGGCGTCCGGCCGAGGTCGACGGGAACTCGCGCATCATCGCGACGGCCTTCTCCATGTCGGGCTCGACGGTTCCGATGCGCACGCCCGCGTGCTCGAGCGCCAGCGCCAGCTGGTACGCCTTCTCACCGGTGACGACGTCGACGCCCTCGAGCGCCTGGAAGTCCACGTCGTACAGCCAGGACACGTCGGGCGTGCCCTCGTCGATGGCGATGAGCGCGCGCTCGGGCGCGCCCTCCAGCGCGTCCAGGTTCATCTGCAGGCTGGGCGCGTTCTTGAACATGACGAACTCGACCTGCTCGCCCTGCGGGTCGCTGTGCAGCGGGATGACCTCGCCGCGGCCGTAGGCCGGTGCCATCCGAGAGAAGCCCTGCGCAGCGGCGTCCGTCGAGAATCCGTCGCCGAGCACGCGGGAGGCGACGGCGAGAGCGGCGGCGGCGTCGGCCGCGTAGTGCAGACCACGGGCGGGCAGGCGCACCGACGCATCCGCCTCACCGATGCGGATCGCGACGTCACGGCCGTCGACCACGCGCACCTCGGAGTAGGCGTCCCGCGCCCGGGTCCCGGCATTGCCGCTCCGGGTGTCGAGGGCGTTGGCCAGTCCGTGCGCGGAAGCGGCGACGATCTCCGGCGCCACCCCGAAGAACGACACGGGCGCGGCCATCGCGTCCGTGTCGATCTTGCTGAGGTACGGGTCGTCGCGGTTGACCACGACATGCGAGTGCGCACGCGTGGACGCGTCCAGCATCATGTCGGCGACGCGCTCGGTCTCGTAGAACCGGTACAGCTGGTCGACCTGGACGTTCAGCGAGAGGATGACCGACGGGGAGAGCTGATCGGCGAGATCCGCCGCATAGCCCTCGTCGACTTCGAGCACCGCGACATCGGCCCGGATCCGCCCCGTGAGAGTGGCGTCCGCCAGCAGCGCACTGGTCACGCCCTGCGGGAGGTTCGCCCCGGTGGGGTTGGTGAACACCGTCAGGCCGTGCGCGCGAAGGACCTCGCTGATCATGTGCGTGGTCGTCGTCTTCCCGTTGGAGCCGAGGACGAACACCACGCCGTGACGGAACTGTCCCGCGAGCGTCGGCAGCAGCGTCGGAGCCATCCTGTTGGTAAGGTATCCGGGGAACGCCGAGCCTCCCCCGCGCAGACGAGTCGCGAAGCGTGCGAGCTTTCCCGCCAGCACGGGGACGACGTACCGCAGGCCGGCCGAGCGCGCCCGAGGTGCGGTCGACATCATTCGAGGTAGTCCCGCAGCGACTGCGAACGGCTCGGGTGACGCAGCTTGGCCATGGTCTTCGACTCGATCTGACGGATGCGCTCGCGCGTCACGCCGAAGGTGTCGCCGATCTGGTCGAGGGTCTTGGGCTGTCCGTCGCCCAGGCCGAAGCGCATCCGGATGACCCCGGCCTCGCGCTCGGAGAGGGAATCCAGCAGCTGTTCGAGCTGGCGCTGCAGCATCGTGAATCCGACGGCGTCGGCGGGCACGACGGCCTCGGTGTCCTCGATGAGGTCTCCGAACTCGCTGTCGCCGTCCTCGCCGAGGGGCGTGTGCAGCGAGATCGGCTCGCGGCCGTACTTCTGCACCTCGATGACCTTCTCGGGCGTCATGTCCAGCTCGCGGCTGAGCTCCTCGGGGGTGGGCTCACGGCCCAGGTCCTGCAGCATCTGCCGCTGCACGCGGGCGAGCTTGTTGATGACCTCGACCATGTGGACGGGGATGCGGATGGTGCGAGCCTGATCCGCCATGGCGCGGGTGATCGCCTGACGGATCCACCACGTGGCGTAGGTGGAGAACTTGAAGCCCTTGGTGTAATCGAACTTCTCGACGGCGCGGATGAGACCGAGGTTGCCCTCCTGGATGAGATCCAGGAACTGCATGCCGCGCCCGGTGTAGCGCTTGGCCAGCGAGACGACCAGACGCAGGTTGGCGCCCAGCAGGTGGCTCTTGGCGCGCTGCCCGTCGCGAGCGACCCACTGCAGGTCGAGCCCGAGCTGACTGGACTTCTCGGTCGCGGACATGGCCGACAGCTTCTCCTCGGCGAACAGGCCCGCCTCGATGCGCATCGCCAGTTCGACCTCTTCGGCCGCGTTCAGCAGCGCGACCTTTCCGATCTGCTTCAGATAGTCCTTGACCGGGTCGGCCGTGGCGCCGGTGATCTGCGCGGAGTAGACGGGGACGTCGTCCTCGTCCTTGGAGCTCAGGACGATCGCGCCGGTGGGCAGCGGCTCGGTGAACTCCGGCTTCTTCTCGCCCTCCTCGTCCTCGGCCTCGACCGTCTCGACGACCTCGTCGTCGACCTCGGCGTCGTCCTTCTTCTTCCGCGTCGCGCGCTTCGCCGACGCCTTGCCGGCTGCGGCCTTCTTCGCAGCCGAAGACTTCTTCGCAGCGGTCTTCTCCGCCGGGGCCGGCGCCGTCTCCTCGACGACCTCCGTCTCCGCGTTCCCGGCCTTCACGGCCGTGTTCTTCGTGGTCGTCCGGGTCTTCTTGGTCGTGGCAGGAGTCACGTTTCGCCTTTCACGGAGCGCAGCGGGCGCTCCGGGCCATTTCGGACACTAGTAAGACCCTTGTCAAGTGCGATCGTGGAGATCGACGGTTGACAACGGGTCGGACGTCCATTATCACACACCTGTACGGTCGGCGCGTCGTCGGCGGGAAGTCCCGCGCGCCGGGTCAACTGTGCTTGTCTTCATCGCCCGGACGGCGGTCGGCGAGGTAGCGCTCCAGCTCGGCGGCGAGCTCATCGGCACTGGGCAGGTCGTGCTCGTCGAAGGCGTCCTCCACGTCCTCGCCGTCCTCGCGACCGGCCATGTACGCGTCGTGGCGGCGCTCGAGCGTGTGCACCATGTGCGTGAGCTCCTCGTTGCCGCGCACCTGCGACTCGACGCGCTGGAGGTACTCCTCGCGCCGTTCCTGCACTTCGTCCATGCGCAGCACGAGGCCCGTGGCGATCATCAGTCGATCCGCGGCGGCGACCACGGTGTCCGGATACTCCGTGTCCGCCAGGTAATGCGGCACCAGCAGCACGAATCCCGCCACGCGCACGTCGTGCTGGATCAGGCGGTACTCGAGCAGGTGACCCACCGTGGCGGGGACCTGCGTGCGCGGCTTCCACACGGAGTGCGCGGCGATGAGATCCCGACGGTTGCCGCTGACCGTCGTGCCCAGCGGCCGCGTGTGCGGAACCGGCATGGCGATGGAGTGCACCCAGGTGACGGAGGAGACCTGGAACCCGGCGGCGAAGCTGACGACGGCGTCCGTGAACGCGTTCCACGCGAAGTCCGGCTCGTAGCCGGACAACAGCAGGAAGGGCTGACCCAGCGCGTCGTGGGCCAGGGCGAGCTCCAGCTTCGCGGGCCGGAACTCCGTCAGATGATCCTGGTCGAAGACGATGACGGGTCGGCGCGCCCGGTAATCCAGCAGCACATCGTTGTCGAAGACGATCAGCGGCTGCGGCGCCGTGCTCCCGTGCAGGTGGTCGATCAGCCCGGAGACGGCGCTCCCCGCATCCGTGAATCCGGTCAGCAGCATCACCAGGGGAAGACCGGTGGGCACGTCGGGCGCACCGGAGATCGACTCGTACAGCTCATCGGAGAAGGGCATGACTCAATGCTACGAGCCGGTGCGACGTCGGGACGGGACCTTCTCATGCTGACAGCGAACACGGACATGCCGGAGCCAGCGCCCGCGCAGACGGGCTATCTAGGATGGGACCATGACGCTTCCCGCGATCTCGACCACCGCCGATCCGTTCCCCGGAAGTGCTGCAGACGCCGCAGTGCTCGTCATCCCCGATCCCGACAGCGCCCAGGAGGCGCTCGCCGAGTACGAGGGTCTCGCCGCCGCACTCTCCGGCATCGGGTACAAGGGCAGACCCTCCAGCTTCACCCGCGTGCATCTGCCGGGCTTCAGCGACGTGCCACTGGCCGTCGTCAGCGCCGGCCCGACGCCCAGCGCGGCCACCGTGCGCGATGCCGTGGCGACCGCCGCGCGCAGCCTCACGGGCTTCTCCACGGTGTCCATCGGTTTCGGCCCGGGCCTCGACGCATTCTCGGAGGCCGCGGCCGAGGGCGCGCTTCTGGGCGGCTACCGCTTCGACGACTACCGCTCGGAGAAGAAGCCCACCCGTCCGGACCGACTCGTCCTGCACACCGTGTCGCTCGACGAGACGGCGCTGGACTCCGCCCGGACGGTGGCTGAGGCAGTGGCCCTCGTGAAGGACCTCGTCACCGTCCCCGCCGAATGGCAGAGCCCCGCTCAGCTCGCGCAGTCCGCACTGGATGCCGTCGCCTCGCTGCCCGTGCAGGTGGAGATCCTCGACGAGAAGCAGCTCGAGAAGGCCGGCTTCGGCGGGATCCTCGGCGTCGGGCGCGGCTCGGACCGCCCGCCCCGCCTCGTCAGACTCAGCTACTCCCCCTCTGACGCCGGACGCCACATCGCCCTGGTCGGCAAGGGCATCACCTTCGACACCGGCGGACTCTCGCTCAAACCCGCGGCCGGCATGCTGGGCATGAAATTCGACATGACGGGTGCCGCGACGGTGCTCGCCGTCATCCGCGCGATCGCGACGCTGGGTCTGGCCGTGCGCGTGACCGCATGGATGTGCATCGCCGACAACATGCCCTCCGGCCGCGCGATACGCCCCGGGGACGTGCTGCGGATGGCGGACGGACAGACCGTCGAGGTGCTCAACACGGACGCGGAGGGGCGTCTGGTGATGGCCGACGGCCTGGTCGCCGCGAGCCGTGAGAAGCCGGACGTGATCTTCGACGTGGCGACTCTGACCGGTGCCATCATCACGGCGCTCGGCATGCGCCATACCGGAGTGATGGGCGAGGACGCCGCCGTCGCCGAATACCTCGCCGCCGCGGAGGAGGTCGGCGAACCCGCGTGGCGACTGCCGCTGCCGGAATACATGGAGGAGCTGCTCGAGTCGCCCATCGCCGACATGGTCAACGCCAACATGTCCGATCGCTCCGGCGGTTCGATGTTCGCGGGGCTGTTCCTGCAGCGCTTCGTGGGACGCACCGGGGAGGACCCGGACGCGCCGCGCATCCCCTGGGTGCATCTGGACGTCGCCGGATCCGCCGAGCACAAGGGCGCGGCCTACGGCTTCACCGAGAAGGGCGCCACCGGCGCGACGGTGCGCTCCCTCATCGCGTTCGCGCGCGCATCCGTCGAGGAGGCATGATGAGCGACCACGGGTTCGACCTCGTCATCCTCGGCGCAGGCAGCGGCGGCTACGCGGCCGCGCTGCGCGCCGCCGAGCTCGGGAAGAAGGTTGCGCTGATCGAGAAGGACAGGGTCGGGGGCACCTGCCTGCACCGCGGATGCATCCCCACCAAGGCGCTGCTGCATGCCGCCGAGGTCGCCGATCACGTCCGCACCGCGGCATCCGTCGGGGTGACCGCCCAGCTCGACGGGATCGACGCGGCGGGCGTGACCGCCTACCGCGACGGCATCGTCGCCAAGAAGTACAAGGGGCTGCAGGGCCTGATCAAGGCACGCGGGATCACCGTCGTCGACGGAGAGGGATTCCTCGAGCCGGATCGCGCCGTGCGCGTCGGTGCGGATCGCTACGTCGGCACGGATGTGGTGCTCGCCACGGGTTCGTACAGCCGGTCCCTGCCGGGGCTGGAGATCGGAGGGCGCATCCTCACCAGCGAGCAGGCACTCGCTCTCGAGGAGATCCCGTCGAGCGTCGTCGTCCTCGGCGGCGGTGTCATCGGCGTCGAGTTCGCCAGTGTCTGGCACTCCTTCGGCGCCGAAGTGACGATCGTCGAGGCGCTGCCGCACCTCGTCCCCAACGAGGACGTCGCCCTCAGCAAGGGTCTCGAGCGCGCGTTCCGTCGCAAGGGCATCTCCTACAACCTGGGGACCCGCTTCCAGAAGGCCGAGCAGGACGAGAAGCAGGTCACCGTGACGCTGGAGGACGGCAAGGCCTTCACCGCCGACTACCTGCTGGTGGCCGTGGGCCGCGGCCCCGCCACCTCGGGCCTCGGCTTCGCCGAGGCGGGCGTCAGGCTCGACCGCGGATTCGTCATCGTCGACGACCAGCTGCGAACCGGCGTCCCCGGGCTCTGGGCCGTCGGCGACATCGTTCCCGGACTCCAGCTCGCGCACCGCGGATTCCTGCAGGGCATCGCCGTGGCCGAGCGCATCGCGGGGATGGACGTCCCCGCCGCCCCGGAGACGCGGATCCCGCGCGTCACCTACTGCAGCCCGGAGGTCGCATCCGTCGGCATCACGGAGGACGCCGCGGTCGCCGCCCATGGACGGGACTCCGTCATCGCCTACGAGTACAGTCTCGCCGGCAACGGCAAGAGCGAGATCATCGGCACGACGGGCACCGTCAAGGTGGTGCGCCTCAAGGACGGCCCGGTGCTCGGCATGCATCTGCTGGGCGACCGCGTCGGCGAACTCATCACGGAGGGGCAGCTGGCCGTCGCCTGGGAGGCGCATCCCGAGGACTTCGCCTCTCTCATCCACGCGCACCCGACCCAGAGCGAGGCGCTCGGCGAGGCCTTCCTCGCCCTGGCCGGAAAACCGCTCCACGCACTCTGAACCGCCAACAGGACGCCCGGGTCACTAAGCTTGGGGCGTCACAGATTTCTGAAGGAGACTCCGTCATGAGCACACCCGTGGTCCTTCCCGCACTCGGGGAGAGTGTCACCGAGGGTACGGTCACCCGCTGGCTGAAACAGGTCGGCGAATCGGTGCAGGCGGATGAGGGCCTGCTCGAGATCTCGACAGACAAGGTCGACACCGAGATCCCCTCGCCCGTCAGCGGCATCATCGAGGAGATCCTCGTTGCCGAGGACGAGACCGTCGAGGTCGGCGCGCTGCTCGCCCGCATCGGCGACGGGACGAGCGCCCCCGTGACAGGGGATGCACCGGCCGCAGCCGCACCCGCTGCGGAGACGGCGCCCGCGCCCGTCGCGGAGCCCGCCCCCGCTCCTGCTGCCACGGCACCCGCACCGGCGGCGTCCGGTGGTGCGACCGATGTCGTGCTTCCGGAGCTGGGCGAGTCCGTGACCGAGGGCACCGTCACCCGCTGGCTGAAGGCTGTCGGCGACGACGTCGCCGTCGACGAGGCGCTGCTGGAGATCTCCACGGACAAGGTCGACACCGAGATCCCCTCGCCCGTCGCCGGCACTCTGCAGGAGATCCTCGCCGCCGAGGACGAGACAGTCGCCGTCGGAGCCGTGCTCGCACGGATCGGCTCGGGCGCTCCTGCGGCCGCTGCCGCCGCCCCGGCGCCTGCTGCTCCCGCCCCCGCGCCTGCTGCTCCCGCTCCCGCGCCTGCTGCTCCCGCCCCGGCGGCTCCCGCCCCCACCCCCACCGCTCCGGCGGCGGCACCCGCACCCGCCGCACCAGCGGCGGCGCCCTCCGAGACGCTGTACGTGACACCGCTCGTGCGCCGCCTGGCCGCCCAGCAGGGCATCGACCTCGCCACAGTCACCGGCACCGGCGTCGGAGGCCGCATCCGCAAGGAGGACGTGCTCAAGGCCGCCGAGGCGAAGGCGCAGGCACCCGCCGCCGGTGCCGCCGCGCCCGCGCCGGCACCGGCGCCTCTCGAGGTGTCGCCGCTGCGCGGTACGACCCAGAAGATGTCGCGACTCCGGAAGGTCGTGGCGGAGCGCGCCGTCGCCTCGATGCAGCAGACCGCCCAGCTGACCACCTTCGTCGAGGTGGACGTCACCGCGCTCGCCGCGTACCGCACGGCCAAGAAGGACGAGTTCCTGCAGAAGACGGGCGACAAGCTCTCCTTCCTGCCGTTCTTCACCCTCGCCGCCGCGGAGGCGCTGCAGGCCTACCCGATCATCAACTCCACCGTCGACGGCGACAGCATCGTCTACCCCGCCTCGGAGAACATCTCGATCGCGGTGGACACCGAGCGAGGCCTGCTCACTCCGGTGGTCCGGGACGCGGCGTCGAAGAACATCGCACAGCTCGCACATGAGATCGCAGACCTCGCCGCTCGCACGCGCGACAACAAGCTGAAGCCCGACGAGCTGGCCGGCGGCACGTTCACGGTGACGAACACCGGCTCGCGCGGCGCGCTGTTCGACACGCCGCTGGTGTTCCTGCCGCAGTCGGCGATCCTCGGCACGGGCGTGGTGTTCAAGCGCCCGGGCGTGGTCACGGTCGACGGCGTGGACGCCATCGCGGTCCGCTCCTACGTGTACCTGGCGATCTCCTACGATCACCGAATCATCGACGGCGCGGATGCCGCCCGCTTCCTCGCCGCGATCAAGAACCGTCTGGAGTCCGCGCAGTTCGCCGCAGACCTCGGGATCTGAGCGCGTTCAGCCTCCTTCGGATGG